>DASVSP010000012.1:0-50517 GCA_036388065.1 Allosphingosinicella sp.
CACGGCGTCGAGGGTCAGCTGCGAGATGTTGAACTTGACCAGCTGCCAGCGGGCGAGGCTGGCGTCCTCTAGCGGATTGGCGTCGTAGCCGGCCTTGGCGAGGTTCCTCGCGCCGAACTCGCCCTCGTCGGCGATGATCAGGCCGCCGGGCTTCAGATCGTCGACGTTGGTCTTCAAGGCCGCCGGGTTCATCGCGATCAGAACGTCGGGCGAATCGCCGGCCGTCTCGATCGCCGCCGAGCCGAAATTGATCTGGAAGGCGGAGACTCCGAACGTCGTCCCCTGCGGAGCCCGGATCTCGGCCGGGAAGTCGGGGAAGGTGGCCAGGTCGTTGCCGGCGAGCGCGGTCGACAGGGTGAACTGGCCGCCGGTCAGCTGCATTCCGTCGCCGCTGTCCCCGGCGAATCGCACCACCACGGCCTCGCAGGGCGTGTCGGCCCCGGCTTCCTCTGGAGTCAAAAAATGGGTGGCTGTCGCCAATCTCGCTTCCTTCGCCGCGGGTTGCGGGGCGACCCTAGCGGGGCGGGCCCGGCGCGACAACTCGAAGCGGCTCCCACGGACCGTCCGACCCCGTCATTTCCAGACCCGAGGCGGCGCAGGCCCCGCTCCCGTCATGCCGAACTCGAGTCAACCTGTTGGCCGGAGCGAGGGCGCCCTTGCCGAGGCGCTCGCAGCGGCGCGGCTCCCCTCGATCCTGAACGAGTCCGGGCACTGGGGAGCGCCATCGAGTCGCGGTGCGATCAGCTCCCGCTGCGCCGCCCGCGGGGCTTGTCCGAATTTTCGGAAGCTTCCCGGTCCGAATGCTCGGCCCATTCCGCCGCGGTGCGGCAGACCCTGGTCTTGGCGATCCGGCTGTTCGAGTTCGCCTCGCCCTTGCAGATCTTCTTTTCCTTGGCGGCCTTGAGCGGCTTCTCCCCGGCGGCGGCGGTGCCGCCGGCCAGCGAGCCGGCTGCGGCGGTGCCGCCAGCCAGCGAGATGACGGCAATGGCGGCCAGAAGGCTTACTTTACGCATATTCGGTCTCCGTTGAAATTCGTGGTCGCTCAGTCGCGGCCGCGGGCGGGCTCGCGCTGGTCGGCGGGCTTGGTCTGGTCGTTCTGCCCGGCCGCATCCGAAGGAGTCACCACTCGGCAAACCCGCTTGGGGGTGATCCGGCCCGGCAGGTGCTCGGTCCGGCAGATTTTCCTCGGCTTGACCTGGTCCGACTTCTCTTTCCCGGAGACTCCCCCGGCCATCAGCGCGGCAGCCGAAAGGATAGCCAAGACGTTGAAGTTAAGCATTTTCCCTCCGGCCCCTGTGCGGATGCGAATGTCCGAAACGGATGCAAAAGTCAACCAGGCTAGGCGCTTAGCCTCGATTCGAGCAATTTCTGCAGACCGGGTTGGCGGATGGCCCCAGCGGCAATAAGGGGATCGACCGGCATCGGAGAGACGATGAGCTTACCTTATGTGCGGCCCGACGTCCGCCTCTTCCTCGATTATTACAACAAGCTGCCGGCGCCTCGAGCGCACGAGGTCGGGCCGAACCAGGCGCGCGCCATGATCCTCGCCTCACGCTACGTCGCCGACGCCGAGGTGGGCGAGCTGGCGGTGATCCGGGACCTCGCCTGCCCCGGGCCGGGCGGCGAAATCCCGCTCCGGCTATACGATTCGCGCGAGTCCCGCGAGGCGGGTCCGCTGCTCCTCTTCTTCCACGGCGGCGGTTTCGTGTTCGGCGATCTCGACACCCACGAGCCCTTCTGCGCCGAAGCGGCCCGGCAGCTCGACCTGCCGGTGCTCGCGGTCGACTACCGGCTCGCTCCCGAGCACCCCTTTCCGGCCGGCGCCGAGGATTGCATAGCGGCGGCGCGATGGGCCGCGGCGGGCCCGGCCGAGCTCGGCCGAGCGGTCACCGGGCTGGTGACCGCGGGCGACAGCGCCGGAGGGAATCTGGCGATCGTCGTCGGCCTCGCGCTGAGGGACGAGCCCGCCGCGGTTTCGGTGATCGCGCAATGGCCCATCTATCCGGCCGCCGATCCCGCCAAAGGCTATCCGTCCTTCGAGGATTTCGGCGAGGGCTATTTCCTCAGCCACGAGGCAATGCGCTGGTTCGACGGCTGCTACCGGCCCGACAAGGCCGACTGGCGCTACTCGCCCTTGCTCAAGAGCCAGGCCGGAATGCCGCCGACGCTGGTCCAGACGGCAAGCCTCGACCCGATCCGAGACCAGGGCCGGGCCTATGCCGCCGCATGCGCCGAGGCGGGGGTTCCGGTCGTCTTCCGGGAAGCCGAAGGCAACATCCACGGCTATATCAACCTGCGCAAGGCGATCCCGTCGTCGGCCGGGGACATTTCGGCCGGGGTCGAGGCTCTGAAGCTGATCTTGAAGGAGGTCGCGCCATGATCGTCGTCCCGGCGGAGGCTGGGACCCCAGGGGGCGAAAGCCTATGAGCCGGCCATTGCAAGGAGCGAAGCGACGAAGCAATCCAGTCGCGGCGTCCGTTTCCAAAGCCCGGTGGATTGCTTCGCTGCCGCAACGCGGCAGTTTATCCTGAGCGCCGCCGCAGGCGGCGTCTAAGGACTCGCAATGACGGAGAAAAAAACGCCATGAACGCCCTGCCCTACCGCCCCGCCGTCGGAGTGATGCTGGTCAACGCCGAAGGCAAGGTCTGGGTCGGCCAGCGGCTCGACAGCACGCTGGAGGCCTGGCAGATGCCACAAGGCGGCCTGGACGAAGGCGAGGATGCCGAGCAGGGCGCATTGCGCGAGCTGGAGGAGGAGACCGGCATCGGCCGCGACAAGGTCGGGATCCTCGCCCGCCATGGCGAGGAGCTTTATTACGATCTGCCCGAGGAGCTGATCGGAAAGCTCTGGAAGGGCCGCTGGCGAGGGCAGCGCCAGACCTGGTTCCTGGCCCGCTTCCTCGGCACCGATTCCGACGTCGACATCGCCACCCCCGAGCCGGAGTTCCGGGCCTGGAAATGGGCCGACCCGGCCGACCTCCCCGCCATGATCGTGCCCTTCAAGAAGACGCTGTACGAAGAGGTGCTGCAGGCTTTCAGGGCGTGGCTGTGAGCGGGTTACGTCATCCCGGCGAAAGCCGGGACCTCCGGGAGACCCGCCGAGACTACTTGTCCTGAGGTCCCGGCTTTCGCCGGGATGACGGTGTTGGCTGCACTCCGATCTCCCGCTAGAGCAGCCCCAATGCGCGGCCTTTCCAGAGACGAAACCGAGGCGGTCGAGCGGTCGGCCGGGGAGCCGATGCTTAGCCAGGTCGAGGCTTGGGCGGCCGTGAACAGCGGGTCGCACAACCTCATCGGCCTCGGTCGTGTGGCGGGCCTCCTCGCCGACGCCTTCGCGGCGCTTCCGGGCGAGCCGGCCCTTCGCGAACCGGCGCCGGTCGACTCCGTCACTCCCGCCGGGGAGCGTCTCGCAGTCCAGCACGGCCGGAACCTTCACCTCGCCGTCCGGCCCGGAGCGCCGGTGCAGCTGCTCTTCACCGGCCACATGGACACCGTCTTCGCCGCCGACCACAGCTTCCAGGACGTGTTCTGGCGCGACGAGGGGGTGCTCGGCGGGCCCGGAGTCGCCGACATGAAGGGCGGGCTCGCCGTGCTTCTCGCCGCCTTGAAGGCGGTCGAAGCCTCGCCGCTCGCCGCCGGGCTCGGCTACGAGATCGTGATCAATTCGGACGAGGAGGTCGGCTCGCCGGGTTCCGCGGCGCTCATCGCGAAGGCCGCGCTCGGCAAGAAGGCGGCGCTCACCTACGAGCCGTCCGCCCTTCCCGACGGGACTCTGGCCGGGGCCCGCCCCGGAAGCGGCAATTTCTCGCTCATCGTCTCGGGCCGAAGCGCCCATGCCGGCCGCAATCCGGAGGAGGGCCGGAACGCGGTGCTCGCCGCAGCCGAGCTGGCCTTGCGGCTGGACGGGGCGAAAGCCGAAGGGCTCAGCGTCAATCCGGCCAGGATCGACGGCGGCAGCCCGAACAACGTCGTTCCCGATCATGCAATCCTGCGCATAAATATGCGTCCCCGAACGCTTGCCGATCAGGCTCGAGCGCAATCCGCTCTCGACGACGCCGTGGCGGACGTCGCGGCCCACCGGGAAGTGCGCATAAATATGCACGGCGGCTGGGGCCGCCCGCCCAAGCCGCTCGACCCCGCGGCCGGGAAATTGTTCGCCCTGGTCGCGAGCTGCGGCGCCGATCTCGGCCAGGCGATCAGGTGGCGCGATTCGGGCGGAGTGTGCGACGGCAACAACATCGCCGCCTGCGGAGTCCCGGTGGTGGACACGATGGGGGTTCGCGGCGGCGCCATCCATTCCGATTCCGAATATCTGATCGTCGACAGCCTGGCGGAGCGAGCGGCGCTGTCGGCGCTCGCCATCCTGAGACTGGCGAAGGGGGAAGGCCTGTGAGCTTCCGCATCCGTCCCGCCCGCAACGACGATTTCCAGGCCCTCTACGAAATGGCGAAGCTCACCGGCGGCGGCTTCACCAACCTTCCCGCGGATCGGGGCGCCCTCGTCGAGAAGCTGATCCGCTCCGAGCGCGGCTTTGCAGCCGAGGTGACCGAGCCGGGCGAAGAGCTGTACGTCCTCATGCTCGAAAATGCCGAGACCGGGCAGATTCGCGGCACCTGCCAGATCTTCGGAATGGTCGGGGTCGACGCGCCCTTCTACAGCTACCGGATCAGCACCCTCACCCAGACCTCGAAGGCGCTGGGCCAGACCTTCCGCAACGAGATGGTGACCCTCACCACCGACCTCGAAGGCTCGTCGGAGGTAGGCGGCCTCTTCCTCCATCCCGGCGAGCGGGCCGGCGGGCTCGGAATGCTTCTCGCCCGGAGCCGCTACCTGTTCATCAAGCTCCACCGCGAGCGCTTCGCAAAGCGGGTCATCGCCGAGCTTCGCGGAGTCATAGACGAGAAAGGCGGCTCCCCTTTCTGGGACTCGATCGCGGGGCGCTTCTTCGGAATGACCTTCCAGGAGGCCGACGAGTTCAACGGCGCCCACGGCACCCAGTTCATCGCCGATCTGATGCCCAAGACTCCCATCTACACCGCAATGCTGCCCGAGACCGCCCGGGCGGTGATGGGGGTTCCCCACCCTTCCGGACGGGCGGCGATGAAGATGCTGGAGCGGGAAGGCTTCAGCTTCGACTGCTATGTCGACATCTTCGACGGCGGACCGACCATGACCGCCGCCGTCGACCATGTCCGGACCGTCCGCGAATCGCGCGAGCTGGTGCTGGAGGCGGTGGAAGACTCCGTCGAAGGCACGAACATGATGCTCGCCAGGGGCCGGCTCGAGGATTTCGTCGCCTGCTGCGGCGACGTCGCCATCTCCCCGGACGAGGGCGCAAGGGTCAGCCGTGAAACCGCGGCCCTGCTCGGGATCCGCCCCGGCGACCGATTCCTCGCAATGGGCCGCTAGATGCCGCTCGCGGAGATCAACTTCGACGGGATCATCGGCCCGAGCCACAATTATTCGGGCCTGAGCCTCGGCAACATCGCCTCCGCGACCAACAAGGGCCTGGTCTCCCATCCCCGCGCCGCGGCTCTGCAGGGGCTCGAGAAGATGCGGCACAATCTGCGTCTCGGCCTTCCGCAGGGACTGCTCCTCCCCCACCGCCGGCCCGACCGTGCCTGGCTTGCCGAGCTCGGCGCCGGGGTCGAGGACGTCCCGGCCTCGCTCCGCGCCGCCGCCTTCTCGGCCTCGGCCATGTGGGCGGCCAACGCCGCCACCGTTTCCCCCGCCCCGGACACGGCTGACGGCCGCTGCCATCTCACCGCAGCCAACCTGCGCACAATGGCTCATCGAAGCCACGAATGGCCCGAGACCCTCGCCCAGCTCCGCCTGGCCTTCGCCGACGAGGCCCGCTTCGCGGTCCATCCTCCGGTCCCGGCCACCTTCGGCGACGAAGGCGCGGCAAACCACATGCGCCTGTGCGCGGGCCACGGCGAGCCGGGGGTGGAGGTCTTCGTCTACGGGATTCGCGGCGGCGCCTTTCCGGTCCGCCAGCATGACGAAGCGAGCCGGGCGATCGCCCGCCTTCACGGCCTCGACCCGGATCGCACCCTGTTCGTCGCCCAGTCGGAGGAAGCGATCGCCGCCGGCGCCTTCCACAACGACGTCGTCGCCGTCGCCAACGAAAACGTCCTCTTCGCTCACGAGCGGGCCTTCGAGGACCGTTCCGGCTTCTACGCCGAGCTCAAGCGGCTGCTGCCCGAGGTCGAGATCGTCGAGGTTCCGGCCGCCGCCGTCAGCCTGCAGGATGCGATCCGAAGCTACCTGTTCAACGCCCAGCTCGTAACCCTGCCGGCGGGTGGAATGGCGCTCATCCTTCCCGAGGAAGCGCGCGAGACGCCGTCGGTGTGGGCCTGGCTCGAGGCCATGGCCGCCGCCAACGGCCCGATCCGCCGGCTGTTCGTCGTCGACGTCCGCCAGTCCATGGCAAACGGCGGCGGGCCGGCCTGCCTCAGGCTTCGAGTGGTTGCGGAGCCCGAGGCGGTGGACCCGAGGTTCATGGTGGACGAGGGCAAGCTGGATCGGCTGGCCGAGGTGATTGGCGCCGAGTGGCCGGAGCGAATCGAGCCTGAGAACCTGTTGGACCCGCGGCTTTGGAGCCGGATGGACGGGGCTAGGGCAGCGCTTCTAGGTGAGCTGGGGCTCGAGGAGTTGCTCTAACACCGTTCGCCCTGAGCTTGTCGAAGGGCCTTCCTTCCTACCTCGCAGGGAAAGGAAAGGGCTTCGACAAGCTCAGCCCGAACGGTTTCCCATATCCTCGCTTGGCCCCTAGCCTTCCGCGCTCCAGAAGATGTCGATCGGCGAGTCGATCGCGGCGAGGACCCGGCCGATGGGCGTTGCCGAGAGCGGGCCTTCCTTGATCGCCTGCTCGAGCAACGCCCGCTTCTTGGCTCCGGCGATGACGATCATGATCGCCCGAGCCGACGTCAGCGCGGGCGCGGTCAGGGTGACACGCTCGACCGGCGCGGTCTCGGGCATCGGATCGGGCCGCACTCCGACGGCTCGGCGCTCGCGCGGGCCTGCGACGGCGCGCTCGAGGTCGGGCCCGGCGAAGATCCCAGCGGTGTGGCCCTCGGCGCCCATCCCGAGACAGGCGAGGTCAAGCGGCCAGCCGAGCAGCGACAGCCGGGCGTCGGCGAGGCGGCCCGCCTCCTGGCGGTCCCCGAGCGCGGCCTCGTCGACCAGCGAGACCAATTGCGGGCCCCGAGCGGCGAAATAGCCTTCGAGCTTGCGATGGTTGCTGAGCGGGTCGCCGAGCGGAACGAGCCGGTCGTCGGTCGGCATGATCGTCACCTTCGACCAGTCGATCGCCTTCGATTTGGCGAGCTGGGCGAAGATGAGGTCCGAGGTCGAGCCGCCGGGCAGTGCTATTCGGGCGCCCTTATGCGCCTCGATCGCGCTTTCGATGACGAAGCCGATATCCCCCGCGGCCTGCTCGGCCATCTCCTTGGCGGTGTCGAACTCCCACCATTCGATCTCGTCCACGTCCATGCTTTGCTATCTCTCTTGTTGCGGTGGGAGCGGCGAGGAACCCTCGTCGAGCCAAACCCGTTCCAGCAGCGAACCCCTTAGGGAGACAAACCATGCCTGCCAAATCGAAAGCGCAGCAGAAGGCGGCCGGAGCCGCTTTGTCGGCCAAGCGCGGCGAGTCGCCCAAGAGCAAGCTCCAGGGCGCTTCGAAGCAGATGGCCTCGTCGATGAGCGAGAAGCAGCTCGAGGAGCTCGCCTCCACCAAGCGCAAGGGCAAGCCGGAGCGCGCGAGCGACTGACGGCTCACGAAGCTTCGCTCGTATCGACCGAGAAAACCCAGGCAATTTGGATGGTTACCGGCACCTTAGCCTCGCCTCTTCATCATCCGGCAGCAGCCCGGGCCGCATCAGAGCGAGCCTAGCAGCGGAGGCGAGAATGGATGCGTTGGTCGAGGTTCCGGAGCCGGGTGAAGAGCGGGACGGCGAAGCCCGCCCGCAGGCTCCGATCTGGGCGGAGCCGCGGCACCTGTTCTTCTTCCGGCTGGGGACCTTGCTCGGCGAGGGCGATCAGAGGCCGGTCGAGATAGTCGCCCTCGCCGAGAGCGGGGCCATCGTCCGCACCGGCGAAAGCTTGAAGGAGGGCGCCCGGCTGACGATCGAGGTCAACTCGCATCACCGCTTCGCAGTCCGGGTCGAATGGTCTTCGGACAAACTGGCCGGCCTCGAGTTCGAGGACCGCGAGCATGTCCGCGCGACTCTGGCCGGACGCGACCGCGCGCACCCCTATCGGGCGCCGCGCCTGGAGCTTGCCGCGGAAGTCCTCCTTCGGCTCGGGGAAACCTGCCTGACGGCGCGCGCCAGGGACGTGTCGGAAGGCGGAATGAAGGTCGAGCTCGCCGAGCCCGGCCCTGTCGGCGAGGAAGCGAGCGTGATCGTGCCGGGAATGCCGCCGGTGGCCGGGCGGATCCTGTGGTGCCGGGACGGACGCGCCGGGATTTCGTTCGAGCGACCGCTGCCGTTCCGCTGCCTGGTCGACTGCCTCACCCGCCAGGCGGCGGCTTAGCGCTAAGTCCTCACCGCGATTTCGCGGGGAGGGGGACCGCGCAAGCGCGGCGGAGGGGTCCTTCGGAGTGGAAAAGGCCCCTCCACGCTTCGCATGGTCCCCCTCCCCTGCAAGTGCAGGGGAGGATCAGACGGCGCTGCACAGCCCGACCAGATGGGCGGTCCAGCGGGTGGTGTCGTCGGGCAGGCGGGCCGGATCGAACTCGCGCACCTCCTCGACCTCCACGCTCCGCCGCGGACGATAGACGACGTCCCGGACGACGAAGTAGGCGGACGGCTGCTCCGCCTCTTCCGAGCCGCCGCGCTTCTCCGCCAGCGGCTCGATCGCTCCATGGGACAGGAGACCGATCTCTTCGCGAAGCTCGCGGAGCATCCCCTGCTCGGCGCCCTCCCCTCGCTTCAGGCCGCCGCCCGGCACTCGCCAGCCCGGCGCGTAGGTCAGCCGGACGAGCACGACCTTGCCGTTTCGGGTCAGGGGCACGGCATGGACTCCGGCCCGGCCCGGCCCGGTCACCTTCCACAGCGCCAGCCGAAGGCCGTGAAGGAAGGTGAAGACGGTTCGGACCAGGCGGCGCTGAAAACCCATCCGCTCAGTCTATCCTCAGACGAAGGAACAGCATCCCGCCTTTCGGATCGCCGCCATAAGCCGGCTCGAGGCCGCCGGGCACGAAGCTGAAGGCGACGAGCCCTCCAAGGCCGAGCTTGACGCGCCGAGCGACCGGAAAGTCGCGGATCGCGCCGAGCGAGGCCTTGCCGACCCCGTAGACCGGCCCGTGATGCCCCGCGACCCGGGTCAGCTCGTCCGTCTCGACCCGCTCGGCCCGGCCGAACAAGGTCCAGCGGTCCAGCCCGACCGCGCTTTCCAGCACCAGTGCGTCGAGACGGTCGTGCGCCTTGGTCCGGCGGCCCCAGGCCAGGGTGGTCGACCACCAGCCCTTGTCGCCCAGGGGCCGGGTGTGGATCGCGCTCGTCGACCACCTCGTCTCGTTCTCGTCCGGCTCGACCTGCTCGGGAGCGATGAGCCGAGCCCAGCTCGCCTGAAGCGAAAGCGTCCGCGCCGGATTCCAGGAAAGACGCAAAGCGGACGAGTCGAGCGGCCCGGTCTCGATGTCGAAGCGCCGCTGGTCCGGCTCCCGGCCGTTGAAGCGCGAGGCTTCGAGTTTGACGTCGTCGAGCACGAGGCCGGCAGTGACGACCCCGAACACGATGTGGGTCGAATCGAGCCAATGGTGGCTGATCGGCGCTTGCGGCGAATCCATCGCCGCGATCCGGTGCATGAAGGTCGGCGGACCGAAGGCGGGCTCCCCCGGAAGCCCGCCGTAGAGGAAAAGCGATGCCTTATCCCCCAGGCGAAGGCTGTAGCTGGCCGAGAGCTCCATGAACAGGTCGTGCGGATGCTGGCGGTCGACCAGCGGATCGACCCCGTTCGCAGTCTCGCCGGCGGCGAGCAGCAGCGGATACCCGCGGCGCCCCATCAGCGGATCGGGGCTGAGGCTGGCTCGAAGCTGGAGCGTGCCGGAGCCGAGCGGACGCCGGGCCATGCCCATCGCCATTCCGGAAACGAAGGCCTTCTCGCCGCCGCGGGGCCCGCCCTGCCGGTCGTAGACTCCGTGCAGGACGGCATGGCCCATCAAGGTCCAGTCGCCGGACTTGAGATGCAGGCCGCCGTGCGGCGAGGAGTCCGGCTGCCAGGCGGTGCCGGAGGCTTCCCGGCTCATCGGGTGCGGACCGAGCGCGCCGCTGTCGGCGCGGCGTCGATGCAGGGGCGCCGCTCCCGCCGCCAACGAAAAATCATGCCCCTGATGATGGTCTACCACGGGCGGCGGCGGGTCCTCGGGCGAGTCATGGCCCTCATGCCGGGCCGCGGCCGGCGACGCGGCGAGCGCGAGGGCAAGCGCCCAGGCGCCAAGCTTCGCTTTCATCATCGTCCTTTCGGAAGGGAGGGCCGCGCCGTTCGAGCCGCCGCCCCACGGCTTATTCAGTGGCCGCCATGGCCCTTATGGGCATCGGACCCGGCCTCGCCATCCTTGTCCTTCTGCTTCATATGCTCCTCGCAGCAGGCCATCTTGCGGTCCATCTTCTCGCAGCAGCAGTGCTTTTCGGCCTTGGGAGCCGCGCCGGGCGCAGCCTCGGCATGGGCGGCGGCGGGAAAGGCGACCGCGAGCGCGGCCGCGGCAAGGTACAACTTCATGGTCCATCTCCACCTGGGCGGCCGGGTTCCGGCTCGGCAAGCCGATAGGCCCCTCCCCGGCGGCTTGCAACGCCGGCCGCTTTCCCGCACGCCCGAAAGGCTTGCAGGAAGTGGGAGGAACGCGATGGGAAAAGCGGTTCGCCGGATCGTCACCGGCCACGACCCGCAAGGCCGTTCGATCGTGCAGGAGGACGGGCCGCCGGCGCGGGTGGTCACTCTCGGCGGCGAGAGCGGCACCACTTTCCACGAAGTGTGGAACACGCGCTCCACCCCGGTGCCGATCGACCGGGCCTCGAGGGAGCCTCCGGAGCCCGGCATCTCGCTCCTGCCGCCGGCGGGCGGTACCCGGATCCGGATCCTCGACATCCCGCCCGACGACGGGACGGTGGCGGCCCTGCCGCGCGAGGCGGTGCGGGCTCTGTTCGAAGCGATCGGCGCCGGCCATGCCCTGGCCGAAAACCCGCCCCACCCGCTGATGCACCGTACCGAAACCGTCGATTACGGAATCGTCCTCGAAGGCGAGCTCGTCCTTGTCCTGGACGAGGGCGAGACGGTGGTGCGGGCCGGCGACATCGTGGTCCAGCGCGGCACCAGCCACGCCTGGGCCAACCGGTCCGATCGGAATGCGAGGATAGCCTTCGTGCTGATCGACGGGCGGTTCGAGGAGGGACTGGGAGGATGACAGGAAAGGGCTCACCCAGAAAGATCCCGCCGATGAAGCGGACACCCATTGGGCCCCGCTTCACGCGGCAGCTCATCAAGGTGAACGACCAGGTCTGCTACTCTGCGTTGCACCAATGGGAGTTCCAGCAATTACTGGGGCCCCTCGTGGCTAGCCAGCCCTCCGACTTCACGCCCTCTCTCTTTCCTGCAAACCCCTTCGCGGACACGATCAACCGGAAGCTGGGGGACCTGCCGGCATTCGCGAACGAGGCCGAGCAAGTAGCGTTGCGTATGGGCGTGATTGCGGGCGTGGAACACGGCCTAGCGTATCTCGAGGAGGTACAGGCCCTTCGGCAGTCCCTATCCAGCAGCCACGCGGATGGGATCAAGGATGATGCGGAAGAGGAGCAGCTCCGCCTCAAGGTCGATGCCTGGTCCGGCCAGGCCCCCGTCAAGGCGTACTTTCGAACATTCGGGTATCTGCGCCTGCTGCGAAACCACTATGCGCACGTGAACGAGACCCTGCATCCCTCATTCAAAACCCACATCCGGTCCCACGGAACTTCCCTCAACAGGTTCTGGGATAACGGGTTGACCGAGCTGCATGGCATCGACTTCAAGACGCTAGGGTCGCTTGCCCTGACGCCGAACCTCACATTCGGTATCATGAATTTGCTGCGTGTGTGCGTCCTGCACATCGACGCAATGGTAGCGGAAACGCTCACGCTCGCCGAGATCGTCCCGACCGTCGTGGATGAGATCCTCAAGCCACCGAAGAACCGTCAGCTCAAAGTCGAGCGACTCTCGTCGAAGGTTCGGGCGCGCCTTATCGCCGGTTGGAATATTGCGGAGGGTCTGCCGCTCGTCACTCGTGAGGTTGAAAAGGCAGTAGCGGCTCGACTCGGATAACCCCCCCGGCTTGGGCGCTCTTCAACCCGCAAGGAGTTGGGGAGGAAGGAATTGGCGCGCCCAGAAGGATTCGAACCTCCGGCCCCCAGATTCGTAGTCTGGTGCTCTATCCAGCTGAGCTATGGGCGCGCGGGAGACGGGGACATAGGGGCAAGGGCGGCGGGGCGCAAGCCCGCCCGCGAGGCCGACAAGCCGGTGGCTGGACCGGCGCAAGCCGGTGTTGCCGGGCACACGCGCTCCGCCTAGGACAAGAGCCATGGCCCGCCTTTCCGCATCCCTCGCGATCCTCGCTCCCGCGCTCCTCGCGGCGGGGTGCGCGGCGCCGGGGCCATATCCTTCCCTCGCTCCGCGTCCGGCCGAAAAAGCCTATGCCGACGATGCCGACGAGCGCAAGCCGACCCCGCAGCCGGACGATCCGGCCCTGGCCGGCGAGATCGACCGGCTGCTCGCGGAGGCGAGGACGGGCGCCGCCGAGTTCGATTCGGCGCTTCCCGCGGCCCAGAGGACGGCCGGCTCCGCCGGGGCGGCCGGAAGCGACTCCTGGATCGAGGCTCAGCAGGCCCTTTCCCGGCTGGAGTCGGCGAGAGCCCGGACAACCGCGCCGCTCGCCGATCTCG
Organism: Allosphingosinicella sp.; assembly: GCA_036388065.1. Taxonomy (GTDB): domain Bacteria; phylum Pseudomonadota; class Alphaproteobacteria; order Sphingomonadales; family Sphingomonadaceae; genus Allosphingosinicella. The sequence continues at coordinate 12,914 of DASVSP010000012.1, forward strand.
ACCGGCTTTCGGTCGAGCGCACGGGTGCCGGAACGCTCGGCGAGGGCGACTCGGAACGGCTCCGCCGGGCGACCGCGGAGATCCAGGCCCTCGCCGATTCCCAGGCGGATCGCCTGCAGCGCCTCGGCTCGAGCCTCCTTCGGCTCTGACGCCGACCGTTACGGGAATGCCCGGGAAAACAACGACTTGAATTCGGTGTCTGACACCTAATTATCCAACGACTTGAATTCGGTGTCTGGCACCGAATTATCGCGGTGTCTGACACCGAATTATCGCCGGCTCAGCCGGGCTTGACGGCGGCGGCGTGGAGCTTGGCGAGGGCGACGTAGTGGGCGACTCCCGCCTGCTGTCCGGCCAGCTCCTCCTCGCCCAGGTCGCGGACATATTTGGCCGGGCGGCCGGCCCAGAGCTGGCCCGCCGGGATCCGGCGGCCGGCAGTGAGCAGCGCACCCGCCGCGAGCATCGCCCCGCTCTCGATCTCGCAGCCGTCCATGACGATCGCGCCCAGGCCGACGAAGGCCCGGTCGTGGAGGATGCAGCCGTGGACCATGGCCAGATGACCGATCAGCACGTCCTCGCCGATGATCGTCGGGAGCCCGGCCGGGCTTCCCGGCCTCGGTGAATCGACGTGGAGGACGGACCCGTCCTGGATGTTGGTCCGGGCCCCGATGCGGATGCGGTTGACGTCGCCCCTCAGGACGCAATTGTACCAGATGCTGGCTTCCGGGCCGATTTCGATGTCCCCGATCAGAATCGCGCCCGGAGCGACGAAGGCGGAAGGGTCGACCCGAGGGGCCCTGCCGCCGAACGGGATCAGCTTCGCCATTGCCCGCGCCTCATTTCGTAGACGATGACCGGGCCGTCGGCCCACGAAGCCGTGTCGTAATCGAGATCGGCCCGCCGGACCATTCCGAGCCTCAGCATCAGGCCCCAGCTCGGCTCGTTGCCCTCGACGGTGAGCGCGACGACCCGCTCGGCCCCGAGCCGACCGAATAGGAAATCGAGCGAGGCGATCGCCGCCTCCTTGGCATAGCCTTTCCCCCAGGAATCCTCGCGAAGCCGCCAGCCGATCTCATATTCGCCCTCCACCGGGCTTCCGGGATCGTCGGCGATCTTGAGGCCGCAAAAGCCGAGAAGCTCACGATCCTCCTTGCGCTCGACCGCCCAGAAGGTGAAGCCGCGCTCCTCCTGCCACGCCATGAACCGCTCGCGGACCACCGCCTGCTGCTGCTCCGTGGTCCGGACCCCGCCGAGCCAGCGCATCACCGGCTCGACGTTGAGATGCCGGATGAAGGGCTCGATATCGTCCTCGCGCCAGTCGCGAAGCGTGAGCCGCTCGGTCTCGGTCGTCATGGTTTCAGCACCCCGGGCAGCCAGGCCTGCCAATCTTCGAGCAGTGGCAGGATGCTCGCATAATCGTCCGTCCATCCCGGAAAGCCCGGCCGCCCGACAAGCGGCCGCCAGAGGTGCGCGTCCTGGGCGCTCGCGATCCTGAGCGTCATCAGGGAGTCCTTGTCCCGCGTCATGACCACCCAGACCGAGCGCGTCAGATTGCGCTTCTCGTCGCCGGGCTCGGGCGAATAATCGAAGGCGGCGGCGTGCCATCCGTCGCGTTTGGCGGCGGCGGCGAGAACCGGCTCGAGGTCGAGATAGCGGTTGGAAATGTGGATGAGGAGAAGCCCGCCCGGCTTCAGCGCCCGGCGGTAGACCCCGAGCGCCTCGCGGGTGAGGAGGTGGATCGGGATGGCGTCGGACGAGAAGGCGTCGACGGCGAGCAGATCGAGCCGGCCGGCCGGCTCCCGGGAAAGGCTGAGCCGGGCGTCGCCGAGCACCACCTTCGCCGTCGGAGCACAGCGGGAGAGAAAGGTGAAGATCGCCGGGTTCTTCGCGATCCGCACCATCGCGGGATCGATCTCGAAGAAGCGCCAGTCCTGCCCCGGCCGGGCGTAGCAGGAGAGCGTGCCCGTACCCAGGCCGACAACGCCCACCGCCGCATTGGGGCCGTGGAAGACGGGAAGCGACTCCATCGCATGGCCGACGCCGGAGCGGCGGGCGTAATAGGACGTCGGCTCGGACTCGCCGCCGGGTGTGAGGTTCTGGACTCCGTGGAGCGTTGTGCCGTGGGTCAGCTGGCGGGAGGGCGGGCTGCGCCGGGTGGTGACGGTATAAACTCCGAAATAGGAGCGCGTGCGGACTCCCGAGCGGCTCTCGTCGAGCTTGGTCCAGCCGCCATAGCTCAGCATCAGCGCGAGCAGGCCGGTCGCGAAGGCCCACCGCCGTCCGATGAAGGCCAGCGCGACGAGCGAGATGACAATGCTTCCGATAAGAGCCCTGCCCGGGCCGGTGAACGGACCCAAATGGCGGTCGACCGCGAAGGACAGGGCCACGAGCCCGGCGGCGAGCAGCCAGCGCAGGGGCGCCGGGATTGCCTGGGCCCAGGCAATGAACGGCGTTTGAGGCATGAGCACGGCCGCGGCGACGATCAGGATCGGGTGCTCGTAGGCCCAGTCGAACAGGGTCGGAGCGAGGATCGCGCAGAAGGCGCCTCCGATCACTCCGCCCAGCGCCATTGCAAGGTAGAAGGCCGTGAGGTGGGCGGGCTCGGGCCTGCGCCGGTACATTTCGGCGTGGAGCGCGACCGCGATGACGAAGAGCAGCACCAGCCCAAGCGTCGCGGTGAAGAAGGGCTGGTCGGAGCCGCCGCTGAAGGCGAAGCCGCCCGCGACCAGAAGGAACAGCGGGGCGAGCGCGACGAAGGCGTTCGAAGCGCCCCGGCGGTGGGCGAAGGCGATGACGAAGCTCAGCAGATAGAGGGCGAGCGGGAGCACCCACAGGAGCGGAACCGCGACGATATCGGTGGTCAGGTGGGTCGTGGTCGAAAGCATCAACCCCGACGGAACGGCCGCAAGCGCCACCCAGTGGAGCAGGCGGCGCGGCGAAGGCGCCGGCCCGTTCGCCTCCGGCATCGCCTCGACCGCCGCGGCCGGAACGGTGAGCGCGCACGCCACCACCATCGCGATGAGCAGGAAATAGCCCGCCGACCAGAGCAGGCTCTGCTGATGGAGAGTAAGGAGCGGCTCGACCAGCAGCGGGTAGGAAAGAAGGCCCGCGAAGCTTCCGAGATTGGACGCGGCGTAGAGTGGATAAGGGTCGCCTCGAGCGCCTTCCAGCGCGTACCAGCGCTGCATCAGCGGCGCCTGGGCCGAAACGATGAAGAAGAGCGGCCCGATCGAGCTCGCCAGGAACCAGGGCGCCCACAAAGCGGGCACGGCATCGGCCGGCAGCACCGCGTCCGACACCCCGATCGGAAGCCACAAGGCCGCGACCGCGAACAAGGCGAGGTGAACCCCGGCCTGCCGCCGCGGCCGGATCCGGGTCAGGAAATGGGCATAGGCATAGCCTGCGAGGAGAAGGCCCTGGTAGACCAGCATCGCGCTGTTCCAGACCGCCGGCGCTCCTCCAAGCCGGGGAAGCGCCATCCGGGCGATCATCGGCTGGGTGAGGAACAGCAGGAAGGAGCCGGTCAGAACGGTGAGCAGGAAGAGCGGCTTGGCGAACCGCTCCCCCGAGGAGGCACCTTCGGCACTTGCGGCCTCACTGTTCACGAATGCGGCTCCCCGAGCAGACTGCTTCCCGGCGAAGGCCGCGACCCAGCCTCGCGCTCCGTACCGCTGGGCCCCGGCCTTCGCCGGGGAACGGATGCCCCAACATCACCTTGCCAGCAGCCTCGCCGCAACCGGCGCGTGGTAGGTCAGCACGCCCGAGCAGCCCGCCCGCTTGAACGCCATCAAGGTTTCGAGCACCAGGGCGTCCCGCTCGCCCGCGCCGGCCGCCGCGGCGGCTTCGATCATCGCATATTCGCCGGACACCTGGTAGGCGAAGACCGGGACCTCGAAGCGCTCCTTCACCCGCCGAACGATGTCGAGATAGGGCAGGCCGGGCTTGACCATCACGCTGTCGGCGCCCTCTGCGAGGTCGAGCGCGACCTCGCGGAGCGCCTCCTCGGCATTGGCCGGGTCCATCTGGTAGCTTTTCTTGTCGCCCTTGAGCAGGCCCCGGGAGCCTACGGCATCCCTGAACGGCCCGTAGAAGGCGCTCGCATATTTGGCCGCATAGGCCATGATCTGGACATTGCAGTGGCCTTCGCGCTCCAGCGCCCGGCGGATGGCGCCGACCCGGCCGTCCATCATGTCGGAGGGAGCGACGACGTCCGCCCCGGCCGCGGCCTGGACCAGCGCCTGCTCGACCAGCAACGCCAGGGTGGAATCGTTGATCACGCATCCGGAGCCGTCGACCAGCCCGTCATGTCCATGCGCCGTGTACGGATCGAGAGCGACGTCGGTCAGGACCCCGATCTCGGGCGCCGCCTGCTTCACGGCCCTGACCGCACGGCAGATGAGGTTGTCGGGATTGAGCGCCTCGCGCGCATCCTCGGTCCGAAGCGCGTTCGGAGTGTTGGGGAAGAGGGCCACGCAGGGTATTCCCAGCTCACGGGCTTCGAGCGCTTTCTCGACGATTCGGTCGACCGACCAGCGGGAAACTCCCGGCAGGCTGGAGATCGGCTCCTCCACCCCCTGCCCGTCCGCGATGAACAGCGGCCAGATGAGGTCGGCCGGGGTCAGAACGGTCTCCGCGAACAGGGCCCGGCTCCAGGCGGCGGCGCGGGTGCGGCGAAGCCGGAGGGCTGGGAAGGCGGCGTGGCTCATGGGCGAGGCTGTAACGTCCCTTCGCGCCCGTGCAAAGCGCGGCCGGCGAAGCGAGCCTCTTCTTGTGCCGGAGCCGCAACAATGTCATTCTTGATATGCGAATGCTGACTTCCGCGCTCAGTCTTGGGGATGAAAGGGGCAGTCGATGAAGCTCAAAACGCTCGCATTGCGAATGGGGATCGTTGCGGCGGCGACGCTCGCCGGCACCGGTCCGGCCCAGGCACAACCCAACCCGGTCCTGTACCTGACCGGTCTCGAATATTATTCGGCCGGCGGCAAGAACTGGGTCCGCCACCGCTACGACGTGTTCAACAAGGACCAGTATCCCGCGGCGATGTTCTCTCCCGCGCCGGCGCTGCCCCCCTGCGGGACCAATACCAATTCGTCGCGCTCCTGGGTCGACTTCTTCGACTCGAGGGGCAAGCGCCTCTACGGCTTCTGCGCGCTCGGCGATCCGGCCAACCTGGGCAAGATCTGGTTCGCGACCGAGGACGGCACGGTCCCGCCGAGCTACGTCTATATCGAGATCCACGACCGGCAGACCAACAAGAAGTACAAGTCCAACCTGGCCGACACGACTTTGTAGCCGAATGTCCTCCCCCAGATTTCTCGGGGAGGGGGACCGTGCGAAGCATGGTGGAGGGGTTCTTAAGAACTCGGAAGGCCCCTCCACCGCCCTTCGGGCGGTCCCCCTCCCCTGCAAATGCAGGGCAGGATTGGAGCATGGCACTTGCGGCCCTGTGCGGGCGTTGCCACCTCATGTCCTTGAACAAAGCCGTTCCCAAAGAAGCCGTCCTCGTCGTCAACGCCGCCTCCCGCAAGGGGCAGGCGCTGTTCCGCGAGGCTTCGGACAAGCTCCGCGATTCCGGCGTCGTGCTGACCAGCGCCTTCGCGCTTCGCGACCCCAGGCTGCTGGTCCCGACCGTCAAGGAGGCGGTCCGGAGCGGAGCGCCGATGGTGATCGTCGGCGGCGGCGACGGCTCCTTGTCCTACGCGGTGGACGAGCTGGTCGACCGGGACTGCGTCTTCGCACTTCTTCCGCTCGGCACGGCCAACAGCTTCGCCCGGACCCTCGGGATCCCGCTCGACCTCGACGGAGCGATCAAGGTGATCGCGACCGGACAAAGGCGGCGGATCGATCTCGGCATGATCGACGGCGACTATTTCGCCAATTGCGCGGCGATGGGCCTGTCCCCGATGATCGGCGAGGGCGTTCCCCACAGCCTCAAGCGCTATCTCGGCCGGGTCGGCTATCTGATCTGGGCGGTCTGGTGCCTGATCCGATTCCACGCTTTCAAGCTCACCGTCCGCGGCGAGGGCATAGACGAGACCTTGTGGGCGACCGAGGTCCGGATCGCCAACGGCGGGCATCACGGCGGAGTCGAGCTGATCGAAAGCGCGGAGGTCGACAGCGGCCAGATCATCATCCAGGCGGTGGTCGGCCGCCGGGCCTCGAGCCTGGTGTGGGATTGGTTCGCCAAATATTTCAAGCTTCCGGCCCGCAACCGGACGACCCGCGAGTTCCACGGCGCCAAGCTCACCATCGAGACTCGACCGCGCCAGCGAATCTCGATCGACGGCGAAGTCCTGGCGAAGACTCCCGTCGTGGCGCAAGTCGCCGAGCGGGCTATCGAAGTGGTGGTTCCGGCCTGATCCGCTATCCCAGCCGGGCGAGAGCCGCCCGATACTTCTGTGCGTCCGAAGCCTTCTCGGCATGGTCCGACCGCGCCTTTTCCACCGCCTCCGGCTTCGCCCGCTCGACGAAGGTCGGATTGGCGAGGCGCCCGGCGAGCGAGTCCCTTTCCTTCTCGGCGGCTTCGGCCGCCTTGGACAGCCGAGCCCGCTCCGCCTCCACGTCGATCACGCCCTCGAGCGGAAGGATGTAGGTCGCTTCGTCGACGACGACCTGCGCCGCCCCGCCCGGGACATCGCCGAACGCGATCGATTCGACCCGGGCGAGCCGCCGAAGCGCGGCCTCGTGGCGCTGCAGCCGCCCGCGCGTCGGATCCTCGCAGTCCCGGACATGGAGCGGCAGCTTGGCACCGGGCGGCACGTTGAGCTCCGCCCGGGCCGCGCGGATCCCGCTCACCAGCCTGATCAGCCAGTCGATCTCGGGCCCCGCCTCCGGATCCAGCGCCCGGGCGTCCGGCATCGGCCACTTCGCGACGATCAGCGGATAGGGCCGCTCGTTGGCGTTCCACAATTCCTCGGTGATGAAGGGCATGAACGGATGGAGCATGACCAGTATCTGGTCGAGCACCCAGGCCGCGACCGCCTTCGTCTCCTCGTCGATCCGGCCTCTCTCGTCTCCGCTCGAGACAGGCTTGATCAGCTCGACATACCAGTCGCAGAAGGTCGCCCAGACGAAATGGTAGAGACCGTTCGCGCTCTCGTCGAATCGAAGCTCCGCGAGGCTGAGGTCGAGCGACTGCACCGTCCTCACGGTCTCGCCGATTATCCAGCGGTTGACCGGAAGCTCCGTTTTCGGAGGCTCCAGCCCGGCGCTCGCGCCTATGCCGTTGGCCTGGCAGAAGCGCGCGGCATTCCACAACTTGGTGGCGAAGTTCCTGTAGCCCTCGACCCTTTTCTCATCGAGCTTGATGTCGCGCCCCTGGCTCTCCATCGCCGCCAGGGTGAATCGAAGCGCGTCGGCGCCGTAGCGGTCGATGAGGCCGAGCGGATCGACCGTATTGCCCTTCGACTTGGACATCTTGTGGCCCTTGGAATCGCGGACCAGGCCGTGGAGGTAGAGCGTCTTCCAGGGCACTTCGCCCATGAACTGAAGCCCCTGCATCGCCATCCTGGCATCCCAGAAGAAGATGATGTCGAAGCCGGAGATGAGGACGTCGTTGGGATAATGCCGGGCAAGCTCGGTTCCCGGCTTTGCCTTCCACTTTACCCCATCTTCCCTTGGGGGAGAGGGTGGGTCTGCGGGGGCTCGGCCGTCGCGGCTATCCTCGGACGTGGGAGCCCCCTCACCCTGCCCTCTCCCCGCCGGGGAGAGGGGTTCCGCGGCCTCGGGCCAGCCGAGAGTCGCGAACGGCCACAGCGCCGACGAGAACCAGGTGTCGAGCACGTCGTTGTCGCGCCGAAGCGCACGATTGCCGGCCTCTCGCCGCGCCTCCTCCTCGGTCTCGGCCACGAAGACATTGCCTTCGTCGTCGTACCACGCCGGAATCTGGTGCCCCCACCAGAGCTGGCGAGAGACGCACCAGGGCTGGATGTTCTCGAGCCAGTTGAACCAGGTCTTCTCCCAGGTCTTCGGCACCACCCGGATCTTCCCCGAGCGCACCGCGTCGATTGCGGGGCCGGCGAGGGTCTTGGCGTCGACATACCATTGGTCGGTCAGCCACGGCTCGATGACGACTCCCGAGCGGTCGCCATAGGGGGTCTGGATGACCCGGTCCTCGACCCGCTCGAGCAGGCCCTCGGCCTCGAGCCTCTCGACCACCCGCTTCCTCGCCTCGAATCGGTCGAGGCCGACCAGCTCCTCCGGAACCAGGCCGTCCCGGGTCTGGACGACCTTCGCGTCGCCGCCCAGCATGTTGAGCATGTCGGCCGCCTTGAAGCCGGCGCGCCGGCCGACCTCGAAATCGTTGAAATCGTGGCCGGGCGTGATCTTGACCGCGCCCGAGCCGAGCTCGGGATCGGCATGCTCGTCGCGGACGATCGGAACCAGCCGTCCGGTGATCGGAAGGCGCAGGTTGCGGCCGACGAGCGCCGAGTAGCGCTTGTCGTCCGGATGGACCGCCACCGCCATGTCGGCGAGCATGGTCTCGGGGCGGGTCGTCGCGACGTGGATGAAGCCGCTTCCGTCTTCGAGCGGGTAGCGAAGGTGCCAGAACTGGCCCTGCACCTCCTTCGTCTCGACCTCGAGGTCCGAGATCGCCGTCCCGAACTTCGGGTCCCAGTTGACCAGGCGCTTGTCGCGGTAGATCAGCTCGTCGCGGTAGAGCTGCACGAACACCTTGAGCACCGCGGCCGAGAAGCCCGGATCCATCGTGAAGCGCTCGTTGGCCCAGTCGCACGACGCCCCGAGTCGGCGAAGCTGGCGCGTGATCGAGCCCCCGGACTGGGCCTTCCACTCCCAGACATGCTCGATAAAGGCCTCCCGGCCCATGTCGGTGCGCTTGACGCCCTGGCTCTCGAGATTGCGCTCGACCACCATCTGGGTGGCGATCCCCGCATGGTCCATCCCGACCACCCAGAGCGAATCCTTCCCCTGGAGCCGGGCGTGGCGGATGAGGATGTCCTGCAGCGTCAAGTCGAGCGCGTGGCCGATATGGAGCGAGCCGGTGACGTTGGGCGGCGGGATGACGATCGTGAACGGCTCGGCTTCGGGGCGCTCGGGGCGGAACAGGCCCTGCTCTTCCCAGAGCGCGTACCAGCGGGATTCGATTTCGGCGGGGTCGAAGGTCTTGGAAAGCTCGGTCATGGAGGGCGCTTAGACGATGGGGTCCGCAACGGGCAATCGTCATCCCGGCGAAAGCCGGGACCTCGGGGCGACCCGCCGCGACTTCTCGTCCTGAGGTCCCAACTTTCGCCGGGACGACGGTTTAGAGCGACTTCCCCGTGATTCGAGCGATTTCGCGGGTGACCAGTTCCTCGACGATGTCGGGCAGGTTGCGGTCGAGCCAGTCCTTGAGGAGCGGCTTCAGCATGTCGCGCACCGCGGCTCCGAGGGCGGCGTCGTCGCCGTCCGCGGGACCGGCTTCCGCCCCGCGCTCGCGCAGGCTGGCGAGCGCGGCGAGCGACTGACGGCTGGCGATGGCGGCGTCGTCGGAGACGAGGCCCTGCCCCTCCCCCACCGGATCCTGGAGCTCGAGGACGTCGTCCTCCTCGGGCGGCCCCGGCCGCGGCGCTTCCGCCGGACGCGAGCCGCGAACCGGACGTGCCGCCGGGCGGCCGTCCTCGGCGATCACCCTTTTGATGGAGGCGAGAATGTCCTCCATCGAGGGTTCCTGATTAATATCCCCCATATCGAAGGGCTTATCGCTCATTGGGTCGGCGGTGTCACGGGGGAGATTGAAGGTCCCATCACCGTACGCGTGGAGACCGCCTGGGGCGCGGGGTCGTCGCTCCAGTCCGAGTTCCGCTTGCGGGTGCGGTTGTAGTGGAGCAGCGGGTCGTAAAGCGCTCCGCCGTCGAGGTTGATGTCCTCCGCCTCCGCCCTGCCCATGGCGTTGAGTAGCGCGAAGCCGGCGACGTAGGCGTCGCGCCGAGCCGTCACCAGGGCGACCTGGCTGTTCAAAAGCTCCTGCTCGGCGTTGAGCACGTCGAGGACGTTGCGGGTTCCGACCGTCTGCTCGGCGCGGGTGCCCTCGAGCGCGAGCGTGTTGGCGTTGACCGCGATCTGGTTGGACTCGATCGCCTCGCCCGCGGCCTGGTAGCTCGAGAAGGCGGCGCGGGTGTTGGCGACCACCAGCCGCTCGGTCTCGACTCCGCGTTCGAGCAGCTGGCTCTGGATGGCCTGCGACTGGCGGACCCGGGCGCCGACCAGGCCGCCCTGGTAGATGGGAATCCGGGCCTGCACTCCGACGGTGCCCTGGAAGACCGTGTTGGGAGCGCCCGGCGCGAACTGCTTGTCCGCGGTTCCGAGATAATTGGCCGCATCGGTGCCGCCGATCGCCGAGACGGTCGGCAACCGGTCCGCTCGAGCGACCGAGACGTCGCGGCCGGCGGCCCGGGCCTGGGCCGCGATCGCGACGAGGTCGCTGTTGTTCGCCAGGGCGATATCGACCGCCTCTTCGGGAGTCCTCGGAAGGGGCGGAAGCGCCGGCGGCGGAGTGAGCTCCTCGGGAAGCTCGCCGATGACCCGGCGGTAATTCTCCTCGCTTCCGCTCAGCCGGCCTTCGGCCGTCGCAAGGGCGCTCTGCGCAAGCGCCAGGCGCGCTTCGGACTGAGCGACGTCGGTTCGAGTGAGGTCGCCCACCTCGAAACGGTCCCGGCTCGCCTGGAGGTTGGTCTGCAGGACGCGGACCTGATTCTGGTTGAGCGTGACGATCGAACGGTCGCGGATCACGTCCATGTAGGCGCCCACGGCCTCGGTGAAGATGTCTCCCTCGGTCGCCTTGAGGCTGGCCCGGCCGGCGAGCACCCGGTCGTCCGCGGCCCGGATCGAATTGCGAACCCGGCCGCCGTTGAACAGGGGATAGCTGACGTCGACTCCGGCGCTGATGTTGCGGCCGCCTCCGCCGCCGGTCTGGAAAAGGTCCTGGTTGAGGCCCGCGGTGCCCGAAAGCTGGGGCCTTCCGGCCGCGCGGGCGACGGCGACTCCTTCGTCGAGCGACCGAAGCTGGGCGCGCTGCGCCATGATCGTGGGATTGCCGGCATAGGTCTTGACCAGGGCGCCGGTCAAAGTCTCCGCCGCGTTCGCGCCGGCTCCCGCCAGCAGCGCCGCCGCCCCCACGGCAGCCATCAACCCTCCCCGCATCTCACCAACTCCACTGTCAAAATTTGAACGCCCGCGGCTTGTTGAACCCCGGCAGTATAGCCGCCGCCGCGTCGGCGAACGCCGCTATTCCAAACCCTTCGCCCGCCCGGCGGCCGATGGCAAGCCGGGTGACTCCGTTTTCGAGCATCCCGGTGGCGAGGCGGCCGCCGTCGGCCAGCTGGGCGATCAGCGAGTCCGGGATGCACTCGACGGCGCCGTCGATCAGGATCAGATCGAAGGGCGCCTCCTCCGGGCAGCCGCGGTCGAACGGGCCTTCGACCAGCCGGACCCCGCTCCCGGCGAGGTTGGTGCGGGCTTCGGCGGCGAGCTCGGCATCCTGCTCGAGCGCGGTCACCGGGCCGGCGAGCCGCGCCATGAGGGCGGCGGCGTAGCCGGTCGCCGCGGCCACGACCAGGGCCCGTTCGCCGGGCTTCGGCGAGGCCTCGGTGAGAAGCCTGCCGAGCGCCATCGGGCTGTTGAAGTCGCGGCCGGGCTTCAGCGGAACAAGCGCATCGGCATAAGCCAGCGAGGCCCTGGCCGCCGGGACGAACCGCTCGCGGGGCACCTCCCCCATCGCCGCGAGGACTCGCGGGTCGTTGGTGCCCGTCGTGCGCAACTGGCTTGCGATCATCGCCCGCCGCATATGTTCGAAATTATGCTCGGTCATCTTAAGCCCGTCTCTTCGCACAACTGTCTTAGTTATGCAATACACCTTTGAGTCACAGCGGCTTTTATCGGTAAGGCCTCGGCAGGCCAAGCGGATACTCCCCACCTCTCGTCGAGCAGCAAGAGGCGTGCCACCGGCCCGCGCCGAGACCGGCACGCGCCGTGGCGCACCGATGCCTGTCCGAATGCGAACACCCGCGTCCGCGCGCGGACAGCGGAAAAGAAGGTTGACTTGGCCGGCCGCCGCGGGACAAGTGCCGCCCGGCGGCCCGATGGCGGAGTGGTTACGCAGAGGACTGCAAATCCTTGCACGCCGGTTCGATTCCGGCTCGGGCCTCCACGTTCCCGACAAATTCGGCATGTTTATCCGTGATAACGGCAGGATTTGCGTTGCCAATGCCCCTGCGGCGCAACTAAACAGGCCGCAGACGCGCCTTTGGACGAGCGTTGCAAAATATAAGCCGTAAAGCAGGGAGTGAACCGAATGTCCTTTCAGACCACTATGATCCGGGCGGGGGCGCTCGCCGCCGCCAGCACCCTCGCCATCGCCTTCGCGACCCCCGCATCGGCCCAGGGCGCGACGTGCGCAACCTATACGGGTGGCCTGGTCGGCAATCCCGCCCAGGGCACTGCGACGGCCGTTGGCCAGACCGCCTGCGGCAATCTCGCGACCGCCACCGGAATTTCCGCGACCGCCGTCGGCGACCGCGCGACGGCCTCCGGCGACTTCTCCTCGGCCTTCGGTGACTTCTCGGCAGCGACCGGCATCCAGTCGACGGCCATCGGCGACGTCGCCAGCGCCCTCTCGACCAACGCCGTCGCCGTCGGCCGCAACGCCAACGTAATCGCCGCCGCCACCAACGGCACCGCGCTCGGCAGCGAATCGCTCGCCGGCGGAGTCAATTCGACCGCGACCGGCTTCCGCGCCAATGCGACCGGCACGTCGTCGACCGCGCTCGGCGACCGTTCGACCGCGTCGGGCAACTTCTCGACCGCGCTGGGCGACTTCTCCTCCGCGACCGGGCTTCAGTCGACCGCCGTCGGTGACGTCGCGAGCGCTCTCGCGACCAACGCCAGCGCGTTCGGCCGCAACGCCAACGTCGCCGCCGCCGCGACCAACGGCACCGCGCTCGGAAGCGAGTCGGCTTCCGGCGGAGTCAATTCCACCGCCGTCGGCTTCCGGTCCGCGGCCACCGGCGCCTCGTCGACCGCGCTCGGCGACCGCTCGACCGCCTCGGGCAACTTCTCGACCGCGATCGGCGACTTCGCCTCCGCGACCGGGCTCCAGTCCACCGCCGTCGGCGACGTCGCCAGCGCCCTCGCCACCAACGCCAGCGCGTTCGGCCGCAACGCCAACGTCGCCGCAGCCGCGACCAACGGCACCGCGGTCGGAAGCGAGTCGGCTTCCGGCGGAGTGAACTCCACCGCCGTCGGCTGGCGGGCCGCCGCCACCGGCACCTCGTCCACCGCGCTCGGCGACCGCTCGACCGCGTCGGGCAACTTCTCGACCGCGCTCGGCGACTTCGCCTCCGCCACCGGTCTCCAGTCGACCGCGGTCGGCGACGTTGCCAGTGCGCTCGGAGCCAACTCCACCGCGGTCGGCCGAGATACCCTTGCGTCTGCGGCCAACTCGACCGCTCTCGGCAACGGCGCCCGGTCGACTCACGCCAACTCCACCGCGATCGGCCACCAGGCGACCACCACGGCCGCGAATCAGGTGACGATCGGCGGCGCCGGAAGCACGGTTCGCTTCGGCGGCTACACCACGGCTGGCGTACTGGCGAACGATGCCAACGGTAACATTTCGACCGTGACGGCGGCGTCGCCGAGCGTCGTCGTGGTAGGTCCGACTGGCGTGTCGACAAACTCGACGCTCATTCCGCAGGTCGCGACGAACACCGCCGCGATCAGCGCCCAAGCCGGTCAGATCACGGCGCTTCAGGGCAACGTCGCGACGATCAACACGAACGTGACCAACCTGCAGAACCTGACCAACCTCAACATCGCCAACATCCGCAAGGCCAATGAAGGCGTCGCGATGGCTCTGGCGATGGAGTCGCCCTTCCTTCCCGCCGGCACCAGCATGGGCGTCGCGGGCGGAATCGGCTACTTCCAGAACCGCCTCGCGGGAACGGCCTCGATGGCCGCCCGGGTCGGAACCAACGCCTCGGTCTCCGCGGGCGTCGGAATCGGCTTCGACAGCGGGGAAATCGGCGCTCGCGCCGGGTTCCAGACTGCGTGGTAAGTCTAGGTCTGCAAGCAAAGTCCGGGCCGGGGTTCATCACCCCGGCCCGGCTTTTTTTGGCCTTCTTCCTGGCCGCAGCGGCTTCGCCGCTCGCGGCCCAGCCGGCGCCCGCGCCCGCGCCTGCGCCCGCCGCGAACCAGCCGGGGGTTCCCGATCCGATCGCCGTCAACAAGTTGATCTGGTCCATGATGGCGGCGGTCGATCACGCGAATCAGACCGGCAACTACTCGGTCCTGCGCGATCTCGGAGCGCCGAGCTTCCAGGCCGGCAATTCGGCGGCGAGCCTGGCCGGGATCTTCCAGGGGCTGAGGAACCAGAAGGTCGATCTGGGCTATACGCTTTTGGTTGGACCGAACCTCCAATACCCGCCGGCGATCGTCCAAGACGGGTTGCTCAGGGTGCGTGGCGCCTTCCCGTTGCGGCCCGCCGCCATCGCCTTCGACCTACTTTTCCAGAACATCTCGGGACAATGGAGGATTTTCGGCATCGCAGTCGCCCCAATCGTGCCCGGGAGGGCACAATCCGGCTCGACAACGCGTTGAAAAACATTCTAAAGGATCAGCGATCTTACAACTTTCCAGCATTTCAAACTCATCCATAGGGCAGGAGACATATCGATGAACCGGACCAATAACGCGCACGCCACCTCGAAGCGGGACTGGATCCGTCCCGGCTTCCAGCGCCTTGAGGCGGGTGCCGCCGAGAGCCAGCGCGGCAACACGCCGGACGGCGGCGGCGGCCAGCAGGGCTCCTAAGCTCTCAGCCAGGACTGAGGATAAGCCCCCTGCCTCGCGGCGGGGGGCTTTCTTATGACTGCCCTTGCGGGTTTCTGGAGCATCGACGGCGGAGTCGATCCGGCGACCCGATGCCTGACGATGATCGAGGCGCAATCGCTCTACGGCACGGTCGAATCGGCCGGCCGGCTTGCAGACCTCGCACTCGCGCTCCGGCTCCACCCCGTCCTCGCCGAAGACGAAAACGAGTCTCAGCCGCTGATCGGCGGGAACGGCCGATTCGCGCTCGTCGCGGATGTGCGCCTCGACAACCGGCCCGAGATCGCCGCGGCGCTCGGGCTTGGCCCGGCCGAGATTTCGCACCTGGCCGATTCGTCGCTTCTGCTCAGGGCGCTGGAACGCTGGGGGGAAGCGGCCCTCGGCCGGCTTCTCGGCGACTTCGCCTTCGCCTTCTACGACTCGCACGAGCGGCGCCTCGTCCTCGCTCGCGACCCCCTGGGCCAGCGGCCGCTCTTCTGGCACCGCGGCAAGGGCTTCGCCGCCTTCTCCTCGATGCCCTGCGGCCTTCACGCCCTCGCATCGATCGAGAGGCGGCCTGACGAATCGAACCTGATCCGCTATCTCGCCGGCCTGTCGCGAACGGGCCCCGAAAGCTTCTTCGAGGATATCGAGCGAGTCGAGCCGGGACATGTCGTCACCCTGACTCCGGAGCGGGCCGTCCGGCGGCGCTATTGGAGCCCGGAGCGGAGCGAGCTCCGGCTCAAGCGCTTCGACGACTATGTCGAGGCCTTCCGAGCCGAGCTCGATTCGGCGGTGGCGAGGCGGCTGCGCGGCCGCGGCGATATCGTCGCGGCGCATTTGAGCGCGGGGTGGGACAGCAGCGCCGTGACCGCGACGGCGGCCCGGCTCCTCGCCCCCGCGGGCAGGCGGGTGCTCGCCTTCACCCACGTCCCTCGGGGGGGCGCGGGTCCGGCGGTGCCGTCTCATCGCCTGGGCGACGAGGGCGGCCTGGCCGCCGCCACCGCGCAGGCGCATCCCAATATCGACCATGTGAAGATTGCGAGCTCCGGCCGCTCCCCGCTTGCCGGCCTCGACCGATATGCCGCCCTGTTCGAGCGACCGGTGTTCAACCTGTGCAACCATGTCTGGCTGTCGGAAATCCGCGCCGCCGCGAGCGCGGCCGGGGCCCGGGTCCTGCTGAGCGGGGAAATTGGCAACTGGACGATCAGCGCCGGGCCCAACACCCTGCTCGCCGATTTCGTTCGCGAGGGACGCCTGCTCGCCTGGTCCCGCGAAGCGGGTGGAATGCTTCGGGACGGCCGCGCGCGGCTTCGCGGAGTCGCCGCAAGCTCCTTCGGCCCCTGGATACCGGAGGCGCTGTGGAGCCGGTTGGAGCGCTTCTCCTCCGGGCTCGACTCCGCCGCCACGGACCCCGTACACCCCGGACTTCGAGACAGGGTCGCGAACGAGCGGGAGGCGGAGCTGAGCGGCCGCGCGAGCCGCCGTTCCAGCTATTTCGAACAGGCCAGGTCCGCGCTCATGGAGATGGACTGGGGCGAGCACCGCAAGGGGATCCTGGGCGGCTGGGGGATCGACAAGCGCGATCCGACCGCGGATCCGCGGCTGATCGACTTCTGCCTCTCCTTGCCGCTCGACATGCTGATGAAGGACGGAGTGCGCCGTCCCCTGGCCGGGGCAGCGCTGGCCGACCGGGTCGCTCCGGCGGTCCTTGCCGAGAAACGGAAAGGCTATCAATCGGCCGACTGGCACGACGGACTCAGCCGCGACTCGGCGGGAGCCGCCCGGCTGGTCGAGGCGATGGCCCGCGACGAGACGGCGTCCCGGCTGATCGACGTCGAACGGCTTCGCGCCCTGATTCGCGACTGGCCCGATTCGGGATGGGACGATCCGAGGATCGCCGGGACCTATCGGATCGGGCTCCTCAAGGGGCTGACGGCCGGGCACTTCATCTTGGCAGCCGGCGGCCGATCCTCCTATGGACCACGCCGTGACTGAAGGACTTCCAACAGATCGGATCGATCGGGCCGGCGAATGCTAGCGCCCGAAGGCGCGCTCGACGCCGGCATCTACCGATTGTTCGGCCTCAACCTGCGCTCCCAGATCGGCCTGGCCGGCCTCGCTCCCGCGGCCGAGGGCGGCGAGGCGGACGTCGAGGTGGTCTTCGGCGAGGTCCCGCCGGGAGACCACCCTCCGGGCTATTCGGCGACCGCCGACGGCACCTTGCTCGCCGTCCCCAAGGTCGGGCGCTACCTCATCCGGGCGGGGCGGGAGATCGTCGTCGAGCCGGCCGAGGACGCGTCGGAGCGCAACCTGCGCCTGTTTCTGCTGGGCTCGGCGATCGGCGCCCTGCTCCACCAGCGCGGACTTCTTCCCCTCCACGCCAACGCCATCGACATCGGGGGCCGGGCAGTCGCCTTTTCAGGTCATTCGGGCGCCGGCAAATCGACCATCGCGGCCTGGTTCCACGACCGCGGCTATCCGATCCTCGCCGACGACGTCTGCGTCATCGGATTCGACGAAGCGGGCCGGGCCTTTGCCTATCCCGGGATCCCGCGCCTCCGGCTGTGGCGCGAAGCGCTCGAGGCGAGCGGGCGCGACGCCGGCGCCTACGACCGCTCGTTCGACGACATGGACAAATATGACGTTCCGACGGCGAACGATTCGAAGCTCGAGCCGATGCCGCTTGCGGCCATCTATCTGCTTCGCAAGGCGGACGAGGGCGGCGACGCGGCGATCGAGCGGCTGACCGGAGTCGAAGCGGTCGAGACCCTGATTTCGAACACCTATCGCGGCGGCTACCTGAGGACCATCGGCCGGACCGCCGAGCATCTCGCCGCCTGCCTCAAGGTGGTCCGCGCCGTCCCGGTCTTCCGGGCGGCCCGCCTTTGGGGGTTCGAGCGGTTCGACGAGCAGGCCCGGCGCCTCCACGACCATGCGAGCGACCAGCCTTATTCGGGCTAGCGAGTGATCGCTTCAGTTGATTTAGCCGTCATTGCGAGCGCAGCGAAGCAATCCAGAAAACTTCCGAGACCCGCTGGATTGCCGCGTCGCTTCGCTCCAATGACGGGTCAGCACAGACGATAACGCTCTAGCGGACGATCACGCCCCCCTTCATCACCAGCCTGACCCGGCCCAGTGCCGCCACGTCGCGAGTGGGGTCGCCCTCCACCGCGACGAGGTCGGCGAGCAGGCCGGCCTTCACCGCTCCGACCCGGTCGTCGATCCCGAAGAGGCGCGCATTGCCCGAGGTCGCGGCGACCAGAACGGCCGCCGGAGTCATTCCCCAGTCCGCCATCAAGGTCATTTCCCGGCGGTTGTCGCCATGGGCATAAACGCCGACGTCCCCGCCCATGCAGATCGCGACCCCGGCCCGCAGAGCGGCCGAAAAGGCTTTTCGCTTTTCGGTCACCGCTGCGGGCTCCGGCGCGGCGCCGTTCCATCCGCGATAGCGCGAGATGGCGTCGGTGGCTGAGAGGGTCGGGCACAGTGCGACGCCTTTCGACTTCATCAGCCGGAAGATTTCGGGCGTTCCGGAATCGCCGTGCTCGATCGTGTCGGCGCCGGCCAGGATCGCACGCCGCATCCCTTCCGCCGTTCCCGCGTGGACCGAGACCTTGCGGCCGGCCGAATGCGCGGCATCGACGGCCGTCCGCATCTCATCGAGCGTGAAGGTCGGGCGACTCGGCTCGCCCGGACGCCACCGATAATCGCCGTAGATCTTCACCCAATCGGCGCCGGCCCCGATCTGGCGCCGGACCGCGACGACCAGCGCCTGCCCGTCCGCTTCCTCGGCGCCTCGAGCCTCGAAATCGGGTTCGGCGTTTTTGGGCCCGTAGGCGCCGGTGGCGACGATCGCCCGGGTCGCGACCAGCATCCTGGGGCCCGGCACGATCCCCTGCTCGATCGCCTGCTTCAGCCCGACATCGGCATAGCCGGCGCCCTCGGTGCCGAGGTCTCGGACCGTCGTGAAGCCGGCCATGAGAGTGTCTCTGGCATGGTTGACGGCGCGGGCCGTCCGAAGCGACTGCGGCTCCTTCAGAACCTGATCGTCCCAGCTCGTCTCGTCATAGGGATGGAGAAAGAGGTGCGAATGGCCTTCGATCAGGCCCGGAATAAGGGTCGTCCCCGGCAGCTCGACGACCCTCGCTCCCGCGGGAGCTTGGAGGGAAGGGCCTACCGCCTCGATCCGCTCTCCTCGGACCAGCACCGACCAGCCCTCATGCGGCCTTGGATCGACTCCGTCGAAGACCCGGGCGGGGCGAAGGAGGATCGCGCCATCCTCGCTTCGCGCCGAGGTGGGCGCCGCAAGCAGCAGGGCGAGCAGGATCATGAAGCGCATGGATAAACGCCCATACAGAGGCTAGGCCGACCTCGCCACGAGGAAAAGGGAGCGCGCCTTGGCCGGATTCGAGCTGATCTCAGGAATCGAGGTGGATCCCCGGCTGAGGGCCTTCATCCAGGACGAGGCGCTCCCCGGCACGGGCCTGGAACCCGCCGCCTTCTGGTTCGGCTTTTCATCGCTGCTTCGTGAGCTCACGCCCGAGAACAGGCGCCTGCTGCGCCGGCGCGAGGACCTTCAGGCCCGGATCGACGAGCGCAACGCCGCCCTCGGCGGCCGGCCTGCCGATCCGGCCGAGGAAGAGGAGTTCCTTCGCGACATCGGCTATATCGTCGACCCGCCCGCGCCCTTCACCATCGGCACCGAAAATGTCGATCCCGAAATCTCCCGCATCGCCGGGCCGCAGCTCGTCGTCCCCGTCAGCAATGCCCGCTACGCCCTCAACGCCGCCAACGCCCGCTGGGGAAGCCTTTACGACGCCCTCTACGGGACCGACGCGCTGGGCGACCGCCCGAGCGGCGGCGGCTACGACGAAGAACGAGGCGCACGGGTCGTCGCCTGGGGCCGCGCGTTCCTCGACGAGATCGCTCCGCTGACCGGCGGGAGCCATTCCGAGGTCACGCGCTACGCGGTCGAGGATGAGCGGCTGGTCACCGACCGGGGGGACCTCGTCGATCCGTCACTGCTGGCGGGCTGGCGGGAAGGCTGCTTTCTTCTGCGCCATCACGATCTCCATGTGGAGATCGTCGTCGACCCACATCATCCGATCGGTCGGACCGACAAGGCCCACGTGGCCGATATCGTCCTCGAGAGCGCGATCACCGCGATCATGGATTGCGAGGACAGCGTCGCGGCCGTGGACGCCGAGGAAAAGGTCCAGGTCTACCGCAATTGGCTCGGGCTGATGCAGGGGACGCTGAGCGCAAGTCTCGAGAAATCCGGGCGAAGCCTCCAACGCAGGCTGGCCCCCGATCGAGTCTATAGCGGTCCGCGAGGCGGCCTGGCGCTCAGGGGCCGGGCGCTGATGTTCGTCCGCAACGTCGGCCACCTCATGGCCAATCCGATGATGCGGATCGACGGCGAGGACGTCCAGGAGGGGCTGGCCGACGCGGTGATCACCTCGCTTGCAGCGCTTCACGACCTGAAGGGCAGTCGAGCCAACAGCCCGGCCGGCTCGGTCTATATCGTCAAGCCCAAGATGCACGGGCCCGAGGAAGCGGCCTTCGCCGGGCGCCTGTTCGACCGGACCGAGGATCTGCTCGGGCTCCCCCGCCACTCGATCAAGATCGGGGTGATGGACGAGGAGCGCCGGACGAGCGTCAATCTCGCCGCCGTTATCCGCGAGGTGAAGGACCGGGTGGTGTTCATCAACACCGGCTTCCTCGACCGCACCGGCGACGAGATCCATACCGCGATGAAGCTGGGCCCCGTCATCCGCAAGGCGGAGATGAAGAGCTCCCAATGGCTTTGCACCTACGAAGACAATAATGTCGACGTCGGCCTCGCCTGCGGCTTCGCCGGCCGGGCCCAGATCGGCAAGGGGATGTGGGCGATGCCGGACCTGATGGCCGGAATGCTCGACCAGAAGATCGCCCATCCGAGGTCGGGGGCGAGCACGGCCTGGGTCCCCTCCCCCACCGCCGCGACCCTCCACGCGATCCACTATCACCGGGTCGACGTCGCGCAGCGCCAGCGCGAATTGCGCGGCCGGCCGGCCGCGCCCCTCCGCGGCCTTCTGGCCGTCCCCGTGGCGGCCGAGCGAAGCTGGACCGCGGAAGCGATCCGCGAGGAGCTCGAGAACAACGTCCAGGGCATATTGGGTTATGTCGTCCGCTGGATCGACCAAGGCGTCGGCTGCTCGAAGGTCCCCGACATCCACGACGTCGGACTGATGGAGGATCGCGCCACCTGCCGGATATCGAGCCAGCACGTCGCCAATTGGCTGATTCACGGAGTGGTCGGCCACGAGGAAGTGGAGACGGCCCTTCAGCGGATGGCGGCCGTGGTCGATCGCCAGAACCAGGCCGATCCCCTCTACCGCCCAATGGCGCCGGACACGGGAGCCAGCACCGCCTTCCAGGCGGCCCGCGCACTGATCCTTCGCGGCGAGACCCAACCCTCCGGCTATACCGAGCCGCTCCTCCACGCCTACCGGCTGAAGCTCAAGGAAAAGACGGTCGGCTAATCGGCGACCGTCCGGACATTTTCCAGCCATGCCCGGTGGGTTTCGATCATCACCGCCTCGCGCATCGCGAGGCCGCCCACCAGCCCCCCAGCGCGGCCTGCCTCGTCGTAAACGGCCATCCGAGCGTCGAGGCCGGGTTGCAGCGACGCCTTCGCCTGAAGCGCGGCGAAGCGGATCCGGTCGCTTGGATGTCTCGCCGCGAAATCCTCGATGAGGTCTCGGCCGTTGTCGCCGCCGAGGTGGGCGGACAGCCGAAGCAGCGGCTCGAGGGCGGAGCGGTTCACCCTGTTCACGATCTCGGACCTGTCCAGGTCGAACCGATATTGATCGTGAAGCTCGCTTGCCGCCGAGATCGCCAGGATGTTCAATGACACGGACATCGATTCCGGCGGCAGCTGGCGATGAACGTCGACATGCTTGCGGTAGAGCAGCACCTTGCCCTCCGAAAGCTGCGAACGTTCGATGAAGCGCAGTTCCACCTTCTCTCCCGGAAGGCCCAGGACCCGGCTGTAATCATATTCGTAGTAATCGCTCCAATAGCCGGGACCGAGATAGCCGACCGTGAGGAACGAGAAGTTATGGTCGTGTGGAAAATCGTAGAAGAAAGGGTCGGTGCCGCTGTTCACCACCACGCTGTCGCTCAGCGCCGGCCAAAAATTGGCGCGGAGAAGGAATCGTTTGGACCTTCCGTGGAGCAGGATCACCTGAGCGCTATACTGGTTCGCCGCGACCTGCCCCGCGCATTGCCCCTTGAGCTCGCGCAAGACCAGGTCCCCGAGGAAAGTGCGGTTGTTGGCGAGCTTCTTGAGGGCGGGTCCCCACTCGACCAGCGCCGACTCGTCGTCGGGGTCGAAAGATCCGGTCTCGAGCATCTCGATCAGATCCCCGAGCTCGATCGATTCGTCGGTATCCGCCCGGATCAGGCGAGGCATTGCACTTCGCCTCCGAACTCGGGGGCCTCGTCGGCGAAGAACGCCTCCAGCGTCTGTGCCGCGGCTGCCCGCACTTCGGGATGCGGATCGGCTTCGGCCATCTCGCGCAGATGCGGCAGCGCCAGTCCCGCGTCGAGTGCCAGGAACTCGCGCATGGCGTGCCACCGGGCGTAGAAATGAGAGTCGCCCAGAACTTCCCGGAAAAGGGGGATCGCATCCCTCCGATCCATCAGCCGCAACAGCGACAGCATCATCTGGGTGCGGGAGCTCACCTCGTCCGTGCTGCTGCCCCCGATGAATTCCAGGGTCGTGCTGTCATATTCCGCTGCGAGCGGCGCCGCGCCGGCCGGAGTCCTCGTGTGGAAATAGACCAGATCGCCCTTCGCATGATCCACGACGAAGCTTCGATAGCGGCCGTCCAGCTCGAGCGTCTCTCCGTCACGGATCCGCCGCCTGTCGACCAGTCGGCAGCGGCCGCGGCCTTCCCAGGCGAAACCGGACGTTTCCCAGAACGAGAAGGTCGCGCCGCCGGCCTTGACGAACTTGTACACCGACCTCGTTCCCGGAAAGGCGATCGAAGCGGGCCCCTTGCGGGAGGTCCGCTTGGCCGCCAGCGCATCGGCGCTCGCAACGGCGGCAAGCATAGCGAGCCGTGGATGGTCCAGCAGCAGCAGCCCGGTGTGGACCTCTCCCGAGAGGCCGAGCATCGGCGGCCGGAAGAAGCGGTCGCCCCGTGCAAATGAAATCAGAAGATCGATGCAGGTCCGAACGGCGTTCGGCCGATCGAGGAATCGGCGCCCGCACCCCAATATGGCTTTCGGGTCCTCGCCGTCGATTCGGTCGAGTTCCAAGCTCAATCGTGCGAGCGACTCGAGCTTGCCCAGCTCGAGCCGGCATTCCTCTCTTCGGGCGACCGTGCGGGATTGAGCGGCGCCGTCGGCAAACCATTCCACCAGCCCCCTACCCGGAATCATCGCCCTTCTCCCGCCCTTGCAGCCGGCGGGAGAGGCCGCGGCCCGGCCTCTCCTCCCCTGGCCTCCATCAGCCGCTGACCGCCGCGATGATGATGACCATGCAGGCGCCGCCGCCCACCTCCTTCTGTCTCACCGAACCATGGATCCCCACGCGCGTCGTGAGCTCCGGAAGCATATTGATGTCGATCTTTCTCATTCCCTTGTCCTCGTTCGAGCCGTCCGTCGTAGGCGGAGGTGCGGCTCATCCGTCCGGCCGGCCGCAGCCGGACGAGCAACCCTTTGCCCCACCCAGCGCATCAGTCCCGGATGGGCGCGTCTTCAGTCGGAGAGCCCGCGCGAAGTTGGGGATATTCTCGGGGAAAAGGACTGGATAAACGGTGGATCAGTCGGTGGATGGACCGGGGTCCTCCTCCCTCGTTCCCTCTTCGCGATACGCGGTGCGCAGTTGCTCGAGCTGGCGAAGCTCCCGCTTCAGCTTCCGTCTCGACCGGAGGACGACGATCGCCGCGGCGGCCATGAGGCACATCGTGACGATCCCGCGCGTAGACTGGGCCCAGTCGAACATCGCCTCGGCCGGATTGGGAATCCGCCCGCCTTGGCGCAGGCTCACCTTCCACACGATGACGATGGGCACGAGGACGGGAAGGAATATCAGTCCGAGCGCATAACGCCGCAAATCGGCTCGCACGTTGCGCACGCTGCTTTCGATGAAACTTTCCCTGTCCCGCGTGTCGAGAGTGCGCGACATCTGTCGAGCGGCCCTGAGCTTGAAGGTGAGCCATATCGTCCCGACGACGAGGAGCAGGGCGGCGACCATGGTGACGGGCCCCTGGACAATGAAGGCGCCGAAGATCGTGCCGCCGACGATGAACAGCGCCAGCACGACATCCGCATAGGCGAGGAGCCGGCCCCGGCGGCGGGCCCTGGAGGCGAGCAGCTCCATCCGCTCCTGCTCGGCCGGATCCGGATCGCTCTGCCAGAGCGCGGCGAGTTCGTCGAGATCGGGGCTGGTCATGAGCGCCGCTCCATTAAGGATTTCAGAGTAGCCTTTGCCCGCTGGCAGCGCAGCATCACCGCGTTCGCCGATATTCCGAGAATCGTCGCCATCTCACCGTAGCTGAACCCTTCGAGGCAAAGCACGATCGCCTCGCGCTGCGGGATCGGCAGTTGCTGGATCGATTCGACCAGCCGCCGCTTCTGATCGTTGCGAAGCACATGCTCGTCGGGAAGCTCCGCCCCAGACGCGATCTCAGGGGACAGCTCGACCTGCCGCGGCTCGCGCGCCCTTTTGGAGACGTGGGAGATGCATCGTTTCTGGGCGATCGAGGCGGCGAAGGTCTTCACCGAGGCTTCGCCGCGAAAATTGGCGAGCGCCACCCATATCGCGAGCAGGATGTCCTGGACGAGCTCGTTGCGAAGCGAGGGGTCTGCCTCGTAGGAAAGGGCGATGCGATAGATCAGCCCAGTGCAGGTTGAGCTCACCTGCGCAAAGAGTTGCTCCCTTGAGCCGTTCGCGGCCATTGCTACATGGTGCCTCAAGGCCGGCGCGCGTACCGGCTGCGGCCTAGTGCAGGATCGCGGCTCGAAGATCAATTCGTTCGCCGGGAAGGAGTTTCGGAAAAACCATGGACCGAAGCACTCAGAACAAAGGCACGATCGAGGTTCGCGAAGCCCACCGCTTCGATTCGGCGAGGCTCGAAGCGTGGCTCGAGCGGGAGGTCGAAGGCTATGAGGGGCCGCTCCGGGTCGAGCAGTTCAAGGGCGGCCAGTCCAATCCCACCTACAAGCTGATCACTCCCGGCCGCTCCTACGTCCTGCGCCGCAAACCTCCGGGCAAGCTCCTCCCCGGAGCGCATGCTGTCGACCGGGAGTATCGGGTCATCTCGGCTCTTGGCGGACAGGGCTTCCCGGTCGCACGCACCTACGGCCTTTGCCTGGACGAGACGGTGATCGGGACGCCCTTCTACGTGATGGAGATGGTCGAGGGCCGGATTTTCTGGGAAGCCGACTTCCCCGAGGTGCCGCTCGAGGAGCGGCCCGCTTATTTCGAAGCCATGAATTCGGCGATGGCCCAGCTACACCTGATCGATCCGCTCGCGGCGGATCTCGGGGACTATGGCAAGCCCGGCAATTATTTCGAGCGGCAGATCGGACGCTGGTCGAAGCAGTATCTGGGCGATGCCGAGGCGGGCCGGGTCGCCGCCATGGACCGCCTGGTCGAGTGGCTTCCACTCAACATCCCCCATGAGGACCAGGATCCGCGGATCCTCCACGGCGACTTCCGCTGCGACAACATGATCTTCCATCCGACCGAGCCGAGGGTGCTGGCGGTGCTCGACTGGGAGCTTTCGACATTGGGTCACCCTCTCGCCGATTTCACCTATCACCTGATGGTCTGGCGGATGCCGGCCGGAGTCTCGACCGGCCTTGCCGGGCTCGATCTCGAGGCGCTGAACATCCCTTCCGAAGCCGACTATGTCGCTGCCTATTGCCGGCGCACCGGCCGAGCCGGCATCCCCGACATCGACTTCTACATGGCGTTCAACATGTTCCGGCTCGCCGCCATCGTCCATGGAATCAAGGGCCGGCTGGTCCGCGGGAACGCCTCTTCCGCCCATGCCGGCCAGATGGCCGCGAGCCTCGAGCCCCTCGCCGAGCGCGCCTGGGAGCAGGCGGTCCGGGCGGGGGCCTAGGACTTCCCGTCATCCCGGCGGAAGCCGGGATCTCGGGGAGACCCAACGAGACTTCTTGTCCCGAGGTCCCGGCTTTCGCCGGGATGACGCGTCGCCCCTACCCCGTCGGGAAACCCCGCTTGCGCATCAGGGCCTTCACGTCCGGGTCCCGGCCGCGGAAGGCGCGGTAGGCTTCGGCGCGGTCGGTCTCGTTACCGGTCGACAGAAGGGTTCGGCGGAAGCGGTCGGCGGTCGCCTTGTCGAACGGATTGCCGGCTTCCTCGAACGCAGCCCAGGTGTCCGCGTCCATCGTCTCCGACCAGAGGTAGGAATAATAGCCGGCCGAATAGGCGTCGGACGAGAAGAGGTGGTTGAACTGAGGCAGGCGGTGCCGCATCACCAGTTCCTTCGGCATCCCGATCTTGGCCAGCGCCTGGGCCTCGAACGCGTTGGGATCGACCACCCCGTTCGGATCCATGTGAAGCATCATGTCGACGATCGCGGACGAGAGATATTCCGCCGTCGCGAAGCCCTGGTTGAAGGTCGAGGCCTTCTCGATCTTCGCGATCAGCGACGCCGGCATCGGCTGCCCCGTCTTGTAGTGCTTGGCGAAACGGCTGAGCACCGGCTGCGTCAGAAGCCAATTCTCGTTCACTTGGCTCGGATATTCGACGAAGTCCCGAGGCGTTCCGCCGAAGCTCGGATAATAGACGTCCGAGAGGAAGTAATGAATGGCGTGGCCGAACTCGTGGAACAGGGTCTCGGCGTCGTCGAGGCTGATCAGCACCGGCTGACCGGGCGCCGGCTTGACGAAATTGTTGTTGTTGGAGCCGAGCACGATGTCGTCGCCGAGCAGGCCGGCACGGCTCCGATAGGTGGTCGCCCAGGCGCCCGAGCGCTTCCCGGTTCGGGCGTAATCGTCGCGGTAGAAGACTCCGATCTGCTTGCCGGTCCCACGCTCGGTGACGCTGTAGACCCTTATGTCCGGGTTCCAGGCGGGGACGGTACCGGTGATCTCCTTGAAGTCGAGGCCGTACAGCTCGCCCGCCGCCCAATAGGACGCCTCGATGATGTTGTTCAGCTCGAAATAGGGTTTCACCTCCTCCTGGGTGAGGTTGTAGCGCTGAGCGCGCACCTTCTCCTGATAGTAGCGATAGTCCCACGGCTCGATGGTGAGCTTGCGGTCGGTCTTGCGGGCAAGCGCCTGCATGTCGGCGACCTCTTCCTTCACCCGGGCGACCGCTGCGGGCCAAACCCGGTTCATCAGGTCGAGCGCCTTGGCGGGCGACTTGGCCATCGTGTCCTGCATCCGGAACTCGGCGTGGCTCGAGAAGCCGAGCAGCTTCGCACGGTCGGCGCGCAGCTTGACGATCTCGGCGATGGTCTGGTTGGTGTCGTTTGCCCCGCCATTGTCGCCGCGGTTGACGAAGGCCCGCCACACCTTTTCGCGGAGCGCGCGGTTGTCGGCATAGGTCAGGATCGGATCGACCGCCGAGCGGGTGTTGACGATCGCGTAGCTTCCGGCCGCGAGCTTGCGCTCCTGGGCCGCCGAAGCCGCCGCGGCCTTGACGTCGGCGGGTACGCCCTTGAGCTCCGCTTCTGTGGCCGCGATGTGGGTGCTCTCGTCCGCGAGGACCTTTTCGCCGAAATTCGCGAACTTGCCGGCGAGCTGCGAATTGTAGGCGGTGAGCTGAGCCTTCTGCTCGGGGTTGAGGTTGGCGCCTCGGCGGACGAAGCTGTCGTAGAGCCGGGTGACAAGCCGCTGCTGCTTGGCATCGAGATTGGCGGCCTCGCGCCTCTCGTAGACCGTCTTGACGCGCTGGAAGAGCTTCGGATTGAGAGTGATCTCGTCGCTTGCGGCCGAGAGCTTGGGCGACCATTCCTTTTCGAGCGCCTGATAGGCGGGCGTGGTCATGTTGTCGGTCATCACTCCGAACAGCGAGAGGACCCGGTCGAGCCGCTGGCCGCTCTTCTCGAGCGCTTCGACGGTGTTGGCGAAGGTCGGAGAGTCCGTGCTGTCGGCGATGGCGAGAACCTCGCGGCGCTGCTCGTCGATGGCGAACTGGATCGCTTCCGGGAAGAGCTCGGGCGTGACCTTGTCCCAGGGCGGAACCCCGTCATAGGGGCCGGTCCAGTCGGCGAGCAGGATGTTGTCGGGGACGGCGACCGCGGGCTCTGCGGCCGGAGCCTCGGCGGCGGCGGGCTCGGCGGCGGCTTGCATATCGGAAGTCCTGCTTGTGGTTGCGCAGCCCGCGAGGGCCAGAGCGGCGGCGCCGCCGAGAAGAATGGATTTCAAGATCGGACTCCAGGTTCGCGAAGGGAGAGTTCGGCGCTCTATAGAGGCAAGGATGAACCCGCGGCAACTTGGCGAGCCTTGCGCAAATGCTCGCCATCCCGGCGGCGCAGACTCGTTTCGGCGCGGGAAAGGAATCGTTCGGCGCAAATCGCGATGGAAGCCATGGCCCCGGCGCTGTGGATAAGTCAGCTTCGGGCCTGGTTTCCGGTGGGGGAGTGACGGTGCTCAACATATTGATCGTCGAGGACGATCCCTTGCTGGCGGAGACGGTGAAGAGCCTGGTCGAGCTCAATCCCCGATTCAGGGTCACAGCCCTCGCCAACGACCTGGCAAGCGCGACGGCCGCGGTCGAGACCCAGCGCCCCGACCTCGCTTTGGTCGACCTCCAGCTGGCCAATGGAAGCAGCGGCTATGCGGTTGCCGCGCGGCTCCACGACTCGGGGATCGCCTGCCTGTTCACGACCGCGAGGGCCCCGGGCTTCGCCGTTCGCGACCTCGCCATCGGCTGCCTTCAAAAACCCTATCGGGAGGAGGATCTGGTACGCGCCCTCACCGAAGCGGAGGACATATTGAAGGGCCGGCGCAAGCTCGTCCTTCGCCAGCGCCTGCCCGAACCGCTGGAGATCTACGGGGAGCAAGAGGGCGGCGAAGAGGACTCGTTCGTCCTGCGCCCCGGCGGCCGAACGTCGTGGGTGGCGAAGCTCAAGAAGCTGGTGCGCAGGCCTTCGTCCTTCCGGAGCGCGGCGGCCTAGCCGTTGCCCGTCGCCCCGGGGCGTCCCCTCACTCGCCGCAATCGAGGCTGATCGCCGATTTGCGCGAGGATTTCCCGATCGTGGCGGTGACCTCGATCCGGCCGGCGCAGCCGACGTCGCTCAGCCAGAGCGCCTTCCACGTGCGGCCCTCGACCGTGGTGAGCAGGGTCTCGAACTTTCGTTGCGCGAGGACCTTGCCTTTGGCGCGCGCCACCAGAGTCAGCGGCTGCTCGATAAGCTCGCCCGGCGGCCCCTTCACCTCGACCGTCACCAGCAGGTCATTGGCCGCCTCTTCGGCCGATCCTTCGCCGATGATCGTGTTCCACCCGCTGAAATCGACGGGCGGTGAGATGTCCTTCGAGAGCCGGCCGGAATTTTCGTAGTAGAGCTGCATCTTGAAGGCTCCCACTCGGGGGGCCGGGGCGGTCGCCGCCGGTGCTGCGACCATGGCGGCCAGAAATGCTGCGATCATGATCCCATCTCCCCTGTCATGGCACGCGGCAACATCGTCGTCGCCTCGGCGACGGGCTCGTCACGATCCTACGTCCCTCAGCGCGGCGCCGGCTCCGCGGCGGATAACCAAATTCCTTATCTCGGTCATGTCCTCCATCGCGAAGCGGACTCCTTCGCGGCCCAGGCCGCTGTCCTTCACTCCGCCGTAGGGCATGTTGTCCACCCGGTAGGAAGGCACGTCGTTGATCACCACGCCGCCGACTTCGAGCCGGTCCCACGCGTCGAGCGCCTTGAACAGGTCGCGGGTGAAGAGCCCGGCCTGGAGGCCGAACCGGCTGTCGTTCGCCTCGCCGAGCGCGGCCTCGACGACCTTCGCGCTATATTTGTCGGTTACGGCGAGGTCGGCGTTGGGCTGCCTGGCCTCGTTGGCGAGGTAGAGCGGGTAGACGGGCTTGAGCTTGGTCATTCGTCTTCCCGGAAAATCAGGGACAGTATACAGTCTTCCGTCATCCCGGCGAAAGCCGCGACCTGGGGGAGACCCGCTGTGCCTTTCCGACCTGAGGTCCCGGCTTTCGCCGGGATGACGGGGGTTGCAGATGAATCATTCTCATCACTGCACTGGCCTTAAGCCCTAATCCGCGGCCTGGAGGGACCCTATATGCCGGACACAGCCCACCTCCCGAAGGACCTCCGAATGACCACCCAAGCCTATGGCGCCTACGCCGCCGACAAGCCGCTCGAGCCGATCGCCATCGAGCGCCGGACGCCTGGCCCTCGCGACGTCCAGATCGAGATCGCTTATTGCGGAGTGTGCCATTCGGACCTCCATACCGTCCGCTCGGAGTGGGGCGGGACGCTCTATCCCTGCGTTCCGGGGCACGAGATCGTCGGCCACGTCAGCGCCGTCGGCTCCGAGGTTTCAGCCTTCCAGGCCGGCGACACGGTCGGAGTGGGCTGCCTGGTCGACAGCTGCCAGAATTGCGCTTCCTGCGTCGAGGGGCTGGAGCAATTTTGCGAGAACGGCTTCACCGGGACCTATAACGGCGCGACCCGGGACCCTCCGGGCCACACCCTGGGCGGCTATTCGCAGAGCATCGTCGTCGACGAGAAGTTCGTGCTCAAGATCCGCCACTCCGAAGAGCAACTGGCCGCGGTTGCGCCGCTGCTGTGCGCCGGGATCACCACCTGGTCGCCACTTCGGCACTGGAAGGCGGGGCCGGGCAAGAAGGTGGGGATCGTCGGGATCGGCGGGCTCGGCCATATGGGAATCAAGCTGGCCCACGCGCTCGGCGCCCATACCGTCGCCTTCACCACTTCGGAGGGTAAGCGGCAGGACGCGCTCGACCTCGGCGCCGACGAGGCGATCGTCTCGCGCAATGCCGACGAAATGGCCGGACACGCAGGAAGCTTCGACTTCATCCTGAACACGGTCGCGGCGAGCCACGACCTCGACGCCTTCACCGCCTTGCTCAAGCGCGACGGCACCTTGTGCCTGGTAGGCGTGCCCGAGCATCCCCACCCCTCCCCCACGGTCGGCACCCTGATCTTCGGGCGCAAGTCGATCGCCGGATCGCTGATCGGCGGGATCGCGGAGACCCAGGAAATGCTCGATTTCTGCGCGGAGCACGGAATCGTCTCGGAGATCGAAACGATCCCGATGCAGCAGATCGATCGGGCCTACGACCGGATGCAGAGGAGCGACGTCAAGTATCGCTTCGTCATCGACAATTCGTCGCTTGCGGGGTGAGCCGGCGCTTGCAGTTCCTCCTCGTCATGCCGGACTAGATCCGGCATCCATGGACACGGTTGGTCGAAGCTTTCCACAATGTCGTTCATGGCTTCCGGCTTCGCCGGAATGACGAAGAAGGACTGCAAATAAGAAATTTCCGTTTTGTTCTTGCAATGTAGGATTTTCCCTATTAGAAGGGTCGTGGGCGAGTCGCGGACTGCCCTGGCTCTTTGAGATTGTGAGAACATTCGTGGCCCGTCGGGCCGCAGGACCGGCGCTCGGCCCACGAGAGGCGAGCGTCTTCCTGCGCCAGTCGATGGGCTTTTTGGATAGGGTTTCGGGCCCGCTAATTTCGCGGAATGACCGTCCCCTTCCTCGTGTCGATCGTCGGCACCCGTCCCGAGGCGATCAAGATGGCGCCGGTCGCCCGGGCCCTGGCCCGGCTGAGGGGAGTCGAGCACGAGGTCTTGCTGACCGGCCAGCATGGCGGCCTCGAAGGTCATTTCGACTTGCCCGCGGGCAACCTGCGGCAACTCGGCTTCAGCCCCCGCGACCGCGACGTCGCAAGAGTCCGGACGGCGCTTCGGGCACTGCTTTGCGCACGCTTCAGGCGGCGGCCGGCCGACCTCGTCCTCGTCCACGGCGACACGACCAGCGCCGCGGCCGGGGCACTCGCGGCGCTCGACTGCGGGATTCCCATCGCCCATGTCGAATCGGGGCTTCGCTCGTTCGATCTCGACCGGCCCTGGCCGGAGGAAAGCCACCGGGTCGCCATCGACGCACTGGCGGAGCTGCTGTTCGCGCCTACCGAGGATTCCGCCAGGAATCTCCGGCTCGAGCCGCGGGTCAAGGGACGGGTTTTCGTGACCGGCAATACCGGGATCGACGCCCTCCTCGAAGTCCAGGCGGGGATCGCCGGTGCGCCGAGCGGCTGCGGCGACGGCCGCCGACGGCCGATTCTCGTGACGTGCCACCGGCGCGAGAATCAGGGCGAGCCGGCCCGGGCCGTCTGCGGTGCGCTCAGGCGAATGACGGCCGAGCTCCCGGTCCGGATCGCGGCGCCGCTCCACCTCAACCCGCTGGCGCGCGGGCCGTTCGAAGCGGCGCTCGCCGGGGCGGAGCATGTCGAGCTGCTCGAGCCTCAGGGATATGAGGCGATGGTCCGGCTGATGGATCGCAGCTGGCTCATCCTGACCGACAGCGGCGGGCTCCAGGAGGAGGCTCCGGCCCTCGGAAGGCCGGTCTTGGTCCTTCGCGACGTCACCGAGCGGCCGGAAGCGCTGATCACCGGAAATCTCGAGCTGGTGGGGACCGACCCGGACCGGATCTTCGACGCCGTCGCCGGGCTGCTGGCCGATCCGGAGAGATACGCCCGGATGGCGCGGCCGGCCTTTCCCTTCGGCGACGGACGCGCGTCGCAGCGGATCGCGGAGGCGATCGAGGCCTGGCTGGGGGAGCGTGGGCACGCGACTTAATTCCTCCCCGACATTTGTCGGGGAGGGGGACCGCGCGAAGCGCGGTGGAGGGGTTCTACGGAGTCTGAAAGAACCCCTCCACCATGCTTCGCATGGTCCCCCTCCCCTGCAAATGCAGGGGAGGATTTTAGAGGCTCACCCCCCTGCCCGCTTCAACCGGTCGAGCAGCCGTTCCCGGGCGGGGAGAATCTCGGACTGGCGCTCGATCAGGACGTCGCGGGCCAGGAAGTGGCCGGTGATCCTCAACCCGGCCAGGATGTCGGGCCAGTCGGCGGCGCCCGGGCCGAGGAGCAGGGCGGGGAGAGGGAAGAGCCGGTCGCGATATTCGGCGGCACCGGCGGCGCTGACCGCCCGGCCGCTCTTCGGGCTGACGAAGGCGAGGCCGTCGGTCGCTCCGGTCGCGGCGCATTCGGTGAGGTCGAGGCCGAAGCCGAGCTCGGCGAGGAGGAAGAGCTCGAATCGGACGAGCGACGGCGCCCAGCTCCGGGCGCTCGGGGAGGCCTCGATCGCGGCGAGAAGGCCGTCGAGGGCGTCGTACAATCGGGCATAAGCCTGGCTTTCGGGCAAGGCGGTGGCTGCAAGCGCGGTCGTCCACTCGATCGCGGCGGCGGGGAGCGCCTCGCCGAGGAGCGGGGCCCGGCTTGCGACAAGCTCTACGCTCAGCTGGGCGAGCTGGTCTTCGGTGCGGGCCCGATATTCGGCCTGGACCAGATTGCCCGGGAGAAGGATCGGCCGAAGCCGCCGCGACCGGCCGCCTCGTACGAAGCCCGCCTGGATCCCGTCCGCCGGGGTCAACGCCCGGACGATGGCGCCATGCTCGCCATGCGGACGGACCGCGCAGATGATCGCCGGGGTGAGGAGGTGCATGGAGGGAGAGTAACAGAAATCGGAAGAGAGCCGTTAAAATCCTCCCCGGCATTTGCCGGGGAGGGGGACCATGCGAAGCATGGTGGAGGGTTCTTGCAGGCTCCGAAGAACCCCTCCACCGCGCTTCGCGCGGTCCCCCTCCCCGCGAAATCGCGGGGAGGACTTTTATCCGCTCGGATGGAAATAGTCGTAGATGCTTCGCGCCATTGCCTTCGAGATGCCGGGGGCCTTTTCCAAATCCTCGAGCCCCGCCCCTCGAACCGCTTTGCCCGTTCCGAAATGCATGAGCAAAGCGCGCTTCCGGCTCGGCCCGATTCCGGGGACCTCGTCGAGCGGGCTGGCGGTCATGCTCTTGGCGCGCTTGGCTCGGTGGGCGCCGATGGCGAAGCGATGGGCCTCGTCGCGGAGCCGCTGGATGTAGAAGAGCACCGACGAATTGGGCGGGAGCTGAAAGTCGCGGCCGTTGGCGAGATGCAGGGTCTCCCTCCCAGCATTGCGGTCCGGGCCCTTCGAGACTCCGACGACCGGGACGTCGTGGATTCCGGCGCATTCCAGGGTTTCGAGCACCGCTGAGAGCTGCCCCTTGCCGCCGTCGATGAGGAGCAAATCGGGCCATTCGCCGCGGCTTCGGTCGGGATCCTCCTTCTCCAGCCGGGCGAAGCGGCGGCCGAGCACCTCGCGCATCATCGCGAAGTCGTCGCCCGGCGCGGTCTCGGGGCGCTTGATGTTGAACTTGCGATAGGCGTTCTTTCGAAAGCCCTCCGGCCCGGCGACGATCATCGCGCCTACCGCGTTGGTCCCCATGACGTGGCTGTTGTCGTAGACCTCGATCCGCTCCGGCGGCTCGGCGAGCTCCAGCATCTCCGTCAGCGCCCGCATCGTCTTGGCCTGGGTGCTGGTCTCGGCGAGATGGCGGTCGAGCTCCTCCTCGGCGTTGCGCGAGGCCTGGCGGATCATCCGGACGTGGTCGCCCCGCTTCGGGACCCGGATCGCCACCTTTCGGTCCGAGCGTTCCGACAGGGCCTCGCAGAGCAGGTCCGCCTCGGGTACCTCGCGGTCGAGCAGGATCTGCCTTGGCGGCGGAACCTCCTCGTAGAATTGCATGAGGAAGCTTGCCATCACCTCGGCCTCCGGCACGTCGGCGGTGTGGGCGGGGAAGAAGCTCCTGTGCCCCCAATTGTTGCCCCCGCGGATGAAGAAGGCCTGGACGCACATCGTCCCGCCCTTGCACGCGAGGGCGAAGATGTCGGCGTCGCCCAGCCCCTCGGCCGCGATCGCCTGCGAGCCCTGGATGAAGGTGAGCGAGCGGAGCCGGTCTCGGAAGACTGCGGCAAGCTCGAAGTCCATCGCCTCGGCCGCCTCGTTCATCGCGGCGGCGAGCTTGAGCTGCACCTGGCTCGACTTGCCGGCGAGGAAGTCCTTCGAATCCTGGACGAGCTCCGCATAGGCCTCGGGCGTGACCCGGCCGACGCAGGGCGCGGAGCAGCGCCGGATCTGGAAGAGAAGGCAGGGCCGCTTTCGGGTGGCGAGGAAGGTGTCGGTGCAGCTCCTCAGAAGGAACAGCTTCTGAAGGGCGTTGAGCGTTCGGGTGACCGAGCCGGCGCTCGCGAAGGGCCCGTAATATTGCCCCTTGTGGCGCCGGGCGCCGCGATGCTTGCGGATCTGCGGGAAGGGATGATCCTCGCGAAGGAGGATGAAGGGGAAGCTTTTGTCGTCCCTGAGGAGAACGTTGTAGGGCGGACGGTAGCGCTTGATCAGCTGCGCCTCGAGCAGGAGCGCCTCCGATTCGGTATTGGTGGTGACGATCTGCATCGAGCGGGTCTGGGAGACCATGCGCTGCAGCCGCTTGGTGAGGCGGGCGACCTGGGTGTAGTTGGTCACGCGGTTCTTCAGGGCCCGGGCCTTGCCGACGTAGAGCACGTCGCCCTTGGCGTCGAGCATCCGGTAGACTCCGGGTCGGACGGGCAGGCCCTTCACCACCTTTCGGATCGCGGCGACTCCGGCCTCCAGGTCCGGCAGGTCGGACCCGCGGACCGTGTAAGCGGACTTCTCCTCGTTGAAGCGGTCGGTGGGGGGCGTGTCGGTCACCGGGCCGATCTAGATTGCGGCGGCGGACATGTTAAGGTGAGGCATGCCGACGCCCGACGATTTCCGCCGAATCGCCCTTGCCTTTCCGGGAGCAGAGGCAGGCTCGCACATGGGCCATTCCGACTTCCGGGTGGGCGGGAAGATATTCGCGAGCCTCGGCTCGCCGGACGAGGCGTGGGGAATGGCCTCGCTGATGCCGGAGCAGCAGGAGGATTTCATGGCGCTGGCTCCCGAGGGGTTCAAGCCGGCGGCGGGAGCGTGGGGGCGCGGCGGGAGTACCCTGGTGCGGCTGGAGGCGGTGACGGACGAATTGCTCGAGACGGCGCTTGCGGCGGCGTGGCGGAAGCGGGCGCCGAAAAAGATGAGTGAGCGTTATCCGTTGTAAGAGCCCGAGGCCGTGCGAACTCATTTTTAAACGCGAAGACGCAAAGACGCAAAGATACCGCGAAGCGGAATCTTCTCCCACACCCCGACCAAGCCCCGCCTGCCGTTAGCCGTTGCTTGGGTGGAGCGCTCGGCGCTCTTTGCGTCTTTGCGTCTTTGCGTTGAAAGATCGACCGGCACAGCGGTCGCGAGCTGGCTCAGACGGCGCGGCACGGATCTAAATCCTCCCCGCGATTTCGCGGGGAGGGGGACCAGGCGCAGCCTGGTGGAGGGGCTCTTCGGAGTCTGGAAGGCCCCTCCACCACCCTTCGGATGGTCCCCCTCCCCTGCGAATGCAGGGGAGGATTTAATTGGCCCGGCCGAGGCCTTCGATGGTGCGGTCGACAAGGGGCTTGTCGGCGCCGGCGTCGAGCTTTTCGCGGATCAGGGATTCGGCGGCGGCCGCGGCGGCCCTTGCCGCCTTGGCGCGGACCTGGTCGAGGGCGGAGCGCTCGGCGGCGGCGATCTTGTCCTCGGCCATCCGGCCTCGGCGCTCGACCAGTGCGGACGCGTCGCTCTCGGCCTGGCGGACGATTCCCTCGGCTTCCGCCCGGGCGCGGTCGAGAAGGGCCGCGGCCTCGGAGTCGGCCTGGGCGGCCTTGGCCTCATATTCGGCCTTGATCGCCTCGGCCTCGGAGCGGAGCTGGGCGGCCTCGTCGAGCTGGGCCCGGATTCCGGCGATCTTCGAATCGAGCGCCTTGCCGATCATGGCCGGGACCCGCTTCCACAGGAGGATCGCGAAGACGACGACCATCGCCAGCGCGATCCACTGCGGGGCGTCCAGGCCGAGAGCGGTCGGAAGCTCGTGATGCTCGGGAGCGCCGACCACTCCGGCGGGTTCGGCGCCGTGGCCGGGGGCTTCACGGATGTGCGGAGCCTGGGGGTTTTCCTCAGCCATGGGTCATCGCCGTCCTGACCGCGCGCGCGGCCTCATCGCTGTCCACCGAAACGCCGGCGAGCCGCTCGACCATCTCGCGCGCCGCCTCGGCAGCGACGCTCTCGATCTCGCCGAGGGTGGCCTCGGTGGCGGTGCGGATCCGGGCCTCGGCGGCTTCGACCCTTGCCCCGATCTCCTCGTTCGCCACCCGCATCCGCTCCTCGGTCGCCTTGGCGCTCGACACCTTGGCGGCCTGGGCCACCTTCAGGGCGTCGGCCCGGCTCGAGTCCATCCGGGCGCGATAGGCGGCTTCGGTGCCGTCCGCGGCCTCCCGCGCGGCCTGGGCCGCGGCGAGATCGCCGGCGATGCGCTGGTCCCGCGCCTCGACCGTCGACTGGATCTTGGGGAGCATCATCCGGCCGATGCCGAAATAAATGAGCGCGAGCACCAGCAGCAGCCAGAAGAACTGCGAGTAAGCGGCGTCGGCCAGCTGATTGATCTGGGGCATGGGCGTTAGTGACAGTCACGAGTGACTGTCACTCTCCTCTTCTTAGCGGGCGTAGAGGATGATCATCGCGACCGCGAAGGCGATCAGTCCGAGCAGCTCGGCGGCGGCGAAGCCGATGAACAGGCGGCCCTGCTGGCTGTCGGCGGCGGCCGGGTTGCGGATCGCGCTCTCGAGGAACGAGCCGAAGACGTTGCCGACGCCGACCGCGGCGGCGCCGACGCCGATCGCG
>DASVSP010000013.1:0-19337 GCA_036388065.1 Allosphingosinicella sp.
AACCGCGGCACCGAAGTTCTCGCCAAGGCCGACACGGCCCGGGTGAAGCTCTGGGCGCCCTACGGCCTGAACTAGGAGTATTTGAGACATGGCACGCGTCAAAAGGGGCGTGACGACCAAGGCTCGTCACAAACGGATCCTGGAGCAGGCGAAGGGCTATTACGGCCGCCGCAAGAACACGATCCGCATCGCCAAGCAGGCCGTCGAGAAGGCCGGCCAATACGCCTATCGCGACCGCAAGGTGAAGAAGCGCTCGTTCCGGGCGCTCTGGATCCAGCGAATCAACGCCGCCGTCCGCCAGGAAGGCCTGACCTACGGCCAGTTCAGGCACGGCCTGAAGCTCGTCGGAGTCGACCTCGACCGAAAGGTCCTCGCCGACATCGCGATGCACGAGGGCGACGCCTTCAAGGGCATCATCGCCCAGGCCCGCGGAGCGCTTCCGGCTCAGGAGAGCCAGGCGGCCGCCTGAGCCCTGTGAGGCTGAGATAAGGAAGGCGCGGCAGGGGAGACCCTGCCGCGCCTTTTTCGTCATTGCGAGGAGCGAAGCGACGTAGCAATCCAGCCTGCCTCAGAGGCCGCTCTGGATTGCTTCGCTACGCTCGCAATGACGGCTAGTGCAGGCTCTCGCTGGCGATCGCGTAGCGCACCGTCGCGCAGCCGCTCTTCTCCGGGCAGCAGCTCAGCCGGGTCCACTCCGTCTTCGCCCGGCGCTCGTCCTCGAACGGGCCGGCCATGGTCTCCGTGCCCGGGACCAGCGCGCGGAAGTCCGGGCCTTCATATTCCCCCCCGATCACCCAGAATCTTTTGGTCATGACGTATCTCCTCATTCCGCCGCGACGGCGGTGATGAACTGGTCGGACTCGGTCGATTCGGCCAGAGCGGTGGTCGAGGCGTCGCCGCCCGAGACGGTCTGGGCGATGAGGTCGAAATAGCCGGTGCCGACCTCGCGCTGGTGGCGGGTGGCGGTGTAGCCGGAGCTTTCCGAGGCGAATTCGGCCTGCTGGAGCTCGGAATAGGCCGCCATGCCGCGGTCGCGATAGCCGCTCGCCAGCTCGAACATCGAGTGGTTGAGGCTGTGGAAGCCCGCCAAAGTGACGAACTGGAACTTGTAGCCCATCGCTCCGAGCTCGCGCTGGAACCGGGCGATCGTCTCCTTGTCGAGCTTCGCCTCCCAGTTGAAGCTGGGCGAGCAATTATAGGCGAGCAGCTTGCCCGGAAATTCGCGGTGGATCGCTTCGGCGAAGCGGCGGGCGTCGTCGAGATTGGGGTTGCTGGTCTCCCACCAGAGCAGGTCGGCATAAGGGGCGAAGGCGAGGCCGCGCTTGATGCAATGGTCGACCCCGGTGCCTTCGCGGAGGCGGAAGAAGCCCTCGGGCGTGCGCTCGGCCGTCAGCCATTCGCGGTCGCTCTCGTCGACGTCGGAGGTGATCAGCTTCGCGCTCTCGGCGTCGGTTCGGGCGACGACCAGGGTGGGCACCCCGCAGACGTCGGCGGCGAGTCGGGCGGAGACGAGGTTGCGGATATGGGCCTGAGTGGGGATGAGGACCTTGCCGCCGAGGTGGCCGCACTTCTTCTCGGAGGCGAGCTGGTCCTCGAAATGGACTGCGGCGGCGCCGGCCTCGATATAGGCCTTCATGATCTCGAAGCAGTTCAAGGGGCCTCCGAATCCGGCCTCGGCGTCGGCGACGATTGGGGCGAACCAGTCGCGCCGGGCGCCGCCTTCGCAATGCTCGATCTGGTCGGCGCGCTGCAGCGTCTTATTGATTTTGCGGCATAATTCCGGGCCGGCATTGGCGGGATAGAGCGACTGGTCGGGATACATGGCGCCCGCGGTGTTGGAATCGGCTGCGACCTGCCAGCCCGAGAGGTAGATCGCCTTGAGGCCGGCGCGGACCATCTGCATCGCCTGGTTTCCGGTGACCGCGCCGAGCGCATTCACGTAATCCTCGGAATGGAGAAGCTCCCAGAGGCGGTTGGCGCCGCGCCGGGCGAGGCTGTGCTCGATCGCGACCGAGCCGCGGAGGCGGAGGACCTCCTCGGGCGAATAGGGGCGGCGGATGCCGGTGAAGCGATGCGGAGGAAAGGACAGGATGGTTGAGAAATCGCTCATTTTCGCCTCGAATGTGGAAGGATGTGACGCATCATGAAAGCGCAGATCGGCCGCCCCGGCGCGGCGAAAAGGGTCGTGGTGTCACAGTCCGACTTGCGACTCGTGTAAAATCATGACAATGTTTGATCATGCCCGCGGCCCAACGAAAGCTGTATCTCGGGGGCCGGCTTCGCCGCCTTCGACGCGAGCTCGGAATGAACCAGAGCGCGATGGCGGGGGAGATCGGGGTCTCGCCGTCCTACCTCAACCATCTCGAGCGAAACCAGCGGCCGGTCACCGCGCAGGTGCTTCTCCGGCTCGCCGAGGTCTACGACGTCGACCTTCGGGCGTTCGCGGCCGAGGGTGCGGACGGGACCGGCATCGACCAGCTCGGCGAGATCTTCGCCGACCCGATGTTCGCCGATATCGGGACCCCGCGCTACGAGCTGCTCGAGGTCGCCGACAACGCGCCCTCGGTCGCAGACGCGATCTCGAGGCTCTACGCGGCGCTGGTCGAGCGGCGGCAGCATCCGGCGGGCGCAATTCCCGACGAGACCTCGCCGGTCACGCCCGAGGCCTGGGTCCGCGACCACATCCAGGCGCAGCGCAACCATTTCCACTATATCGAGGAGGCGGCGGAGACCCTCGCCGGCGCGCTGGGCGACCCGACCGGGATCTTCGACTCGCTCAAGCGGCGGCTCAAGGAAGGCTTCGGGATCGACACGAGGGTGGTCGCGCCCGAGGTCGTGGAGCCGACCAGCCAGGCCTACGACTTCCACCGCAAGCGGCTTCTGCTCTCCGCCATGCTGAGGCCGGAGAGCCGGACCTTCGGAACCGCCTACCAGCTCGCCCTCGTCGAGTTCGGGCCGATGCTCGACCGGATGGTCGACACCGCCGGAGCGCCCGACGTCCCGACTCGGCGGCTGCTCCGGATGAGCCTCGCCAATTACGCCGCGGGCGCGATCATGATGCCCTACGCGGCCTTCCTCGCGGCGGCCGAGAAGCATCGCTTCGACGTCGACCGGCTTTGCGCCGATTTCGGAGCGAGCGTCGAGCAGGTCTCGCACCGGCTGACCACCCTTTCCCGGACCGGAGCCCGAGGCGTTCCCTTCTTCATGCTGAGGGTCGACTCGGCGGGCAACATCTCGAAGCGCTTCGCCGGCGAGAGCTTCCCCTTCTCCCGCTTCGGCGGCACCTGCCCGCGCTGGAACCTGCACGCCGCGTTCCAGACCCCGGGCCGGGTCGCCACCCAGATCGTCGAGACCCCCGACGGGGCCCGGTTCTTCACCATCGCCCGGACCGTGGACCGCGCCGTCCGGCTCGATCCGAGGGAGAGCTCGCAGCTCGCCATCGGCCTCGGCTGCGACGTCAAATACGCCCCCCGGATACTCTATGCCGACGGCGAGGACCTGGCCAAGCCCTACGTCACCCCGATCGGCCCGGCCTGCTCGATCTGCCCGCGCCTGCGCTGCCCGCAGCGCGCCGCGGCTCCGGCCGGGCGGACGCTGGCGCTCAACGAGACCCAGAAGACTATATCGCCTTATCCTTTCGTGGGGTGAACCTTCCGGCGCCGTGCCGCGGGCAGGCCGCATTTTTGTTCGCACAAAGAACACAAAGGCCACCAAGAGGCCGCCGCGGCGAAGCCGCAACGACTTCCCATGGAAGGAATGAAGGGCGCTGCGCGCCGCTGCAGCGCTCCCCTTCGTGCCCTTTGTGTTCTTTGTGCGAAACGACCTTGCCTCGCGCAGCTGGACAATCCGCGGCCGAGCCAACAAGATCGCCGCTTCCAGCGTCCTCCTGCGGGAGCCGCCCAGATCGAGGAAGTGACGTCATGAAGTTGCTAGCCATCGCCGCCGCCCTGCTCGTGTCGCAGCCGGTCCTGGCCCAGGCTTCGGAGACGCCGAGCGAGGCGCTGGTGGATCGGTTCATCGCCGTGCTGCCGGACCGCGATTCGATGGCCCCGCCCGCCGAGATCGATCCGGCCGAGCTGGCCCGGCTCGCCGCGCTCAATCCGGGCAAGGAGGCGCAAGTGCGCTCCGTCCTCAAGTCCAATCTCGCCTGCACCGGTCCGGCGATCACCGCCGGGAGCCGTCGGATGCTGGGGACGATCGCCCGCAATCTCGGCGAGGCCAGGGTGCGCAAGCTGATCGGCTTCTACGCAGGCCCCGACTACGCCGCCTTCGGAGCGCTCGCCGAGCGGATGGGGGCCTCGGCGAAGCCGAGCGCCGAGGACAGCGCGGCAATGGCGAAATATATGGGCACCTACCCGCTCCAGGCTTTCCATGAGCAGCTGAGCCGGGCCGAGGAGATCGTCGCGGCCGACCCGGGCTTCATGAGCGCCGCGGTGAGATGCGCGTCGGAGCAGATCGAGGCGCTGGAGGCGGCGGGGCTGAAGGCGAATTAGGGTCCGTCCTGTCTGACGGAATCGGCCCACCTCGTCATGCCGGACGGCGATTCCAGCACGCGTCCAGCCGGAGGCGGCGAGGTTCGACGAGGCGCTGGGCGAGTTCGTCCTTCCCTACGAGGCGGCCAGGTCGGGGCACGATCCCGACTCGGCCTTGCTCGCCTTCCTGGAAACCGCCTACCGGGCCGCCGCCGACCTCGGCCGCTGGGACCGCTCCGCCCTGGAAGGCCCGCCGGGCGTTCCAAAGGTGTCACGCACCCTTTAATCCTCCCCGGATTTCCGGGGGAGGGGGACCACCCGAAGGGTGGTGGAGGGGCTCTTCGGACTCGGGAAAGGCCCCTCCACCAGGCTTCGCCTGGTCCCCCTCCCCGAGAAATCTCGGGGAGGACTGAAGCAGCCTCGAGCTCGTCCTGTTGAGCCGCCTCGAAACCCTCGGGCGAGGGATAAGCGTAGGAAGAGAAGAAGGGATCGCCGCCGCCCCCTGCCCGTTGGGTGGCCGCGCTGCGCCGATGTCCAAAGAAGAGGGGTTCGCACAAAGACCACGAAGGGCACAAAGAGTCCGCGAAGCGGCTTATCTCAGGGCCGGTTCGAGAGGGCCGCTGCGCCGGCGCTGGCTCGGCCGCTTCGTGCTCTTTGTGTGCTTTGTGCGAACCGATGCGGCCTTCGGCCGCGGCGCGGCGGTAGGGGGTTCGGTGAATCGCCCAGGCCGGCATTGCGTCGAATTCCGGTAGAAGATTGGGTTCACACAAAGACACAAAGGCACAAAGAGTCCGCGAAGCGGCTTATCTCAGGGCCGGTTCGAGAGGGCCGCAAGGGCCGTCACCCGCCTGGGCGTCTTTGTGTCTTTGTGCCTTTGTGTGAACCAAATCGCGGCCTTCGGCCGCGGCACGGCTGTGGCGATTGGGCGCCCGGTCTGCGGAAGAGTGGGAAAGAAGAAGACGTCACGGGCGGCCGTGACGTCGGACGGGCTCAGCCGGCCTTGACCGGCTGCCCCGCCGGCCGAGCTTCGGCGACTGCGTTCGCTGCTCACGGGCGCCTTGCTACTTAATCTTCGCTTCCTTGAAGTCGACGTGCTTGCGCACGACCGGGTCGTACTTGCGGAAGGTCATCTTCTCGGTGATGTTCCGGGGATTCTTTTTCGTCACATAATAGAAGCCGGTGTCGGCGGTGCTGACGAGCTTGATCTTGACCGTGGTCGGCTTGGCCATGACAGCCTCTCAAATTCGGGGTTTCGAAAAAAATAAAGCGGCGTCCCCGCCGCTCATATGCCCGGCCGCCTCTGCCGCGAAGCGGTGGCCCTGTCAAGGGCGGGCGCCCTCGCGCAAGCCCGAGACCGGAAACAGCCGCCCCGGACGGATCGGCCGGCCGCGGATGCCCGCACTCGCCCCCGCAGCGCCGTA
The DNA here is from genome assembly GCA_036388065.1 of Allosphingosinicella sp. GTDB lineage: Bacteria > Pseudomonadota > Alphaproteobacteria > Sphingomonadales > Sphingomonadaceae > Allosphingosinicella. The sequence continues at coordinate 5,894 of DASVSP010000013.1, forward strand.
TGGAGCCAAAGCTGCGACGAACGCGCGCGTTAACCAAAATGCGTTCCTAGCTTCCGGTCGAACCGGGGCTATGCTGGCGGTTACCGTTTTTTCCGTCCCGGCTGCCGCCCGGCAGCGAAGGACGGCCGCCATCGAGGTGCCCGGATGCGATTTGTCGGCCTGCTTGCAACCCTGCTGGTCCTCATCGGGCAACCGGCCCTGGCCCAGGACAATCCGCGGCTTCGCTCGCTCGAGCAGCGCCTCGCAGCCATGGCCTCGGAGAATCCGGGGGAATACGGGATCGCGGCGCTCGACCTGACGACCGGCGAGACGATCAGCTTCAACGGCCAGCAGCCCTTTCCGATGGCGAGCACGATGAAGATCGCGGTCGCGGCCGCCTATCTCTCGGAGGTGGACGCCGGCCGGCGGACCCTCGACGATCCGGTCGCGGGGGCCTCGGCGCTCAAGCTGATGGATGCCATGATCACCCGAAGCGACAATCGCGCGACGGACCTGCTGATGGCAACGCTGGGAGGGCCCGGAGCGATCGACTCCTGGCTTCGCGGCCATCGCCTCAGCGGGATCCGGGTGGACCGGACGATCGCCCAGCTGCTCGGCGACCGGAGGGACCTGCACGACGTCCGCGATTCGAGCACTCCGATCGCGATGCTCGGCCTGCTCCGGCTGATCGACGGCGAGGGCGCGCTGACGGCGCAAAGCCGGTCCCTGCTTCGGGACATGATGCGGCGTTGCGCGACCGGATCCAACCGGATCCGAGGGATCCTTCCTCCCGGGGCGACCGTGGAGCATAAGACCGGAACCCTTTCCGGCTATACGGGCGACGTCGGTTTCCTGACCAGGCCCGACGGGCGGCGGATCGCGGTCGCCTTCTTCGCGCGCGGCGGATCCAACCGCCCGGCGGTCATCGCCACCGCGGCCAGGGCGATCTACGACGCGCTCGGGACAGAGCAGCAGCGGGGGGCCGCTTTCGGATCGCCTTCGGCTTCGAACGCGTCGGCCGGGGCTCCGGTGGGCACGAACTGAGCCGGACTGTCTGAGCGTAGCCGCGAGCGTCCCGTCGCTGCCGAAGGCCGCATCGGTTCGCACAAAGACACGAAGACACAAAGACGCCCGGGCGGGTGCCTGCCTTGCGGCCTTTTCGAACCGGCCCTGAGATAAGCCGCTTCGCGGAATCTTTGTGCCTTTGTGTCTTTGTGTCTTTGTGTGAACCCAATCTTCTATCGGAACTCGACGCAAGCCAGGCCTTCGATTCATCGAACCCCCCACCGCCGCGCCGCGCCCGAAGGCCGCATCGGTTCGCACAAAGTACACAAAGAGCACGAAGGGGCCGAGCGGCCGCCGGCGCAGCGGCCTTTTCGAATTGGCCTGAGATAAGCCGCTTCGCGGACTCTTTGTGTGCTTCGTGTTCTTTGTGCGACCAATTCTTTTTAGGGTCTCCGGGCTTTAACGAAGCGGTAACCATAAGGGCGCATCGTCCTTCCGAACGAGAGCGGGAGCGGGACGATGCGGGCTCAGGCGGATGGGATGATGCTGGTCAGGGCCGAGCTTTGCGAGCGGCTCGCCGGACTGGAGACGGCGGCGAGGCGCGTCAATCCGCGCGACTTCGCCGAGGGCCTCGCCGGGATCAGGGGGCTCGCGGCGGCCTATGGGCTCACTCCGGTCGTCCGGGTCGCCGAGGCGCTGGAGCGCGCGGTGGCCGAGGACCGGGGCGGCTGCCCGAGGGCGCTCTATCTCGGGCGGCTGCAGGACGCGATCGGATGCGAGCGGATGGAGGAGAGCGCGGCGGAAGCGATGCTCGCCTCGGTCTCGGTCCGGCTCTGCGGCTGAAAAGTTGGAGGCCCTCCTCACCAGCTTCGTCGCCGCGGCATTGGGCGAATGGGGCGACAAGACCCAGCTGCTCGTCATCGCGCTTGCGGTGCGCTACCGGCGGCCGCTTCCGATCCTCGCCGGGGTTCTGGTCGCGGCGCTCGCCAACAGCCTGATCGCGGCGTGCGGAGGGATATTCGTCCACGACATGGTGGTGCCCCGGGCGCTTTCGCTGCTGGTCGCCGTCGCTTTGGTCTTCGCCGGAGTGGCCGGGCTCATCCGCCCCAAGCCCTATGAATCCGCCGGCACCTCGCGGGCGGGGCCCTTCCTGGTCGCGGCAGCGTCCTTCTTCGTCCTCGAATTCGGCGACAAGACCCAGTTCCTGACCTTCGCCCTCGCCGCCCGATTCGACGCCTTCGCTTTGGCCGCGGCGGGCGCGACCGCCGGGATCATGGCTTCGAGCGTGCCCGCGGCGGTGCTCGGCGACGCCCTGTCGAAGAACGCGCCGCTCAAGGGCATCAGGATCGGGCTTGGCGCGCTGTTCCTGGCGATCGGGCTGTTCGTCGGGGTGAGCGCGTTGCGGCTGGTCTAGATCTACGGCCCGCCGGATCGACTCACTTTCGCCCGCGCCGGGTGGGGACGTGGAAATCCGGATCCTTGCCCTCCACCCAGGCGATGAAGCGGGCGAGCTCGGGATTCGAGCGAAGCGCGCCCGCCGAAGAATAGTCCCGAGCCAGGGCCTTGTTGTCGAGCGCGCCGTGGATGGCCCGGTGGCAGATCGGGTGCACCGGAACCGTCTCGCGGCCGCCCCGGCTCCTGGGGACCGGGTGATGCCATTCCACCCGGGCGCCGAGGGGCCGGCCGCACAGGAAGCAAGGCGGCGCTTCCTCCTCGCTCATCCGGCGGCGGCCTCCGCCTCCGGATAGTCGGTATAGCCCTCGGGGCCCTGGCTGTACCAGGTCGCCATGACGTCGGGCTCGAGCTCGCGGCCGTTGAGGAGACGGGCCGGAAGATCGGGGTTGGAGATGAAGGGCCTTCCGAAGCTGATCGCGTCGGCCCGCTCCTCCGCGAGCGCGGCCCGGGCGCTTTCCAGTCCGAAATCGGAATTGAGGATGAGGGGCGCCGGGAAGACCTTTCGGATGGCCGGGGCGACGGGCGGGACTTCGGACTTGCCGAACGTCCCTTCGGGGCCGGGCTCGCGAAGCTCGAGGAAGGCGATCCCGATCCCGGCCAGAGCGGCGGCGGCGGCGGTGAACAGGGCCTCGGGGTCGCTGTCGTCGCAGCCCTGGCTCTCGCCGTTGGGCGAGAGGCGTACCGCGGTCCGCTCGGGTCCGACCATGTCGGCGATCGCCCGTGTCGCCTCGACGAGCAAGCGGATCCGGTTCTCGACCGGGCCTCCATAATCGTCGTCGCGCCGGTTGGTGCCGTCGCGAAGGAACTGGTCGATCAGATAGCCATTGGCGGCGTGGAGCTGGACCCCGTCGAACCCGGCCGCGATCGCGTAGGCGGCGGCCCGGGCGTAATCGTCGAGAAGGCCCGGAATCTCGTCGAGGCCGAGCGGCCGGGCTTCGGCGTAAGGCTGGCGGCCCTCGTAGGTGTGGGCCTTGTGGGGCGCGGTGGTGGCCGAGGCGGAGACGGGGGACTCGCCGCCGAGGAAGCCGGGATGGACGAGGCGGCCCATATGCCAGAGCTGGCAGAAGATCCGGCCGCCCGCTTCGTGGACGGCCTCGACGACCGGCTTCCACCCCTCCCTCTGCTCCTCGGTCCAGATTCCGGGGGCGAAGGGCCAGCCCAGGCCCTGCCGGCTCATCCCGGTCGCCTCGGTGACGATCAGGCCGGCGCTCGAGCGCTGGCGATAATATTGCGCCATCAGCGCGGTCGGGACGTGCTCGCGGGTCGCCCGGCCGCGGGTGAGGGGGGCCATGACGATTCGGTTGGGGCAAAGCACGGCCCCCAGCTGGATCGGGTCGAAGAGGGTCGGCATCTGGATTCCTTGACTGGGGCGAGCCGCGACCCCTAGCGGCCGGTGAGCGACAATGCAGCAATCTCGATCATCGACCCCGGTTGCGGGACGCTTCGCCTTTCCGGCTCTGATCGTCGGCAACCTCATTCTCGCCCTCGGCCCGTGGATGGTCAGGCTGACGGACGTCGGCCCGGTCGCTTCGGGCTTCTGGAGGCTGGCGCTCGCGATCCCGTTCCTCGCCTTTCTCGCCTGGCGCCAGCAATCGGGGCGCGAGCCGCCGCCCTGGAGCCTGGTCGCGATGGTCGCCGCGGGGGGCATCTTCCTCGCCGTCGACCTCGCCGCCTGGCATGTCGGGATCGGGCTGACCAAGCTCGCCAATGCGAGCCTGTTCGGAAACGCCTCGAGCTTCGTCCTCGTCCTCTACGGCTTCGTCATGCTCAAGCGGCTGCCGAGGGCGGTTCAGGTGGCGGCGCTGCTCCTGGCGGCGGCGGGAGCGGCACTTCTGATGGGATCGAGCTACGAGCTTTCGCCGAAGAACTTCAGGGGCGATCTCTTCGCGCTCGCCGCCGGGCTGCTCTACATGGGCTATCTGATCGCGGTCGACCGGGCGAGGAAGACGATGGCGCCGATGCCGGTGCTTGCGATCGCGACCGCGGCCGGGGCCCCTCTCCTTCTGATCCTCTCTTTGGCGCTCGGCCAGAAGGTGATCCCCGACGACTGGACTCCCCTCCTCATCCTCTCCTTCGGGAGCCAGGTGGTCGGCCAGGGCCTCCTCGTCTACGCGGTCGGCTATCTCTCGCCGGTCGTCGTCGGGCTCGGCCTCCTCGCCCAGCCCGCGGCCGGTGCGGTGATCGGCCGGCTCGCCTATGGCGAGACGTTCAGCCTCGCCGACGCCGGAGGCGCGGCGCTGATCGCCGTGGCGCTGGTGCTGATCCGGTTGCCCGAAAAGGCCGCGCCGCCGCCGTCATTGCGGGCGTAGCGAGCAATCCAGCCCCTCACCGGCGGCGCGGCCGGATTGCTTCGTCGCTTCGCGCCTCGCAATGACGGGCGAAGGCGACGAAGCGCGCTTGCATCCTTCCACTCGCAGGATCATTCTTCGCTTATGCCCGAAATCGCCCCGAACGAGATGACTCTCGACGAGCTCAGGATGGCGCTCGGCCCGCTCATTCCCGGCAACGCCGTGTTCGACGGGTGGAGCGACAAGGCGCTGGCCATGGCAGCGGCCGAGCTCGGAGTCCCGGCGCCCCGAGCCCGGCTCGCCTTTCCGGGCGGGGCGGTCGACATGATCGACTCCTGGTTCGACGCGATCGACCGGGGGATGGCCACCGCCTTCCCGCTCGAGAAGATCGAAACGATGAAGATAAGGGAGCGGATCGGCGGGCTGGTCCTCTACCGGCTCGAGGTGATCAACCCGCACAAGGAGGCGCTTCGCCGGGCGCTGGCGATCCTGGCCCAGCCCCAGAATCTGGCGCTCGCCGGCCGGCTCGGCTGGCGCGCCGCCGACCGTATGTGGCGGATCGCCGGCGACAAGGCGACCGACTTCAACCATTATTCCAAGCGCGCCATCCTGATGGGAGTCTATGGCTCGACCAGCCTCGTCTATCTCGACGATTCGAGCGAGGACATGGCCTCGACCCGGGCCTTCCTCGCCCGCCGGATCGACGACGTCATGAAGTTCGAGAAGGTGAAGGCGCAGTGGCGGGGCAATCGCGAGCGGCTGCCGTCGCTGAGCCGGTTCCTCGGCCGGCTGCGCTACCCGGCGGTCTAGCTCGGCCCTCATGATGAAGGAGCCATCCCAGCTGCTGAGCGAGTTCACCCGCGAGGTCCGCGGACGGGTTCCAGCGGCGCGGGCCCGGGTCGGAGGTCAACGCTACTTCCTCGAGGCACGGCTTCCCGACGAGCTGCAGCGACGTCACTCTTCAATCTGGTGGATTCATCTTGCTCATCTCGGGACCCTCGACAAGCTCGAGGACATTCTCACGGTGGGAGGGTTGCCCCGGTCGATCGAGCTGATCGCGATCGCGCGCAACCTCTTCGAGAACCTGGTCTGGCTGAAGCTGATGCAGCGAGACCATGATTACGGCCTAGTATTCTATTCACGGCTGTTGATGGCACAGGCGGAATCCATCCAGATTTTCATCGACAAGCTGACCGACGAGGCAGCCCTGTTCGATCTCTGCGAGGGTCTTGACGACGACGTGCTGGATTCGACGCTCGGCCAGCTCATCCTGAGCGACCCCGGCGAAGCCGAAATCGCCGCGGCGCAGGATGAATTTCGCTCCCAGCAGCAGACGCTCGACGATCTCGTCCGTCGCGAGTTCAGCCTTTTCGCGGCCCCCGCCACCTTCAACGGATATGGACGGCAGGCGGACCTTCTACGGACGGAGACGATTCCCGCCTATGAGACGGACCTCGCCGGAATCGCGGCGAGGCGGCAAGCGCTCGAAGCGGTATTGCCGTCGCTGATCGAGGACCGCTTGATCCCCATCGCTGAGGATCGCCGCTGGAACTGGGCCGCCCGCGCCCGCGAGGCCGGGCTGGAGAAGCACTACCGGTTCCTCTACCCCTATACGAGTAAGCTTCTGCACTCGACGCCGCTGAACATCATAACCGACAAAGCGCTGTCGCCTTCCGAGTTCATCATCCTGCTCGACTATACCATCCTGGCCGGCGGCGATCTTCTGGATTGCATCGATTCCTTCAAATATGACGGCCAGGTGCGAGCGATCTCGGTCGCCTGCCTCGGCGGCGGATAGGCGCCAGTGCCGAACGCTGCGGCTCGCCGGGAGCATTTGCTTTCGGCCGCGTCGGACCGGGCGAGCCGCCCGCGGTAGAACCCGGAGATTGAAATGTTCGGAACCCGGCGAATCTCGGAGATCGCAAGCTATCACGCCCATATCTATTTCGATCCGGAGGCGCAGCGCGGGGACGCGCTTGAGATACGGGAGGCGGTAGCCGAGCGGTTCGCGGTGCGGCTCGGGACGGTGTGGGACCGGCCGGTGGGGCCGCACAGCAAGGCGATGTACCAGATCGCCTTCGCTCCCGGGCTGTTCGCGAGCCTGGTGCCGTGGCTGATGCTCAACAATCGCGGGCTCAGCATCCTCGTCCACCCGAACACGACCAACCAGAAGCGCGACCATCTGCTCGACGCGGTGTGGATCGGAGAGCCGGTGGCGCTGGACGGGGAGGTCCTGCCGGAAGCCGGAGAGGCTGAGCTTGCGGGTCAGGTTAACACCGCTCCGACCGTTGCGCCCTGACCCCGTCATTGCGAGCCGTTCGACGCCGCCTGCGGCGGCGCTCCGGATAAACCGGCGCTTCGCGGCAGCGAAGCAATCCAGCTTCCGGCGCGCGTCGAAGCCGGACTGCTTCGTCGCTTCGCTCCTCGCAATGACGGGCCAGGCGAAGACGATTACCGCCTGAATCGTCATTCTGGGAGGGGTCCCGAAAGCCGGGATCTCGGGACGAGAAGTCTCGGCGGGTCTCCCCGAGGTCCCGGCTTTCGCCGGGATGACGGGTTATTTGGCGTCCAGCTGCTCGATCGTGGCGATCAGCGGCGGCTCGCTCTTCATCTCCGCGGCGACCCGCTCCGCCCGCTCCATCGCCCTCAGCAGGTTGCCTCCGGCGAGCTTGGCCAGATCCGAGTCGCTCCAGCCGCGGCGGGCGAGCTCGGCGAGCAGGACGGGATAGGTCTCCACCCCTTCGAGGCCCTTCGGAGCGGTTCCGCTGATCCCGTCGAAGTCGGAGCCGATCCCGACATGGTCGGCTCCGGCGACCTTCCGGACATGCTCGATATGGTCGGCGACCTCGGTCAGCGGGACCTCGACCGCCGGGTGCGCCGAATCCCAGGAGTCGAGCGCCGCCTTGCGGCGTTCGGGCTGTCCCGAATAGAGGTTCTTCAGCCTGGCGTCCTCGGCATCGCGCTCGGCGGCCCGGCGCCGGTAGGCGTTCGAGAGGAAGCCGGGGAAGAAGTTCACCATCACCACTCCGCCGTTCGCGGGCATTCGCTCGAGGACGTCGTCGGGGACGTTGCGGGCATGGTCCATCAGCGCCTGGGCGTTGGAATGGGAGAAGATGACTGGGGCCTTCGTGGCGGTGAGCACGTCGTGCATCACCTTCGGGGAGACGTGGCTCAGGTCGACCATCATCCCGAGCCGGTTCATCTCCCCAACGACGGCCTTCCCGAAGGGCGTGAGGCCGTCATGGACCGGATCGTCCGTGGCCGAATCCGCCCAGTCGTTGTTCTTGGAGTGGGTAAGGGTCATGTAGCGGGCGCCGAGCGCGTGGAACTGGCGCAGCGCGGCGGGCGAGTTGCCGATCTGGTGGCCGCCCTCGATCCCGATCAGCGAGGCGATCCGCCGGGTCTTCTGGATCCGCCTTATGTCGGCGGCGGTCGACGCCATTTCGAGCCGCGCGGGATAGCGTTCGACCATCCGGTGGACGATGTCGATCTGCTCTAACGTGACCCTGATCGCCTCGTCGCCTTTCAAGTCGGCGGGGATCCAGACCGACCAGAATTGCGCGCCCACACCGCCTCGCTTCATCCGCGGTAGATCGGTCTGGAGCCGGGCCTCGAGCCTGGACGTGTCCGAGTCGAGATCCAGCGGCTTTCGCCAGAAGTCGTAATTGTCGCGAATCTCCCAGGGGAGATCGTTGTGGCCGTCGATCACCGGGGTCTTGGCGAGGATGCGTTCGACTCTTCGCTCGGGCGTCTGGGCACTCGCCGGGGCGCCGGCGCTGGCGATGAGGGCTCCGGCGAGAAGCAGCGGCAGGCGTGGACGCATCCCAAATCCCCTTTTGGCTGACCGTAGCTTGTGGGTACGGCTTGCCAAGGCCCTAACCGTCATCCCGGCGAAAGCCGAGACCCCGGGACGAGAAGTCTCGGCGGGTCTCCCCGAGGTCTCGGCTGTCCGGGATGACGGCTGCCTCCCGCCGAACAGCCAATCGTTATTGATAATCAATTGCAACTAGACTAGCTCAGAGGCATGTTTCGCCGCCTCGCGCCCCTCATTCTCTGTCTGCTGACCGTCCTCGGCGCCGCTCCAGCGGCCGCGCAGAATGCCGAGGTCCAGACGACCTGGCGACTGCTCGACTATGTCGCGGTCGATTACCGCGAGGCGGTCCGGGACGGGCGGGTCGTCAACGACGCCGAATATAAGGAAATGTCGGAATTCACCGCGTCCGTGCGCGATCGGCTCGCGGCGCTTCCGGAAAATCCCGCCAAGGCGAAGCTCGTCTCGGACTCCGCCGCACTTCAGGCCTCGGTCGGGCGCAAGGCGCCGCCGCCGGAGATCGAGAAGCAGGCGCGGGCCCTGGCCGGGGAGCTGATCGCCGCTTATCCGGTGCCGCTCGCGCCGAGGCGAATGCCCGATCTGGCCCGCGGCTCGGCGCTCTATGCCGACAATTGCGCGAGCTGCCACGGGGTAGATGGCGACGCCAAGACCCCGATCGCGGCGACCCTGGACCCGCCGCCGATCGCCTTCGCCGACCGCGAGAGGGCCCGGGAGCGGAGCCTTTTCGGGCTCTACCAGGTGATCGACCAGGGGCTCGAAGGCACGGCGATGCCGAGCTTCGGCCAGCTGCCCGAGGAGGACAAGTGGGCTCTGGCCTTCGCCGCGGGCCGGTTCGCCTATCCGCCCACGCTCGCCGACCAAGGGCGCCGGATCTGGGAAAGCGACCCGGCGGTCCGGGCGCTCGTCCCGGATTCCGCGGCCCTCACCGGACTCAGCGAATCGGCGCTTGCGGCGCGGATAGGGCGCGACAAGGCGCCTGCGGTGATTGCTTTCCTCCGGGGCAATCCATCGGCGATCGGACAGCAAAGCGGGTCGACCCTCGCCGTCGCCCGCGAGCGCCTTGCCCAGAGCCTCGCCGCCTATGAGAAAGGCGACCGGAAGGGGGCGACCGAGCTCGCCCTCTCCGCTTATCTCGACGGATTCGAGCCGGTCGAGCCGATGCTGGCCGCCCGGGACGCCGGGCTGATGGCCAGGGTCGAGCGGGCGATGGGCGAGCTTCGAGCCGCCATTTCGGGGGGCAGGGACCCGGCCGAGGTGCGCGAGCGGGTCGCGGCTCTCGACGGCCTGTTCGACGAGACCGAGCGGGCGCTTGCCCCCGAAGAGGGAAGCGCCGCCTCGACCTTCCTCGGCGCCTTCACCATCCTCCTTCGTGAAGGCCTGGAGGCGCTGCTCATCGTCGTCGCGATGCTCGCCTTCCTTCGAAAGGCCGACCGGGCCGAGATGGTGCGCCCGGTCCATTGGGGATGGATCGCGGCCCTGGCGGCCGGAATCGCCACCTGGTGGGCGGCGACCCATCTGATCTCGATCAGCGGGGCCAACCGCGAGCTCACCGAGGGGTTCGGCTCGCTCCTGGCGGCGGTGATCCTGCTGTTCGTCGGGATCTGGATGCACGGCAAGGCCCAGGCCGACGAATGGCAGCGCTACATCCGGGAGAAGGTCGGGGCGGCCCTGTCGAAGAAGTCGGCCTGGTTCCTGTTCGGGCTCTCGTTCATCGCCGTCTATCGCGAGGTGTTCGAGACGATCCTGTTCTTCACCGCCCTCTCCGCCGAAGGCCGGCTGGCGCCACTGCTCGGCGGCGCAGCGACGGCGGCGGCCCTGCTCGTGGCGGTCGCGGTCCTGATGTTCCGGTTCAGCCGAAAGCTGCCCATCGCCAAATTCTTTACCTACAGCTCGGTGCTTATCGCCGTCCTGGCGGTGGTTCTGGCGGGCAAGGGCGTGGCGGCGCTTCAGGAGGCCGGGATGATCGGGGTCACTCCGCTCGATTGGGCGCCGAGGGTGGAGATACTGGGCCTTTATCCGACGATGGAAGGGCTGCTCGCCCAGGTGGCGACTCTCGCGATCCTTCTGGTCGGATTTGCCCGCAACCGGCGGGGGACGGGCCGGCTGGCGACGGCCTGACCGTCATTCCGGCGAAGGCCGGAATCCATGAACACCGCCGTGCCCAGTTCTTCCAGAACAGTGTTCATGGATCCCGGCCTTCGCCGGGATGACGAAAAATGACGTGAAGTCCCGGCTTTCGCCGGGATGACGACAAGCTGGGGATAATTCCCGAAATCCGATAGCGCCCGCTTACCGGCTCGCTTATCGTCCGCGGCGAACCGAAACGTACGGAAGGAAGAGCGATGGCGGGCGTCAACAAGGTCATATTGGTCGGAAATCTCGGTGACGATCCCGAGAGCCGCTCGCTCAACAACGGCGGCGAGGTCGTCAACCTTCGAGTCGCCACTTCCGAGAGCTGGAAGGACAAGGAGGGCAACCGCCAGGAGCGGACCGAGTGGCACCGGGTCGTCATCTTCAACGAGAATCTCGGCCGGGTCGCGAAATCCTATCTTCGCAAGGGCTCCAAGGTCTATCTCGAGGGCCAGATCCAGACCCGCAAATGGACGGACCAGTCCGGCGCCGACCGCTATTCCACCGAGATCGTGCTTCAGCGCTTCCGCGGCGAGCTCGTCCTCCTCGACAGCCGCGGCGGTGGCGGGGGCGGCGGAGGCGGCGGGGGCGACGAATATGGCGGCGGCTATGACGGCGGAAGCTCCGGGTTCGGCGGAAGCGGCGGCGGCGGTTCGCGTCCCCAGTCGAGGCCGGCGCCGGCCTTCGACAGCGATCTCGACGACGACGTTCCGTTCTGACGCCGAAGGCGTCGTCCCGGCGGAAGCCGGGATCTCGGGGAGACCGGCGGGACTTTCCGGCCTGAGGTCCCGGCTTTCGCCGGGATGACGGCTATTTGGCGCCGCCTTCTCCCAATTTATCCTTGAGGGCCGCGAGGGCGGCGAAGGGGCTCGATTCGATTCGGGCTTCCTCCTCGCTCTTCACCCCCGCGTCCCTGAGAGCGGCTTCAGCGGCCGGGGAGCGCGGATAGGGGTCGAGACCGAGGAGCAGGCCCTGGGCGACCGCCTCGCCGAGGTCGATCGCCCCCCCTTCGTAGAAGACCACGTCGAGCTCGCCTTCGCCGAGCTCGATCTCGTCGTCCGGCTTGGACTCGGCGGGCGAGGGCCGGAAGTCGACCTGGAAATCTTCCGTCACCTCGGCCTCGACCGGCTCGCCCGAGGCGACGCAGCTCTGAACGACCTTCGCCCGAAGCGTTCCGACCGCGCTGGCCGACTCGCCGGAGCGCTTGAGCTCGGCCTCGGCGGCGAGCGCCTGGACTCCGGGCAGGCCGAAGCGCCGGGCCAGCGCCTCGCGCTCTTCCGGCCCGGCTTCGATCTGGACTCGAAGCGGTTCGCCGGACAGGGCCTCGAGGCGGTAGAGTCGGCTGAATTCGGTCATCGAAGCGGAAACGCCCCGGCGAGCAACGGTTCCATCGCGGTTCCGGCAAGCCGGTCGTGAAATCCGCGAAGTCGGGCGCCGACCCATTCCACCGCCGCGTCGGGGACGGGCTCGTCGCGGAAGACGTTTCTCCGGACCGCCGGCTCGAGCGGCGCCCCGCCGGCCAGGGCTTCGCGCAAGGCGCCCAGCCGTCCGCCCAGCGCCCCGACCAGCTTTCCGACATGCTTGCCGACGACGAAGTCGCCGATTCCGATCTGGCGCAACGTCCCGTCCATGTCGTCGATGAAGATCTCGGTGAGCGCGACCGACTCCGCCTTGGCGTCGTCGCCTTCCGCCTCGAGCCGGATGAGGGCAAGTGCGACCATGGTCGCGAGCATGTCGAAGCGGCCCTCGAGCGTGTCCGGGACACCGCCCTCGCGATACCAGGCCGGCTCGCGCGCGGCGGCGACCAGCTTGTCGTAGAGCGGCCTGAGGGCGGCACGCTCCCGCCGCTCGCCGAACAGTCGGGAAAGCAGGGCCAGGGAAGGTCTCCTCGTCAATGGCGCCGTACTTGCGCCGTTCAGCTATTCTCGGATATTGGAGGGCCTGGCCCTGCCGGCAAGGCAGGCGCCGACGCCCGGGCTTCGCGCCGGCCGGTTTTACGGAGTTTTTTCCAATATGATGGTTTCGGGACGAAAAGCGGCATTGCTGATCGCCGTCGCGGCGGGGCTGGCGAGCGGCGGCTGCACCAAGACTCAGGACCTTCAGGGCTATCTCGTCGACGAGACCCTGGTGAGCGCGGTCCAGCCCGGAGTCGACAACAAGGATTCGGTGCAGAACACGCTCGGTCGGCCCACCTTCACCGGGACGTTCGACCAGAACGACTGGTATTACGTTTCCCGCCGGACCAAGAATTACGCCTTCAACCACCCGCGGGTGAACCAGCAGACGGTGCTCCACGTCCGCTTCGACCCGGCCGGCAACGTCGCCTCGGTCGAGCGAAAGGGCATGGAGCAGATCGTGTCGATCAACCCGTCGGGCAACGAGACCCCGACGCTGGGGCGCAGGACCAGCATCTGGGAGGAATTGTTCGGCAATATCGGCGCGGTCGGAACCGGAGGTATGAGCACTCCCACCGGCGGTGGCGGGCCCAACTCGCCGAATTATTTTGCCTCCCTGCCGCGAAGCGGCGGGGAGGGGGACCACCCGAAGGGTGGTGGAGGGGTAGCTGCGCAGGCCTATGCCGTCGCGCGCTTCGTTCTTTCAATCCGGGCCGGTTACCCCTCCACCATGCTTCGCATGGTCCCCCTCCCCGCGAACTCGCGGGGAGGATTATGACGGCAATTCGGCGAGTTGGGCCCGCCTCCGCCGGTGGGAGCGCCCATCCCGCCGGTTCCGACCGCTCCGATATTGCCGAACA
>DASVSP010000014.1:0-24344 GCA_036388065.1 Allosphingosinicella sp.
CCTCACCCTGCCCTCTCCCCGCAGGGGAGAGGGATACCCCCCTGACGAACTTTGATTTTTCTAGGAAATTACGCGACTTCCAATTATCGTTACGAGTCGGGGGACTGGGGGAATGTTCGAAATCATCGCCGCTCCGGCGAACCTGCCGTTTTCGGTGGCGCTGCTGGTCATGCTGCTGATCGGAGCGGTGGAGGCGCTCGGCCTTGGAGCGTCGGCCGTCCATCTCGACCTCCACGCCGACGCGGACGGGGGCGGCGACCTGCTCGGCTGGCTCGGAGTGGGGCGGGTGCCGCTGCTGATGCTGCTCGTCGTGTTCCTCGCTCTGTTCGGACTCGCCGGCCTCGCCCTCCAGCAGTTCGCCGGCCCCCTGCCGTTGTGGATCGCAGTGCCCGCGGCGGTCGCGGCGGCGCTTTCGCTCACGGGCCTCGGCGCCCGCGGCCTCGCCCGGATCATGCCCGGCGACGAGACGACCGCGGTCGGCCTCGACGACCTGGTCGGGAGGCGGGGAACGATCACCATCGGAACCGCCCGCCGGGGCTCGCCCGCCCAGGCCCGGGTCGCGGACGTCCACGGCCAGGCCCATTACGTGATGGTCGAGCCCTACGACGACGATCAGTCCATCGGCCAGGGCGAGACCGTCCGTCTAGACCGGCGGGACGGCAACATCTTCATCGCGGTCGTACGAACCGACCGAATCGAGTCCAGCTTCGACGCGATGCCGAGCTGGCCGGTTTCAACCCCTTCAATCAGGAGAGACTGACATGGTCCAGATGGCCATCTACGCGGGGATCGTCCTCGCCGCCCTGCTCATTCTGGGGCTGATCATCACCCGCCTCTACCGCCGCGCCACCAAGGAGATCGGCTTCGTCAGGACCGGCTTCGGCGGCGAGAAGGTCGTCATCAACGGCGGCGCGCTCGTCCTTCCGGTCCTCCACGAGACGATGCCGGTCAACCTCAACACCGTCCGACTCGCCGTCGAGCGCAAGAATGTCGACGCACTGATCACGCTCGACCGGCTTCGGATCGACGTGAAGGCCGAGTTCTACGTCCGGGTACGCCCCGACCGCGACTCGATCGCCATCGCCGCCCAGACGCTCGGCCTGAGGACCATGCACCCGGAGAATCTGAAGGAGCTCATCGAAGGCAAGTTCGTCGACGCGCTCCGCTCGGTCGCCGCGGGCATGACCATGAACCAGCTCCACGAGCAGCGCAGCGAGTTCGTGCAGAAGGTCCAGCAGGTCTCCTCCGCCGACCTGGCGATGAACGGCCTCGAGCTCGAATCGGTCTCGCTGACCGGCCTCGACCAGACCTCGATCGAGCATTTCAACGCCAACAACGCCTTCGACGCCGAAGGCCTGACCAAGCTCACCGAGCAGATCGAGCTCCGCCGCAAGGCGCGCAACGACATCGAGCAGGAGACGCGGGTCCAGATCGAGGCGAAGAATCTCGAGGCGGCGCGCAAGAGCTTCGAGATCGGCCGAGACACCGAGTTCGCACGGCTCGAGCAGGAGCGCGAGGTCGAGGTAAGGCGCGCGGCCCAGAATGCCGAGGTCGCCCAGACCCAGGCCGAGCGGCAGCGCGAGGCCGACGAGGCGAAGATCACGGCCAAGCGCCAGGTGGACAGCGCCCAGATCGAGGCCAACAAGGTCGTCGAGCAGGCGAAGATCGCCCAGACCCAGGCGGTCGAGATCGCCCGCCAGGAGCAGCAGATCGCGATCCAGAACAAGAGCCGCGAGGAAAGCCAGGCCAGGGCCGAGGCCGACAAGGCCCGGGCCGAGGCGGTCGCAGCCGAGGAACGGGTCGGAACCGCGCGGGAGACGGAGGTCGCCGAGCGCGTGAAGCGGATCGAGCTGATCGACGCCAGCCGCGAGGCCGAGCGCTCGGCGATCGGGATCAAGGTTCAGGCCGACGCCGAGAAGCAGGCCGCGGCCGACCGAGCCGAAGCCATGCGGCTGGGCGCCGAGGGCGAGGCCGAGGCCGAGAAGCTTCGCGCCGAGGCCTCGCGGGTCCGGTTCGAAGTCGAGGCCGCCGGCCAGCGCGCGATCAACGAGGCGGCGAACCTGCTCTCCTCGGACCAGATCTCGCTCCAGACCAAGATGGCGCTTCTCAAGGTGCTTCCCGAAGTCGTCCGCGAGGCGGCCAAGCCGATGGAGGCGATCGATTCGATCAAGATCGTCCAGGTGGAGGGATTGTCGGGCGGCTCCAATTCCGGCGGCGGATCGGGCTCGGGGGGCGAGGGCAATCTCGCCTCCAGCGCCGTCGCCGCGGCGCTTCGCTACCGCGCCCAGGCGCCGATCGTCGACGGCCTGATGAAGGAGCTCGGCTTCGACGGCTCGACCCTCGAGAACCTGGTCGCCGGAGCGGGCAACGGCGTGGTGGCAGCGCCCAACTCGCACGAGCCTCTCGTCGCGGTGCCGGTCGAGCAGTCGAAGGAGTAGACTAGTCCTCCCCTGCATTTGCAGGGGAGGGGGACCACCCGAAGGGTGGTGGAGGGGCCCTTCTGACTTAAGAAGAACCCCTCCACCACGCTTCGCGCGGTCCCCCTCCCCAGGAAATCCTGGGGAGGATTTAGGTAGTGCCCATGACCCATTACGACATCGTCATCGTCGGCGCCGGACATGCGGGCGCTCAGGCCGCCGTCCAGCTTCGGCAGCTCGGCTTCCAGGGCTCGATGGCGCTGGTCGGGGCCGAAGCCGAGCCGCCCTACGAGCGTCCGCCGCTTTCCAAGGAATATCTCGCCGGCGAGAAGGAATTCGAGCGGATGCTCGCCCGCCCGCAGGCCTTCTGGACGGAACGGGGAATCGAGCTCATCCTCGGAACGACCGTCACCGCCGTCGATCCCGAAGCCAAGATCCTGACCTCGCTCGGCGGCGGGCGCTTGGGCTACGGCACCCTGATCTGGGCGACCGGCGGCGATCCGCGCCGGCTCGGCTGCGAGGGCGGCGACCTTGCCGGAGTCCATCTCGTCCGCCGCAAGTCCGACGTCGATTCGATCCGGGCCGAGCTCGGCCCGGTCCGACGGGTCGCCGTGGTCGGCGGCGGCTATATCGGGCTCGAGACGGCGGCGGTGCTCCGAAAGCTCGGCAAGGAGGTGGTGCTTCTGGAAGCGCTGGACCGGGTGCTCGCGCGAGTCGCCGGCCAGGAGATTTCCGATTTCTACGCCGCCGAGCACCGCGCCCAGGGCGTCGACGTCCGGCTCGGCGCCGCGGTCGCATCCATCATCGGCCGGTCCGGACGGGTCTCGGAGTTGCGCCTCCAGGACGGCGAATCGATCGAGGCCGAGATGGCGATCGTCGGGATCGGAGTCGATGCGGCGGTGGCGCCGTTGCTTGCCGCGGGCGCGGCGGGGGCCAACGGAGTCGAGGTCGATCCCTATTGCCGGACCAGCCTGCCCGACGTCTACGCGATCGGCGATTGCGCGGCCCATGAGAATATCTTCGCGGGCGGCCTCAGGATCCGCCTCGAATCGGTCCAGAACGCCCATGACCAGGCGGCGACGGCGGCGAGGGCGATCGTCGGGGCCCCGCAGCCCTATGATTCCATCCCCTGGTTCTGGTCCAACCAGTACGACCTGAGGCTGCAGACGGTCGGCCTGTCGGTGGGGCATGATTCGACGGTGGTCCGGGGCCGGCCCGAAGAGCGCAGCTTCTCGGTCCTCTATCTTCTGGCGGGCCGGGTCATCGCCCTCGACTGCGTGAACTCGACCCGGGACTATGTGCAGGGAAAGAAGCTGGTGCTCGAGCGGCGGACGATCGAGCCCGAGCGGCTGTCGGATACAGGGACGCAGTTGAAGGAGCTCTGAAAAATCCTCCCCGCGATTTCGCGGGGAGGGGGACCGCGCGAAGCGCGGTGGAGGGGTTCTCCCGGAATCGGAAAAGAACCCTCCACCATGCTTCGCATGGTCCCCCTCCCCCGCAAATGCGGGGGAGGATTTGATTATCTGCCCGCGAAGCCCGCCAGGATCTCGCACACCCACCGCCCGGCCGTGAGCGCCGTGATGTCGCTGACGTCCAGGCTCGGGTCGAATTCGGTCAGGTCGACGAGCTTCACCCGCGGGTCGGCCGCAAGCCGCCGGGCCGCGGCGAAGAACATCGGGGCCGGCATCCCGCCCGGACGGGCTCCGGGGGCTCCGGGGCACTGGCTCCGGTCGATGACGTCGATGTCGAAATCGACCACCAGAGCGTCGAGATGGACGAAGCGGGCGAGGGCGTGGTTGAGCACCGCGAACATCCCGCGCTCGAGGCAGTCCGCCATCGTATAGACGCCGATCCCGAAGGCCACCGCGTCGGAGTGCATCCTCGCCGTGTTGGCATAGGGAGCAAGGCCGATCTGGCAGATATTGGCGCCGGGCAGGCCGTCCTCGATCAGGCAGCGGATCGGATTGCCGTTCATCGGGCCTCCGGCCGTGTCGCGAAGGTCGAAATGCGCGTCCAGGGTGATCAGACCGACCTTGGCAAGAGGCAGTCCGAGAGCGTGGACCGCGGGGCGGGTCACCGCATTGTTGCCGCCGATGAGGAGCGTGAGGCGATGCTCCGCGACGGAAGCGGCCGCCGCGTCCCGAATCGGAGCGAAGCCGTCGGCGGGGCTCACCCCCCGGACTGGAACGTCGCCAAGGTCCCGAATTGGAAAGAACAGCTCGGCGCCGGTCTCGACATTGTACGTCGAGAAGCGCTTCAAGGCGCGGCGCAGCGTTTCGGGGGCGAGGTCGCAGCGGCCCGGAGTCACCGAACCCGATTCCATGGGCGCGCCCATGATCGCGACCTGGCCCTCGCTGCCGATCAAGTCAGCGATGGATTTCCAGCTCATGGCGTTGCCCTTAGTCGGGCAAGGGTTAAGAAGCGAGCCATGTGGGACCGACTGCTCACCGACTGCAATATCGCGACGATGGACCCGGCGGTGCCCGGCGCCTTCGGTGCGATCCCCGATGGTTCGATCGGAATCCAGGACGGGCGGATCGTCCGGGTCGGACGCCGGATCGACCTTGCCGGATACCGGGCGAAGGCGGTCGAGCCGCTGGGCGGCGCCTGGGTTACCCCGGGGCTGATCGACTGCCACACCCACCTCGTCTTCGGAGGCAACCGCTCGGAGGAGTTCGAGCAGAGGCTGAACGGCGCGAGCTACGAGGAGATCGCCCAAGCCGGCGGCGGCATAATCTCGTCGGTCAAGGCGACCCGGTTCGCGTCGGTCGAGGAGCTGGTCGAGCAGGCGCGGCCGCGGCTTCGAGCCCTGATGAGCGGCGGAGCGACGACGGTCGAGATCAAATCGGGCTACGGCCTCGACGTGCCGAGCGAATTGAAGATGCTGGAGGCCGCGAAGGCGCTGGGTGCGAGCGAGGCGGTGCGGGTGGTGCCGACCCTGCTGGCGCTCCACGCGCTCCCGCCCGAGCATAAGGAGAGCCGCGAAGAGTTCGTCCGGCTCGCCGTCGAGGAGATGATCCCGGCGGTCGCGGAAGCGGGACTGGCCAAGGCGGTCGACGCCTTTTGCGA
Source organism: Allosphingosinicella sp. (assembly GCA_036388065.1). Lineage (GTDB taxonomy): Bacteria > Pseudomonadota > Alphaproteobacteria > Sphingomonadales > Sphingomonadaceae > Allosphingosinicella. The sequence continues at coordinate 5,487 of DASVSP010000014.1, forward strand.
GGGGATCGGATTCACCTCCGCCGAGGTGCGATCCTTGTTCGAGGCGGCCGGCGAGCACGGCCTCAGGGTCAAGCTGCACGCCGAGCAGCTCTCCAACCTCAGCGGCGCGGCTCTGGCGGCCGAGTTCGGGGCGCTCTCGGCCGACCATCTCGAACATGCTGACGAGGCGGGGATCGAGGCCATGGCTCGCGCCGGGATGGTCGCAGTGCTCCTTCCGGGCGCCTTCTACGCGCTTCGGGAGACCCGCAAGCCGCCCGTGGACCTGCTTCGCCGCCATGGCGTGCCGATGGCGGTGGCGACCGACTGCAATCCCGGCACATCCCCGGTCCTCTCGACGACCCTGATGCTGAGCATGGCCTGCACGCTTTTCGGGCTGACTCCGGAGGAGGCGCTGGCGGGAATGACGGTCCACGCAGCGAAGGCGCTCGGGCTGGAGAAGGAAGCCGGCACGGTCTCCACCGGCAAAGCCGCTGACCTGTGCGTTTGGCGGGTGAGCCGGCCGGCGGAGCTTGCCTACTGGATCGGCCTGCCCGGACCGGAGCGGCGCATCGTCGCGGGGGTGGATTGCTAGCGCCGTCACCCCGGCGAAAGCCGGGGCCTCAGGCCGGAAAAGTCTCGGCGGGTCTCACCGAGGTCCCGGCTTTCGCCGGGATGACGGTTCACTTGCTCTCCCCCAAAGGCTAGACAGCCGTCCGATGCACTCAAGACGCGACAACAGCCGCTCGATCCGGGCGCGGACCGGCCCACACCTCGTCGCCAGATCCTGGGCGACGGAAGCGGCCGTCCGCATGCTTCAGAACAATCTCGATCCCTCGGTCGCCGAGGCGCCCGAGGAGCTGGTCGTCTACGGTGGGATCGGCCGAGCCGCCCGCGACTGGGCGAGCTTCGACAGGATCGTCGAGACCCTCGAACGGCTCGAGGCGGACGAGACCCTGCTCATCCAGTCGGGCAAGCCGGTCGGGGTCTTCCGGACCCATTCCGACGCGCCCCGGGTGCTGATCGCCAATTCGAACCTGGTCCCGAAATGGGCGACCTGGGACCATTTCCACGAATTGGATCGCAAGGGCCTGATGATGTACGGCCAGATGACGGCCGGATCGTGGATCTACATCGGCACCCAGGGCATCGTTCAGGGCACCTTCGAGACCTTCGCCGAGATGGGCCGGCAGCATTATGGCGGCAACGTCGACGGCCGCTGGATCCTGACCGCGGGCCTCGGGGGAATGGGCGGCGCCCAGCCGCTGGCGGCCGTCATGGCGGGCTTCCATTGCCTCGCGATCGAATGCCAGGAGAGCCGGATCGAGAAGAGGCTCGAGACCCGCTATCTCGACTGTCGTGCCGGGTCGCTGGACGAGGCGCTGGAGATCATCCGGAGCGCCGAAAAGCCCACTTCTGTGGGGCTTCTGGGCAATGCGGCGGAGGTGCTTCCGGAGATGGTCCGAAGAGGCATCCGCCCCGACGCGGTGACCGACCAGACTTCGGCGCACGATCCGGTGAACGGCTACCTGCCGATCGGATGGACCGTCGAAAAGTGGATAAATATGCGCGAGCGCGACCCCGCCTCGGTGGAGGCCGCTGCAAGATTATCCATGGCGGTGCATGTTCATGCAATGCTCGCCTTCCGGGACATGGGCATCCCGACCTTCGACTATGGCAACAACATCCGCCAGGTCGCCAGGGACGAGGGCGTCGACCACGCCTTCGACTTTCCGGGCTTCGTCCCCGCCTACGTCCGGCCGCTCTTCTGCCGGGGCATCGGTCCGTTCCGGTGGGTGGCGCTGTCGGGCGACCCCGAGGACATCTACCGCACCGACGCGAAGGTCAAAGAGCTGATCCCCGACGATCCGCATCTCCACCGCTGGCTCGACATGGCCCGCGAGCGGATCGCCTTCCAGGGGCTTCCGGCGCGGATCTGCTGGGTGGGGCTTGGACAAAGGCACCGGCTCGGGATGGCGTTCAACGAGATGGTCGCGAGCGGGGAGCTCAAGGCGCCCGTCGTCATCGGCCGCGACCACCTCGACTCCGGCTCCGTCGCCAGCCCAAACCGGGAGACGGAGGCGATGAAGGACGGCTCCGACGCGGTGTCGGACTGGCCGCTTCTCAACGCTCTCCTCAACACCGCCTCGGGCGCGACCTGGGTGTCGCTTCACCATGGCGGAGGAGTCGGGATGGGCTATTCCCAGCATGCCGGGATGGTGATCGTCGCGGACGGCACTCCGGAAGCGGCGCGGAGGCTGGAGCGGGTGCTGTGGAACGACCCCGCCACCGGGGTGATGCGGCATGCCGACGCGGGCTACGAAGAGGCAATCGACTGCGCGGGGGAGCAGGGGCTGGACCTGCCGATGGTGGAGCTGTGAACGTCATCCCGGGAGGGACCCCAAAAAAGTATTACTTTTTTGGGAACCCGAAAGCCGGGACCTCGGGGAGACCCGCGGAGACTTCTTGTCCGGGGGTCCCGGCTTTCGCCGGGATGACGGGATTATGATCGTCCTCCGCCCCGGCTCGGTCACCCTCGCCGAGCTTCGCGCCGTCTGGGCGGGCGCTCCGGTCAAGCTCGACCCGGCCGCCTGGGCCGCGATCGACTCGGCCGCCGCGTGCGTCGGGCGGATCGTGGCGAGCGGGCGGACCGTCTACGGGGTCAATACCGGCTTCGGGCTCCTCGCCCAGACCCGGATCCCGGACGACCGGCTGGCCGAGCTTCAGCGCAACCTCGTCATGTCGCACAGCTGCGGCCTCGGCGAGGATCTCGGCCGCCCCGTCGTCCGGCTCGCCATGGCCACCAAGGTGATCGGGCTTGCCCGGGGCCATTCCGGGGTTCGTCGAGAGGTGGTGGAGCGGCTTCTCGCCTTGCTCGAGGCCGACGCCCTGCCCTGCATTCCGAGCCAGGGCTCGGTCGGAGCGTCGGGCGACCTCGCGCCGCTCGGACATCTCAGCGCGGCGATGCTGGGCGAGGGGCGGATCGACCTCGAGGGAACGATCATGCCGGCCGGCGAGGCGCTTCGGGCGCTCGGTCTCGAGCCGCTGGTGCTCGGACCCAAGGAAGGCCTGGCTCTGATCAACGGCACACAGATCTCCACCGCGGTGGCGCTCGACACCTTGTTCGTGGCCGAGCGGGTGTTTGCCAACGCGTTGATTTCGGGCGCTTTGTCCCTCGACGCCCTGAAAGGGACCGACGCCGCTTTCGACCCCCGAATCCACGAGGCGCGGGGGCAGAAGGGGCAGATCGCGGTGGCGGCCGTGCTGAGGCGGCTGATCGAGGGAAGCGAGATCCGCCACAGCCACGACGACTGCACGAGGGTGCAGGATCCCTACAGCTTCCGCTGCCAGCCGCAGGTGATGGGGGCCTGTCTGGACTTGTTTAGAAATGTGACGGAATCGCTGGAAATCGAAGCGAATGCGGTCACCGACAACCCGTTATTGTTTCCAGGCAGCGACGACTCGCTGTCCGGCGGAAACTTCCACGCGGAACCCGTCGCCTTCGCCGCCGACACGATGGCGATGGCGCTGTGCGAGGTCGCCAGCATTTCGGAGCGGCGGACGGCGGTCCTGGTCGATCCGAAGATGAGCGGGCTCCCGCCCTTCCTGGTCGAGGACAGCGGGGTCAATTCCGGCTTCATGATCGCCCAGGTGACGGCCGCCGCCCTGGTCTCGGAGAATAAGAGCCTGGCCTGGCCGGCCAGCGTCGATACCGTACCGACCTCGGGCAACCAGGAGGACCATGTCTCGATGGCCACCCATGCCGGAACCAAGGCCCGGCGGATCGCCGCCAATTCGGCGGGCGCGGTCGGGATCGAGCTTCTCGCCGCCGCCCAGGGCTGCGACTTCCACGCGCCGCTGAAGAGCTCCCAGGCGCTGGAGACGGCGCGGGCCGGGATCAGGCGGCACGTGGAGCATTACGAGTGCGACCGCTATCTGGCGGACGACCTGCGCTGGGCCCAGGACGCGGTGCTTGCCGGGGCCCTGTCGGGCGAGATCGAAGCGGAGTTGTTCGGAAGGTGAGGCACCCCCGTCATGCCGGCGGAAGCCGGGACCCCAGGTCGAGAAGTCTCGGCGGGTCTCCCCGAGGTCCCGGCTTTCGCCGGGATGACGGGTGCGGGTCTCGCCGAGGTCCCGGCTTTCGCCGGGATGACGGGTTGTGATCGACCTCGCTCAGATCCCCGGTCCGCTCGACCTCGAGGGCGAGGTGTGCGTGATCGGGGCGGGGGCGGCGGGGATCAGCCTTGCCCGCCGGCTGCTCAAGCTCGGCCACGGGGTGGTGCTCCTGGAGAGCGGCGGGCTCGATTACGAACCGGCCACCGCGAAGCTTAACGCCGGCGAGAATAGCGGCGAGGACTATTACGACCTGGAGGACAGCCGGCTCCGGTTCTTCGGAGGGACCACGGCGATCTGGGGCGGGCGCTGCGCCGAGCTCGACCCGATCGACCTCGAGCGCCGCGACTATGTTCCGAATTCGGGCTGGCCGATCGGCTGGGCGGAGCTTCAGCGCTGGTACGAGGAAGCCAGGCCCACGTTCGGCCTTCCGGCAGGGCGGCCGGAGCCGGACGACCTGCGCTCGGCGGGGGTGAAGCTGCCGCGCTTCGCCGAGCTGGAAACGCCGCTCTGGACCTTCGACCGCCGGTTCAACCGCTTCGCCTGGGAAAGCTGCGGCGATCTCGAGGCCGATCCGAGGTGCCAGATCGCCACTCACTCGACGGTGACGGCGATCGTCCGCGAAGGATCCGGGATCGCACGGGTCGAGGCGCGCTCGATCCGCGGCGGCCGGCTCACCGTCCGAGCCAAGGCCTTCGTCCTCGCCGCGGGCGGAATCGAGAATCCGAGGCTGCTGCTCGCCTCGGGCCTCGGAAACGACCGGGTCGGCCGCTACTTCATGGAGCATCCCCATGCCCGCGGCGGCCGGATCGTCAAGGGTTCGGCCTGGCCGCTGCTCAAGGCGTTCGGTCGGCGCCACCGGGTCGCCGGGCAGGATCTGGCGGCGCTGATCGCCCCGTCCGAGGCTCTGCAGAGGCGCGAGGGGATCCTGAACACGTCGCTGACCATCGTCGCCCGCCAGCCCGAGGGGCGCCGGCAGTTCGTCGGGATGAAGGCCTATTCGGGGCTCAAGCACAGCATGGCCCCGACGAAGCGCGGACGAGCCTTGTGGATGGTGACCAAGAAGGCGGCGGGGTGGGCGCAGCGCCACGTCGACCCGGCCCGCCCCTGGCTCCTCCACAAGCTCGGCAATCTCGACGTCGCACTGCTCGTGCGCGGCGAGCAGGCGCCCAATCCGGAAAGCCGGGTGACCCTGACCGGAGAGAAGGATTCGACCGGGGTGCCGCGGGTGAAGCTGGACTGGAGGCTGTCGGAGATCGACGTGAGGAGCGTCGCCGTGCTCGTCGAGACTCTCGGCGGGGAGCTCGAGCGGCTCGGGCTCGGCAGGGTCGAGCCGGCGGGCTGGCTCGGCTCCGGGACGTGGAAGACCGACCCGCTCATCTCCTCCCACCCGATCGGCGGCTATCATCATATGGGAACCACCCGGATGGGCGACGACCCGGCGACCAGCGTGACGGACCCGGACGGACGGGTGCGCGGGTGCGGCAACCTGTGGGTGGCCGGCTCCTCGCTCTTCCCGACCGGGGGGTGGGCCAACCCGACCCTCACCATCGTCGCGCTCGCGCTTCGAAGCGCGGAGAAGATCAGCCGGGAGCTGAAGGCGTGACCGCGCTCGCTCCGATCGGAGCCAACGCCACCCGGCTGTGGGGGCTGACGGCCGAGGAGCGGCTCCGCCGGATCGCCCGGGCCCGGAAGATGGAGGTCCGTTCCGACGGCGAGATACTGGTCAATCTCGGCTTCGCCTTCGACCCCGCCTGGCTGAAGCTTGCCGAGTCGAGGCCCGGGGTGGTCGTCACCCGGGGCGGGGTTCCGGTGCTCGCCCACGCCCCGAGCGACGGCGAAGCGGTCGCGACGGCGATGGAGGCGCAGACGCCCTTCGCCGGCGGGATGGGCGAGACCCTGGCCTGGGAGGAGGCCGGCGACGTCGGCAACGACGAGCTTCGGAAGAAGGAGCGGCCGTTCATGGACCGGCTCGAGCCCGGGACGGTGCGCTCGCTCGAGCGGGCGAGCTATTTCGGCGCCTATAAGGGCGTGACCGACATCCTCACCAAATATCTGTGGCCGGAATGGGCTTTGGTCCTGACCCGCTGGGCCGCCCGGATCGGGATGAGCCCGAACCAGGTCTCGCTGATCGGCGCCGCCTTGTGCCTGCTGGCGACCTGGCTCTTCCACGAGGGCCATTACTGGCCCGGGCTGGCGGCCGGCCTCGGCTTCATGGTGCTCGACACGGTCGACGGGAAGCTCGCCCGCTGCACCATCACCTCGTCGAAGATCGGCGAGGCCATCGACCACGGAATCGACCTCGTCCATCCGCCCTTCTGGTGGTGGGCCTGGGGGGTGGGCCTCCATGCCTGGGGCCGGCCCCTGGACCCGGCGACCTTCTGGTGGACCCTGGCCGCGATCGTCGGCGGCTATGTCGTCCAGCGCCTGATCGAAGGCGCGTTCATCGCCCGCTTCGGAATGCACATCCACGTCTGGCGCCGCTTCGACAGCCGGTTCCGACTGATCACCGCCCGGCGCAACCCCAACATGGTGATCCTGCTCGCGGCTCTGATCGCCGGCCGGCCCGACTGGGGGCTGGTCGCGGTCGCGGCGTGGACCCTGATCTCGCTCGCCGTGCACCTCGTGCAGCTGGTCCAGGCGATGGCGGACCGGGCGGCTGGGCGGCCGGTGGTGTCCTGGCTGGCTTGAACCCGCCTTTCTCCAGCGCCCAAAACAAGATTTGTTTCGCACAAAGAACACAAAGGGCACGAAGGGTCCGCGTAGCGGCTTATCCTGCGGCGTTTTCGAAGAGGCTCGATGCCGGCGCCCGTAAGGTCCCTTCGTGCCCTTCGTGTTCTTTGTGCGAAAAAAAGGGCCTGCGGCCGGGTGCGGCGAAGACGGCTACACGCCTGAAAAATAATTGTTGGCGAGTCGCTTCAGGCCGTCAGGGAAGGACATTCCTCCGAAGTTCATCAGTAGTCCGAGCGGCCGGCCCGACAAGCGAAGGTAGGTGAGCAACTGCTTCGAATGGACAGGCGAGAGTTTCTCAACCGACTTCACCTCGATGAGCAGCCGGCCTTCGACCACGAGGTCGGCGCGGAAGCCTTCTCTGAAGATCATTCCGTCGAATTCGATGGCAATCGGCTTCTGCTGGTCGACCATCAGCCCCGCGCGACGCAGGCTTGACGCCATTACCGTCTCATAGACCGATTCGAGGAGACCCGGGCCGAGGTCCCTGTGGATTCTCAAGCCGCAATCGACCGCGATACGCGCAAGGCTCTCCACTTCCCGCATCGAGCAGCTTGTCGGCCATCGCGACCGGGATGCAAAATTCAGATTGGTTTCGCACAAAGAACACGAAGGGCACCAAGAGTCCGCGAAGCGGCTTACCCTGGGGCGATTTCAAAGAGGCTTAGTGCCGGCACCGCGAGGTCCCTTCGTGTCCTTTGTGTTCTTTGTGCGAAAAAATCGGCCTTCGGCCGGGGCGAGGCGGTGGGGGGTCATCCAAATTCCGAGGATGAACGGATTGCATCGAGGGTCCCCTCCTCGCAAGGTTGGGGGATGAACGAGACGATTCTTCGATTTGGCCATCCGGCCACGCTGATCGCCGATTACGAGCATTGGGTGGTTCTGCTTCGGCCGGCGCAGCCGACGCTTGGGAGTCTGGTGCTTGCGGCGAAGAGCGGGGCGGGGAGATTTCCGGAGCTTCCGGCGGAGGCCTTCGCGCAGTTGCAGGAAGTCACTTCGGATATCGAGCGGGCGCTGGCCGCTTCGGTGCGGTACGAGAAGATCAACTATCTGATGCTGATGATGGTCGACCCGAACGTCCATTTCCATGTCGTTCCGCGCTACGAGGGCGAGCGCGAGGCCTGCGGGGTGATTGTGGCGGATTCGGGGTGGCCGAAGGTGCCGCAGCTCGGCGAGGCCGTGACTCTGGAGCCCGGGCAGGTGGAGGCGCTGGTGCGGTATTTCAGGGGGTATTGGCCGGGGTGACGTCAATCCTCCCCTGCATTCGCAGGGGAGGGGGACCAGGCGAAGCCTGGTGGAGGGGCCTTACGGACTCAGAAGAACCCCTCCACCATGCTTCGCATGGTCCCCCTCCCCCGGAAAGCCGCGGGAGGATTTAGAAAGTCCATCTCGCCGTCAGGGCCTTCGCGGCCTCGACGTCCTCGGGGAAGTCGACCTCCTGCCATTCTTCGCCCTTGATCGACACCGTGCGGATGTCGGCGCCGGCCTGGGCCAAAGCGTCGATGGCTCGAAGGTACCAGCGCCGGGTTCCGTCGGGGCTGCGCATCATCTTGTCGACCTGGTCGGCGAACACGCTCGGCCCTTCGCCGCGCAAGGCGATCAGGCCGATGGATTCGGCATTATACTGGCCGGGCTCGAGCGCCTTGCCGACCCGAAGCAGGCGATCGCCGTCGCGAAGCACCTTCATGTCGTCGGAATCGTAGCTCTCCTTCTCGTCCACCGTCACCGCGATCGGGCCGGTCCGAGCTTCGAGCACCCGTTCGAGCAGCCGGGGCGAAACGAGGGTGTCGCCGTTGAGGAGCAAAGTGTCGCGGTCGAGCTCGGCCCGGGCCATCCAGACCGAGCCGAGATTGTCGGCGACATGGTAGAAGGGGTTGAACAGGGTCCGGACCCCGGGGCGCCGGCCGGTCACGTCGGCGACGGTCTCCTCGGCGAATCCGGTGACGACGACGATGTCGCTCACGCCCGCGCCCTGCAGCGCGTCGAGCTGCCATTCGAGAAGGCTGCGCCCGTTGAGGCCGATCAGGCATTTGGGCCGCTCCGCGGTCAGCGGAAGCAGGCGCGAGCCCTTCCCCGCGCTTAGGATGATCGCTTTGCCGACAGTCATGAAAAAGGCCGTACCCTTCGAGGCCGCGGCCCACCGCGCGACATTCGGAACGGACCTATTATGGTTTGACTTGGGCAAAGTTGGGGCGGAACTTTCCAAGGGACGGAGGGGGATCCCTCCCGATTCGATCGCTCGGGAAAGATAACGCAAGAATTACATCCGAAACGAGTGGTATCGGCGGATCGATTTCACCGTAAGACGCCAGCTGCGTCGAACCGCTTTTGCGAATTCCAACAATTGCCCGATTTGCGAACAGGAATAGATTTGACAACACTCTGTTTTCCGGGGACCTTTCGCCAATGCGCCGACCGGCACGAGCGAGTCGAGGCGGCGGCGCTCTTCCATAAACCTTTAGGGGGGAATTGATCGTGGTAGTTCAAAAACTCAGCGTGCGCTTCGGGGAAGCGCAAGATGGCATCCTTGTCAGCGACGGCATCACTCTGACCGGCGTCGACGGAATCACTTTGACCGGCGCCGACGGAATCACTCTGACCGGCGCCGACGGGATCACTCTGACCGGCGCCGACGGAGTCCTGATAAGCGATGCCGCGCCGTTCAGGCTCGAAGACTATACCGGAGTCGCGACCTGGGCCGGCAAGCCGATCTACGATCACGAGCAGGTCATCGCGCAGCTCGACGGCGGCCCGAAAATGGCCGGCAAGACGATCACCTTCTCCTTCCTCGACGGCCCGACCACCACGGGCCTCTACAACAGCCCGAAATATCAGGACGGCGGAGTCACCGAGAGCTTCGGCTATACTCCGTTCAGCGATGCGCAGAAGACCGTCGCCCGCGAAGCGATGATCCTGTGGGACGACCTGATCGCCCAGAAGATCGTCGAGAAGAACGGCAACGGCGCCGACATCGTCTTCGCCAACACGACAACCGGCTCGGCCCAGGCCCATGCCTATTTCCCCGGCAACGGAGCGAAGATCCAGGGCGACATCTGGACCGCGGCTCCCACGGCCAACTGGACCAACGCCTGGCTCGACTATAGCGGCTACGGCCGGTCGACCCTGATCCACGAAGCGGGCCACTCGCTGGGCCTGGGCCATCCGGGCAATTACAATTTCGGCGACGACGCCGACGGCGACGGGGTTCCGGATCCGATCACCTACGGAAGCGACGCCTTCTACGCCCAGGACTCGCTGCAATATACGATCATGTCCTATTTCAGCGAGCGGAACACGGGCGCCCAGTCGATCGACGTCAACCTCGCCCTTCTCAACAACCCGCAGACCCCGCTGATCTCGGACATCCTGACGATCCAGGCCAAATATGGCGCCGATCCGACGACCCGCGCCGGCGACACCGTCTATTTCTCCAATTCGAACGCGGGCAACGGGGTCTACGATCTCAACTCCAACCCCTTCCCCTACCTCGCCGTCTATGACGCCGGCGGAAACGACACGTTCGACTTCTCGTCGGCCAACAGCGGCGTGTTCGTCGACCTTCGCCCGGGCAGCTTCAGCTCGGCCACGAAGGGCTATTTGACGATGGATCAGGCCAATGCGGCGATCGACGTGCTCAACGCGGCGACCGACGCGAGCCAGGGCGACTTCGCGCACTGGACCCCGGCGGGCTATTCCGGCTGGGTCGGCGCGGTCCAGAATGCAGGGGCCAACCGGGTCGGCAACGACACCGGAGTCGGCGGAGTCACCGCGACCTCCCACCGCAACGTCTCGATCGCCTACAACACGATCATCGAGAATGCGGTCGGCGGCTCGGCGCGCGACTATCTGTTCGGCAACGAGGTCTCCAACAAGCTGAGCGGCAACGGCGGCAACGACGTTCTCGACGGCCACCTCGGAAACGACATCTACACCGGCGGCGCCGGAGCCGACGAGTTCCGGGTCAGCGAGATCGGCTTCAACGACAAGATCACCGACTTCACCAGCGGCGTGGACAAGATCCGGCTGTCGGAGATCGACGCGAACAGCGCGGTCGCCGGCAACCAGGCCTTCAGCTTCATCGGCGACTCCGCGTTCAGCGGCTCCGCCGGCCAGCTGAGGCACTACACGCAGGGCGGCGACCATTATCTCGCCGGCGACGTGAACGGCGACGGAATCGCCGACTTCACGATCAACACCGGGGCCGGAGCGCCCGTCGTCGCCGACATCTTCCTCTAAGGAAGCGGCGATCTGGAAAGGAGGGCCTGCCGGCGACGGCGGGCCCTTTCTTTTTGCCTGTAGCCCTGGTGACAACGGCGTTTGTCCGAGGCCTGGCCGAAGGCCGTAATTTTGTTCGCACAAAGAACACAAAGGACACGAAGGCGCCCCGGCGGGCGATGCCCTCCGTGCATTTTCGGCTAGGCTCCAGATTAAGCCGCTTCGCGGCGTCTTGGTGCCCTTTGTGTTCTTTGTGCGAACAATCTACCGCCTTCGCCCAAGGCACGGACGCCCGAAGCCGAACGCTGCGCCGGGAGGGCGAACGCCTTCAGCGCAGGCGTGGCGGATCGGCAACGCGTGGCGGATTAACCGCCCGCCGGTGCAAATTTCGATAGCCGCCGCGGCGACTTGCTGTGATTGCTCGGCCGATGGGGGAATGGACCGCGATCGTGCTGGCGGGGCAGCGGCCGGGGGAGAGCGGCTTCGAGGCGGCGCACGGCGTTGCCGCGAAAGCGCTGATCCGGGCAGGCGGGGAGCCGATGCTGGGCCGGGTGGCGCGCGCGCTGCTCCACTCCCCGTCGATCGGGCGGATCGTCATACTCGCCCAGGAAGCCGACTCGCTGCTGGCCGGCGAGCTCGGCTGGATGGCCACAGAGCCGCGGATCTCGACCGCCCGGTCCGGCGACGGGATCTCGGCGAGCGTCGGCCGCCTGGCCGGGACCGAGGCTGCGCCCTATCCCGTCCTGGTCACCACCGCCGACCATGCTTTGCTCCGGCCGGAGATGGTCGAGACGTTCATCGCCGCGGCGGCCGGGGTCGACGTCGCCTTCGCGATGGTCGAGCGCCGGGTGGTCGAGAAGGCCTATCCCGACACGAAGCGAACCTGGCTGAAGGCGGCGAACGGCCATTTCAGCGGAGCCAATCTGTTCGCGCTCCTCACCCCGGGGTCGGCGCTCGGCACCGATTTCTGGGCGCGCGCCGAAAAGGACCGGAAGCGCACCCTGAAGCTTGTGAGCTTCCTCGGGCTCGGAATCTTCCTGCGCGCGGTCACCCGGACCATCTCTCTCGAAGCCGCGGCCGAGCGGGTTGGCCGGAAGGCCGGCTTCCGACTCAAGGCGGTGCTGCTTCCCTATGCGGAAGCGGCGATCGACGTCGACAAGCAGTCCGACCTCGAGCTGGCCGAGCGGATCCTGGCGGAGCGGGGCGACTAGGGCCGGATTGTCCTTACCGATCGTCGTTGCGAGCGAAGCGAAGCGATCCGGCACTTTGCACAGGCATGTGGATTGCTTCGTCGCTTCGCTCCTCGCAATGACGGAGCGAAGAAGCAACGAAGCGATTCAGGCTCCACATGGCGGTCGCGGCCTTCGCCGGAACGAGGGAGGGCCCCTACCAGCCGCCGCCGCCGCCTCCACCGCCGCCGCCGCCGGAGGATCCGCCGCCCCCGGAGCCGCCGCTCGACCCGGGCGCGGTGGAGGCGGAGGAGATGGTGCTTGCCAGGGACCCTCCGACGCTGTCCGCGAAATCGCCCGGATCGTTCCAGGGGTCCGAGTTTCCCGAATACCAGCCCATAGGCTGGGTCTGGCCCGAAGCCGCGGCAGAGGCGAGGACCGAGGTGAAGCTCGAAGCCCAGTCATTCTCGACCTTGAGGGCGATCGCATAGGGCAGATAGCGCTCGAACAATTCGGGAGTCCTTTCGGGCGGATGAAGGGCCTGGAGCCGCTCCTCCTCCGCGACCGACAGATAGTGGCGGAAGCCCGCGATCCGGTCGAGCACGGCACGGCCTTCGCGGGTCGGCGCCGCCATCCAGCTGAACGCGGTGAGCACGACCGGCAAAGCGAGGAGCGGGAGCGCCAGCGGGATGAGGCGCATGCCCTCGCCGTAAGCGAAGATGCTTTCGACCGAATTGCCGACGGTCACGACTCCCGCGACGAGCCCGATCACGCCCAGGAAGGCGGCGGAAATCTTCGCGGACATCGCCATCGCCCCGTCCCGGCCGCTGGAAAGATAATAGAGTCCGAGAGCGATAGCCGGGAGAAACAGGGCGGCGACGGCGGCCAGGATGTCGTTCCGTCCATAATCGCCCGGCGACGAGAGAAGGGAGACCGCGGCCGGAAGAGCGAGGGCGCCGACCATCAGGACCAGGCCGCGCACCGCCCAGACCCGGTTGCGGACGAAAAGCCTGCCTTCGTAATTGCGCTTGAGGCCGGCCTCGAGCGCATCCTTTGCGCCGCTGAAGGTGGCGTGGTTCGACTGCTCCATCAGGATCGAATCGCCGCCCGCGAAGAGACGGGAGAGCATCGAGGCCTCCGGCTCCGCCGGAACGGTATTGCCGGGCGTCCGGTCGATCCGGGTCTTGTCGCGCCGGAAGAAGCCGCCTTCCTCTTCGGTGAGCCGGATATGGCCGCCGACCCCGAGCTCGACCAGTGCCGCAGCGAAAGCGCGGCTGTCGGCGCCCATCCTGGTGATGTAGCGCATCGCCGCGGCGGAAAGGCCGTCGGCCGGGCTGAAGATCGGGACGATCGTGCCGGGCTTCGGGTCCCGGCCGGCGCGCCGCCAGGCGTGGATGTAATAAGCCAGCAGCCCGACGAGCGAGAGCGCGCCCGCCGCCATCGGCCCGCTCTCCTGGAGCCATAGCCTGGCGGCCGAGGGCGGTGGCGGAGCGGCCACCACGCCCTTGGGCCAGGAGACCGCGATCGTCAGCCCTTCCTCCGGCCCGAGCGGCGCGGTGGTGCGGACCAGCATGTCTCCGGGAAGCTCGGACACCCTTTGGGCGTTCGCCGCTTTTGACCCTTGCGGGCCGGTGTAGAAGGCGCGCCGGCCGAACGCGACCGGCCGGGGAAGGCGGACTCGGGCCTCGGCGACGTCGATCGGGAACAGCCAGCCGTTTCCGGTCGCGTTCCAGTAGAGCTCGTCATGGTCCTTGAAGAAGCCGAGCTGGCGAGTGGTCCGGTAGCGGATCGAATAGACATGCTCGCCGGGCTCGACGTGGGTCTCGGCGTCGCCCGCATAGACCCGCACGCCATTGCCCTGGCGCTCGGTGTGCCAGGGCTCGTCCGCGCCGTCGCGCTGGACCGAGACGACCTCGAAACCGACCCGGACCTGTCCGCCGGTCCGGCTCGTGTAGCGGGTCGGGAAGTCCCGGTAGATGCCATGGTCGATCCGGACGCCTTCCGAGCGGACCCGGATCGTCTCGGTGACATCGAGGGCGCCGTCCGACTGGACGAGGACGTCGCTCAAATAATGGAGGATGCGCTCCTCGGCGGGTGCCGCGGCCGGCCAGGCCAAGGCGAGCGCCGCGAGCAGCGGCAGAAGGAGCCGGCGCATCAGCCTGCCCGGCCGAAGCTGACCTTTGGCGCCGTCTGGATGCTGGAATCGGAGTCCTCGTAGAAAGGCTCCTCGTGGAAGCCCATCGGCTTGGCCAGGAGCACGTCGGGGAAGGACTGGACGCTCGTGTTGAGGTCGCGGACCGTGGCGTTGTAGTAGCGCCGGGCGCCCTGCAGCTCCTCCTCGATCTCCGCGAGCTCGTCCTGAAGCGCCCGGAAATTCTCGTCCGCCTTGAGCTCGGGATAGTCCTCGGCGACCGCCATCAGCCGGCCGAGCATCGCACCGAAGGCGCCGTCGGCCTGCGCGGTGGCCTGGACGCTTCCAGCCCGCGTGGGATCGGTGCGGTGGGCGGTGACCTCGGTCAGGACCTCACGCTCATGGGTGGCGTAGCCTTCGACCGTGCTGACCAGGTTGGGCACCAGATCGGCGCGCCGGCGCAGCTGGACGGTGATCCCGCTGAACCCCTCCTTGGTCAGCGCACGAAGGCGCACCAGACGGTTGTAGACGACGATTGCATAGAGCAGGGCCAGCACCAGCAGGCCGAGCGCGATCCATAATCCCATGGCTTATTCCCCCTCGCCCACTGCTTAGGACAGGGAAGCGCTTCGGGCTAGCTCCCCTTCCGAGATCGGCGAATTGAGCGCTGAGACCGGCCGCCGGAGAATCCTTGATGGCCGTCGTTCGGCGCCGCCTTGTCGCTCGCCCGGCCAAGTTTGCACCTCCGAGCTTGAATTGCGGCCCGGCGAACTTCTCGACCGCCGGCCCCCTGAAATGGAACAGAGCTGCCGGTGATTCGCTTTTGAAGGCATTCCGATGCACGGCCGGACTTGAGCGGTTTCAAACCGGTCTGGGATGACCTGACTCTTCCATTGCTTACGCAATAATAGCGTCGGCGCTATCGTCGGTTCCGAAGCATAGCTCCTGAATCGGACCTAATTTTTCGTGCCATTTCAGCTGCTTCCCAATAGCCTGACCCCCGATTCGGACCGATGTCGGTTCGACACCTTCAGGGGGGATGGGCAATATGTTTAGTCGTGGCACAAAGACGCTCAGCTTGCGTGCGTTGGCTTTAGGTACGGCGGCGGCGGCCGCGCTTCTGGCGGCGGGACCCGCCTCAGCGCAGCTCGGCCGCGAAGTCGCCGAGCCGCCCAAGCTGAAGCATCGGGCCAAGCCGAACCATCCGTTCGACCCGCAGAGCCAGGAAGTCCTGCTCGACCTCAACATCGAATATGTCGACGGGGTGATCTACAACCCGCGGACCGGCGTCGACGACAAGGTCAGGCTGCGCGGCTACACGCAGGACGGACTCCCGCAGCCGGAGCGCTTCGTCTCGCCGTCGATCGACGCTCGTCCGGGCGACACCGTCCGGATCAAGCTCAACAACAAGCTTCCGCAGACGACGACGTCCTACGATCCGGGCTGCGCCGGCGGACCGGGCCACGACCCCAACGTGCCGCATTGCTTCAACGGCACCAACCTCCACTTCCACGGCCTCAACGTGAACCCGTCGGGCAATGGCGACAACGTGCTTCTGTCGATCAATCCCGGCGTGAAGTTCGAATATGAGATCCCGATCGCTCCCGAGCATCCGGCCGGCACCTTCTGGTACCACACCCACCGTCACGGCTCGACCGCGCTTCAGGTCTCGAGCGGAATGGCCGGTCCGCTGATCATCCGCGGCGACCGGGTGCCGACCGCGACCAGCAATGGCGATCTCGACGTCCTGCTCTCCGGAGTCCGCACCATGAAGGAGCGGACCCTGGTCTTCCAGCAGATCCAATATGGCTGCTTCGATCAGAACCAGGACATCAAGTACATCACCTATCCGTCGGGCGCGGTCCGCGCCTACCAGTGCGATTCCGGCGACGTCGGCGGTATCGAGACCTATGTCGACAAGAACGGGCTCGGCTTCGGGACCTTCTCGAGCTGGGGCCAGTCGGGCCGCTATACGAGCATCAACGGCTACGTCATCCCGACCTTCCACGTGAAGCAGAATGCGGTCGAGCGCTGGCGCATGATCCACGGCGGAGTCCGCGACACGATCCGAGTGATCTTCGTCGCGGCCAACGGGCAGACCGTCGATCCCCGGCCGGGCGAGTCTCTCGCCACGGAGAACATGGAAGCGTTCATCCAGGCGAGCTGCAGCTTCGCCACCCAGCCCTTCTATGCGGTGGCGGCCGACGGCCTCACCATGAACAAGGCCCTGGCGACCCGCAACGTCACCATGCAGCCCGGCTATCGCTGGGACGCGCTCGTGAACTTCCCGAATGCCGGCGAATATTGCATGCTCGACGTGACCAGCCAGTCGCCCGAGAGCGTCGGCGGCGTGCCCTCCAACGTGCGCCTGCTCGGAATCGTCAAGGTCGCTCCCGACCAGGACAACGTGCAGCGCGGGACGACGATCGAGCAGCTGGTCGACTCCGCAAAGAAGACGATGCCCGCCGACGTTCGCGACGCGGTCATCGCCGACCTCAACAACGGCCTGACCCTGAGCCGCTTTACCGCGCACAAGCCGGTCGCACAGAGCGAGCTCACCGGCGGCCAGGAGCTGACCTTCAACATCACGAACACGGCCACTCCGCTGTTCCAGGTGGCGAACCAGCTGCCGACGTCGGCCGGCTACAATCCCGAGGCCTACAAGCCCGACAGGCTCGACCGGAAGCTGACGCTCGGGACGGCGGAGGAATGGAAGCTGACTTCCGTCGGCACCGGCCACCCCTTCCACATCCACGTCAACCCGTTCGAGATCGTCTCGATCGTCAACGACGCCAACCCGACGGTGGAC
Source organism: Allosphingosinicella sp. (assembly GCA_036388065.1). Lineage (GTDB taxonomy): Bacteria > Pseudomonadota > Alphaproteobacteria > Sphingomonadales > Sphingomonadaceae > Allosphingosinicella. The sequence goes on from DASVSP010000014.1 coordinate 22,630, forward strand.
GTCAGCGCGCCCGGAGCCCGCGACGCCTTCAACGACCCGCAATATCCGGGGCTCAAGGGCATGTGGAAGGACACTTTGTGGATCAAGCCGGGCTATACGGTGAAGATCCGCACCCGCTACGAGCGCTACATCGGCGACTTCGTGCTCCATTGCCACATCCTCGACCATGAGGACCAGGGCATGATGCAGAACGTCGCCATCGTTCTTCCGGGCGGAAGCGCCGCCAGCGTCAACGCGCCTCCGGTCGGGCATTCGACGAGCCACTAAGCTCGAGCGAGCCTGGACGAGGAAAGGCCCCGCCTCACGGCGGGGCCTTTTTCGTTTGGGGCTTCTCGATCCTGTCGGCCGGGATGCACATTCAGACTGGTTTCACACAAAGACACAAAGCCACGAAGAGGCCCGCGAAGCGATTTGAGCCCTAGCCTGTGCGGAGACGCTGCAACGCTGGCGCCTTCGAGGCACCTTTGTGGCTTTGTGTCCTTGTGTGAAACCAATAGCGGCCTTCGGCCTCGGCGGGGCGGTGTAAGCCCGTCTGGAATTTGCGGATGTGAACTGTCCCGAAAGGGCCCTCGGCCCGCCGCGGCAGGACCGGAACGGTATCGAGCCGGGCTGGGCGGGTCCCGTCATACCTTGGGGCTCGCCCTTGTTGCCCCAGCGACGCAGTCCGAGCCTGAGGCGTCATCAACGCCGATCCCTGCCGGGACGCCGGGAGGATTCGAGCTGAAGCGATAACGCTCCGGGCGGGCGGACCTTCGCCGTCGGAGAATTCAACGGCGAGCCTGGGCCCTGAGATCGGCCCGCCCGCCGTCGCGGTGCGGGCCCGGGATCCTGTCGCGCCTGGTCGCCGCGCCGTCGGGGCCTCGGCTCGAGGCGCCGAGGCCGCGGCCGTCGCCGGGAAGCCCGGCGATCGCTGCCCAGGCTGCGAGCGCAGCTTGCTATCTTCCGTCGGCTCGAGCGGGGCCGAAACGACGAAAGGCCCCGTCTCGCGACGGGGCCTTTCGTTGGTTGCGGGGGTAGGATTTGAACCTACGACCTTCAGGTTATGAGCCTGACGAGCTACCGGGCTGCTCCACCCCGCGTCACCATTGACGGGCCGCCGCTAGGCAGCCCGGAAGCGTCTTTTGATTCCCGTCCCGCCTTCGCGGGCCGGCGGCGGGCTGCTCCACCCCGCGCCAAAGCGACTGAGCCGCCCGAAGCATGTCCAAGGACATGCCGCGGGCGGCTCGATTGTGAATGGGTTCTCTTAACCGCTCGCCGCAAAGCCTGGCGACGACCTACTCTTCCATTGCTTAAGCAATAGTACCATCGGCGCTGTCAGGTTTCACGGCCGAGTTCGGGATGGGATCGGGTGGGTCACTGACGCTATGGCCACCAAGCTATGTGGCGAGCGGGTAAGAAATTCTAGAAATCGTGCACTTTAGACCGTCTGGCTGAGATCCACCGACAGCCAAAGCTGTCGTTGATGGTGGGATTCTCAAGCGCGAATAGAGCGATTAGGACCGGTTAGCTCCATGCCTTACGGCACTTCCACATCCGGCCTATCAAGGTCGTGGTCTTCGACCGCTCTATGAAATCTTATCTTGAGGGAGGCTTCCCGCTTAGATGCTTTCAGCGGTTATCCCGTCCATACATAGCTACCCTGCTGCACCGTTGGCACGATGACAGGTCCACCAGAGGTATGTTCAACCCGGTCCTCTCGTACTAGGGTCAACTCC
>DASVSP010000015.1:0-3224 GCA_036388065.1 Allosphingosinicella sp.
CCCGGCCCGGATTGAAAGAACGAAGCGCGCGACGGCATAGGCCTGCGCAGCTACCCCTCCACCACCCTTCGGGTGGTCCCCCTCCCCATCTCGCGATGGGGAGGCAAGATTATCTGACCACTCCGCTCCCCGCGAGCACGCCCAGGGTCACCAGGTCCGAGGCGCTCGCGGTCATCGCCGCGATCTGCACCGGCTTCTCCATCCCGACCAGGATCGGACCGATCACCGCGTCGCCGCCCAGCTCGCGAAGCAGCTTGGCGGAGATGTTGGCCGTCTGCAGGCCCGGCATGACGAGCACGTTGGCGGGACCGGTGAGCCGGCTGAACGGATAGATGCGGGCCATGGCCGGGTTGAGAGCGACGTCCGGAGACATCTCGCCTTCATATTCGAAATCGACGTCGGAGCGCCGGCCCAGGACCTTCACGCCTTCGCGGATCCGCTCGAGATACGTGCCCTCGGGGTTGCCGAAATTGGAATAAGAGAGGAAGGCCACGCGCGGCTCGTGGCCCATTCGCCGGGCGACCTGGGCGGTGTGGACGGCGATGTCGGCGAGCTGCTCGCCGGTCGGCCGCTCGGTCACGGTGGTGTCGGCGATGAAGCTGGTGTGCGACTGGCCGACCATGACGTGGAGCCCGAACGGGGTCATCCCCGCCTTGGCGTCGAGGACCCGCTGGATCTGCCTCAGGCTCTGCGCGTAGGGGCGGGTCACTCCGGTGATCAGGGCGTCGCCCTCGCCGAGCGCGAGCAGCAGCGCGGCGAAGGTGTTGCGGTCCTGGTTCACCATCCGCTCGATCTCGCGCTGGAGATAGCCGCGGCGCTGCAGGCGCCTGTAGAGATAGTCGACCATCTCCGGCACCCGGCCGTAGGTGCGGCTGTTGATCAGCTCGAAGCTCTCCGGATCGTCGATCCCGAGCGCTCGCAGCCGGTCGTGGACGTCGTCCCGCCCGACCAGCACCGGGACTCCGTAGCCGCCGTCGCGAAAGGCGATGGCGGCCCTGAGCACGACGTCCTCGTCGCCCTCGGCGAACAGCACCCGCTTGGTCGGCTCGGCCTTGGCGGCCTCGTAGGCGAGGCTGAGAACCGAGGTGGTCGGGTTGAGCCGCGACCTCAGCCTGCTCCGATAGGCGTCCATGTCGTCGATCCGGATCTGCGCGACTCCGCTCTCCATCGCCGCCTTCGCCACGGCGGCGGGAACGATCTCCATCAGGCGGGGGTCGAAGGGCGCCGGGATGATGTAGTCGGGACCGAAGCTGTGCGCCTTTCCGCCATAGGCCGCGGCGACCTCCTCGGGCACCTGCTGGCGCGCGAGCTCGGCGAGCGCCTCGGCGGCGGCGATCTTCATCTCGTCGTTGATCGTCGTGGCCCGGACGTCGAGCGCGCCCCGGAAGATGAAGGGAAAGCCCAACACGTTGTTCACCTGGTTGGGATAATCGGAGCGACCGGTGGCGATGATCGCGTCCGGACGCGCCGCCTTTGCGTCGGGCGGGCTGATCTCCGGATCGGGATTGGCCATCGCGAAGATGATCGGCTGGGGCGCCATCGCAACGACCATCTCCGGCTTGAGAGCGCCCGCCGCCGACAGGCCGAGGAAGACGTCGGCTCCGACCAGAGCCTCTTCCAGGGTCCGGGCGTCGGTGATCACGGCATGGGCCGACTTCCACTGGTCGAGCCCTTCGCGGCCCTGCCAGATCACGCCCTTGCGGTCGCACATGATGACGTGGTCGTTGCGGACGCCCATCGCCTTGATCAGCTCGGTGCAGGCGATCGCGGCGGCGCCCGCCCCGTTGACCACGACCCTTATGTCCTTCAGCTCGCGCCGGGTGAGGTAGCAGGCGTTGATGAGGCCCGCGGCGGTGATGATGGCGGTGCCGTGCTGGTCGTCGTGGAAGACCGGGATGTTCATCCGCTCGCGAAGGGTCTGCTCGATGATGAAGCAGGCCGGAGCGGCGATGTCCTCGAGGTTGATCCCGCCGAAGCTCGGCCCCATCAGCGCGACCGCGTTGATGAACGCGTCGCTGTCCTCGGTGTCGAGCTCGATGTCGATGGCGTCGACGTCGGCGAAGCGCTTGAACAGGACCGCCTTGCCCTCCATCACCGGCTTGGAGGCCAGAGCTCCGAGGTTGCCGAGGCCGAGGATGGCGGTGCCGTTCGAGATGACGGCGACGAGATTGCCCTTGGCGGTATAATCATAGGCCTTTGAGGGATCCTCGGCGATCGCCCGCACCGGGACCGCGACCCCGGGCGAGTAAGCGAGGCTGAGGTCGCGCTGCGTCGCCATCGGCTTGGAGGCGATGATCTCGATCTTCCCGGGACGTCCGCCCTGGGTGTGGAAGTCGAGCGCCTCCTGCTCGGAGAACGTGACGTTGCTGCCTTCGCTCATTCGGCTCTCTCCGGATTTTGGCCGTGCTGTAGGATGTGAACGATGACGGGGGCAAGTCGGCTCCCCGTCATCCCGGGAGGGACCCCATCAAAGTAGTACTTTGATGGGAACCCGAAAGCCGGGACCTCGGGGAGACCCACCGAGACTTCTCGACCTGAGGTCCCGGCTTTCGCCGGGATGACGAATTCGGCGTTCCCCCCCGCCTTCCAACCTTCTACCCTCGCTCCATGGCCACCCAGGCGAAGACCGCGACCGCCCCGACCCCGATGATGGTGCAATATCTCGCCCTCAAGGCGGAGGCGTCCGACTGCCTGCTCTTCTACCGGATGGGCGACTTCTTCGAATTGTTCTTCGATGACGCCAAGGCGGCGGCGGCCTGCCTCGACATCGCGCTGACCGCGCGCGGCGAGCATGAGGGCGAGCCGATCCCGATGTGCGGGGTGCCGATCCATGCCGCCGAGGCCTATCTCGCCCGCCTGATCCGCGGCGGGTTCCGGGTGGCGATCGCCGAGCAGACCGAGAATCCGGCCGAGGCGAAGAAGCGCGGCGCCAAGTCGGTCGTCAACCGGGCCATCGTCCGGGTGGTCACCGCCGGTACCCTCACCGAGGAAGCGCTGCTCGATTCGCGGGCGTCCAACTGGCTGGTCGCCGTGGCCCGGTCCGGCGAGCGGTTCGGCCTCGCCGCCGCCGACGTCTCCACCGGCCGATTCGAGCTGGGGTCGATCGCTCCGGCCGCGCTCGACTCCGAGCTCGCCCGGCTGGGCGCGGCCGAGATCGTCGCCGCCGAGCCGATCGCGAACCTCCCGGTCACCGAGCGCAAAGGCGGGTTCGACAGCCTCGCCGC
>DASVSP010000016.1:0-22743 GCA_036388065.1 Allosphingosinicella sp.
CGTTCGGGCTGAGCCCGTCGAAGCCCCTTCCCTTTCCCTTCGGAAACAGAAGAAGGCCCTTCGACAGGCTCAGGACGAGCAAAGCGGGAGTTTCAATCCAGCCTTCGAAGGCTCCAGGCCGAGGGCGAGCCGGTCCGACCGTCGGCAAGGACCGCCTCCACCAGCTCCGCGGTCGGCCGGGTGCCGTCCAGCCGAAGCACCGGCAGCGACAGGCCGGCGAGCCATTTCTCGTGCCGCGGCAGGTTCCGGCCCGGAAGTGTGCCGTCTTCGTAATGCGCGGCCCATTCGATGAACTCGCGGTGGTTCTCGTGCATCGCCCCGCCCGGCAGCAAGGCATCGCCGAACCGCTCCCGCTCGCGCCGCCGGAGCCGCTCCAGCCGCACCGGCGTCGGGACTTGGAGGAAGACGATCAGGTCGCACTCTCCGGTCACCGGCTCGGCCCAGCCGTCGAGGGTGCCCGACACCACCCAGCGTCCGGTCCGCGCCTGCTCCGCCCGGATCCGTGCGAGGCGCTCCGGCACTTCGCGCTGCTCCCGGTAGGGCGGGTCTGTCGCGACCCAGAAATGGTCGTCCATGTCGATATGGACGGCGCCGAGACGCTCCGCCAGCGCCCCGCCCAGGGTGGTCACTCCGCAGCCGGAGGCGCCCGTGATGCCGACCCGACGGAGCATGTCAGGCCGACCCGCTCAACAGGGCGATCGTCCGATCGTCGGGGCGGCCGCCGAAATAGCGGTCGAGACAGGTTCGGAACGGCGGTCCCCCGCCGGCGATCTCGAACAAGGTCGCGGACGACCGCAGCTTCATCGAGTCCGTCGATCCGAAGATGCCTTCCGCCGAACGGCTTTCCAGGGCGTTCACGGTCTCCACGCACTCGATCAGCCTCGGCCCCAGCAGCGCGTGACGCAGATACGCCTCGGCCTCCCGCTTCGACTCGATCCCGTAGCGCCTGGAAGTGGCGCTGATCCCCAACCCCCTCAGTTGCGGAAAGACGTACCACATCCAGTGGCCCCGCTTCCGGCCGAGCTGGAGCTCGCGCAGCGCCGCTGCGTAGACCTGCGCCTGCGCGTCGACGAACCGCTGCAGTCCTTCAGCCGTCACCATGCCTCTCCACTGCGCATCGCGGGCGAGAAGATCAACGGTCTTCGCCGTCCCCTGAGCGGTTCGGCAAGGTCATTCCATTCACGATTTCAAAGAGCCCGGTCCGACTCGCGCCGGCACCTGGACAATTTAGGGATGGCAAGCCCCGCAATCTCCTTCACTTCGATCCGTTCCGGATGTTGCAGTTGGGCGATCGGCAAGCGGACGGGCGTCGCCGGCATCACCGCTCCGCATCCCCTCATCAGTGGCTAGCAACCCCGCCCCCGCTCGCGTAGCGTGCTGATCGAGAACGAGAAGCGAGAGGGCACACGAATGAATGCGGACGGGAAGAGCGGCCATATCAGGCTGACGTCGCATCCCGGTTCGCGAGGCCCGGTCCGGTTTCCGCTTACCTGGGGCGCGGCGACGGTGGCCGAGCGGGGACCGGTCATCGCCACCGTCAACGCTCGCTCGGACCGCAACGCCATCGGAGCGCATGGCGGCTCCTATTCGATCTACCGAGCGCTTGCGATCTCCTCGGGGGCGATGGACCCCAATTCGAAGCCGGACCTGCACGACACTTCGCCGGTCTGCGAGATCGGGCCCCACGATCAGTGGGGCGATCCCGGCAAGATCGTGTCGCTCGACCCGTGGGGCCACCGGGTCGCACAGGATTTCGGAGCGCTGATCGAGGAAGGGATCGACATCCGACCGTCGATCGCAATCACCAAGGCCAGGCTGACCCTTCACGAGATCCAGGGCGCGATCGCCGCCGGCCGGCTCGAGGTCGACGGCGACATCGTCCACGAAGCGGGCGACGTCTCGGTGACGAAGATCGCGGTCGATCCGGTCTGGTGGCTTCCGGGCGTGGCCGAGAGGTTCGGAGTGGCCGAGGGGAGCCTCAGGCGCTGCCTGTTCGAGCAGACGGGCGGAATGTATCCCGAGCTGGTGACCCGCCCGGACCTGTCCGTCTTCCTGCCGCCGATCGGCGGGATGACGCTCTACATCTTCGGGGACCCCGCTTATCTCGGCAACTCGAGCCGGACGTTGACCTGCAGGGTACATGACGAGTGCAACGGCTCCGACGTGTTCGGATCCGACATCTGCACCTGCCGGCCGTATCTTACCCACGGGATCGAGGAGGCGACCAGGGCGGCGCAGACGGGCGGGACCGGGCTCATCGTCTACAATCGAAAGGAAGGGCGCGCCCTGGGCGAGGTCACCAAGTTCCTCGTCTACAACGCCCGCAAGCGGCAGCCCGGCGGAGACCAGGCGGCGACCTATTTCGAGCGCACCGAATGCGTCGCCGGAGTCCAGGACGCGCGCTTCCAGCAGCTCATGCCGGACGTGATCCACTGGCTCGGGATCAGGCGGATCGACCGCTTCGTCTCGATGTCCAACATGAAGTACGACGCCCTTGCGGCCGGCGGAGTCGAGATCGGCGAGCGGGTGCCGATCCCCGACGGGCTCGTCCCTCCCGACGCGAGCGTCGAGATGGAGGCGAAGAAGGCGGCGGGCTATTACACGCCCGAAGGCGCGCCCACCGAGGAGCATGTCCGCTCGGTCGTGGGACGGGACCTGGGGAAGTTCTAGGTGGGAGCGACCAAGGCGAGCTCGTCCTCCCTGCGCGCGAAGCGCGTGGGGAGGGGGACCACCCGAAGGGTGGTGGAGGGGTGTCTGCCGCGAAGGCGGAGGATCGCGCTCGAATACTCCACAACCGGTCCCTTTACCCCTCCACCATGCTTCGCATGGTCCCCCTCCCCCCGGCTTCGCCGCGGGGAGGACTGATGCAGGCCCTCCTCGCCCTGCTCAGCGCGGCCGCCGTGCGCGAGCGGGCGCACGAGATGCTTGAGCTCGCGCTGGACGGCGGAGTCGAAGGCTGGGCCGTCGATCTCGACCGGCTGGACGCGGCGGCAGAGCTGACCGCCCGGGTCACCCGGGAGGCCTATCCCGATCTCGCAATCCCCTTTCACGCCCGCTGGCGCCATTTCGTCGCCGGAGAGCCGCGCCTCCCCGAAAAGGACCCAGCGCAGCGGGCCCGCGCCGCTTTCGACCTCGTCATCCTCTCGGTGCTTCTCGACGCCGGGGCCGGCCCGGGCTGGCGCTACCTCGACCCGGTGAGCGGCGAAACCTTCACCCGGTCCGAGGGCCTCGCGGTCGCGAGCCAGCGGCTGATCGAAAGCGGAGCCCTGGGCACGACCGGGGGGGCGCTGGCCGCGCTCGACGGCGGGATCCTGGCAGAGGGCTTCCAGGTGAGCGAGTCCAACCCGCTGGCGGGGCTCGACGGCCGGACCGCCCTGCTCAGGCGCCTCGGCGCCCAGGTGCTTGCACGGCCGGAGCTGTTCGCCACCGCCGGCGAACCGAGTCCGGGCGGCCTCTACGACGTCCTGGCCGGCCGTGCCGAGGGCGGGAAGCTTCCAGCGTCCGCGATCCTCGAAGCTCTGCTCGAAGCGCTCGGGCCGATCTGGGCCGACCGGCTGGTCCTGGACGGAGTGCCGCTGGGAGACTGCTGGCGCCATCCCGCCCTCCGCCGCGGCGACTCGACCGACGGGCTCGTTCCGCTCCACAAATTGTCGCAATGGCTTGCTTATTCGCTGATCGAGCCGGTCGAGGCCGCCGGGATCGAGGTGGTCGAAGTGGACGGCCTCACCGGCCTCGCCGAGTATCGCAACGGCGGGCTGTTCGTGGACACCGGCGTCCTCAGGCTCACCGACCCGGAGGTTGCTTCGCGGCCCCACCACGTCGCCGATCCGCTCATCGTCGCCTGGCGCGCGATGACCGTTGCACTGCTCGACCGGATGGCCCCGCTGGTTCGCGACCGGCTCGGCGTGAGCGCGCTCGACTTTCCACTTGCCCGGATGCTTGAAGGCGGAAGCTGGGCGGCGGGCCGGCGAATCGCCGCTGAGCTTCGGCCGGGCGGCGGGCCTCCCTTCAACATCATCAGCGACGGAACGGTATTCTAAAGATGGACGGACTGACGATCGTCTCCCACCCCCTGGTGCAGCACAAGCTCACCATCCTTCGGGACAAGGACAGCTCGATCCTGCTGTTCCGGACCGTCGTGCGCGAGATCGCGACCCTGCTCTGCTACGAGGTGACCCGCGACCTGCCGACCGACATGGTTCGGATCGAGACCCCGATCGCAGTCACCGACTCGCCGGCAATCGCCGGCAAGAAGCTCGTCTTCGCACCGATCCTTCGGGCGGGACTCGCAATGGCGGAGGGCATGCTCGATCTCGTCCCGTCCGCCCGGGTCGCCCATATCGGCCTCTACCGCGAGCCGGTCAGCCTCGAATGCGTCGAATATTATTTCAAGACTCCGGACGATGTCGGCGAGCGCCTCGTCGTCATCGTCGACCCGATGATGGCAACCGGCCACACCGCGATCGCGGCGATCGACCGGCTCAAGGAAGCCGGGGTGGTAGACATGCGCTTCGTCTGCCTGCTCTGCTCGAGGCCGGGCGTCGAGGCAGTCCGAGCCGCCCATCCCGACGTCCCGATCTGGACCGCGGCGATGGACGAATCCCTGAACGACCACGGCTATATCGTCCCGGGACTGGGCGACGCGGGCGACCGGACCTACGGGACCCGATAACCGTCATCCCGGCGAAAGCCGGGACCTCGGGGAGACCCACTGTGCCTTCTCGACTCGAGGTCCGGCTTTCGCCGGGATGACGCTTATTCCGTCGAGGGCACGGCCGAGGACCAGTGGATGTGGACGATCTTCCACGCGCCCGCGGCGTCGCGGCGCAGGACCATCGTCTCGACCATGATACGGTCGACATCCTGCCCCTTGAACCGCCCCCGGGTGCGGCTTTCGCTCGAGATCAGTGCGAGCTGTCCCGACGCATGGCCGGTTCGGCTCAGCCGCTTCGACGGCACCGCCTTCGAGAAGGCCGCGTCGGCGGGGGCGTGATGGAGCGCGTATTGCGCCTTCGTCCGCTCGATCCGGCCGTCCTCGAAGACGACGGCGTCCTCCGCGACCAGCGCCAGCGCCGCCTCGGGCTCGCCGCGGCGAAGCGCGGCGTGAAAGGCGTCGACGACGGCCGCGGCGGGACGGACCGACTCGGGCAGGGTTTCGCCCGCCGCCGCCGCACTCGCCTTGGGCGCCGCCGAGGCGGGAGCGACGAAAGCCCAGGAAGCGGCGGCTGCGGCGGCGAAGGCGAGGACGAGGTTCATAAGCCCAGCTTAGACCGGGGCCGCGCCGAGTCCAGCCCGGCCGGAGCGTTCCCCGGGATGACTTGAGGGCGGGTACCGCGAGATCGTCATCCCGGCGAAAGCCGGGACCTCGGGGCGAGAAGTCCCGGCGAGTCTCCCCGAGGTCCCGGCTTGCGCCGGGATGACGGGCGGCCGTTGGGGGTGTCGTCGGAATGGCCAGGGGGAGAGGCCTAGCGGTTGCGGCGCCCTTCGATCAGCCCGTCGACCAGGCCGGGATCGGCGAGCGTCGACGTGTCGCCGAGGCTTCCGAACTCGTTTTCCGCGATCTTCCGGAGGATCCGCCTCATGATCTTGCCGCTCCTCGTCTTGGGCAGCCCCGGAGTGAAGTGGATGAGGTCCGGGCTTGCGATGGGGCTGATCTCGGTCCGGACATGCTGGCGAAGCGCCTTCTCGAGCTCGGGGCCCCCCTCTTCGCCCTCCATCAGGGTGACGTAGCAGTAGATGCCCTGCCCTTTGATGTCGTGCGGGTAGCCGACCACCGCCGCCTCGGCGACGAGCGGGTGGGAGACCAAGGCGCTTTCGATCTCGGCGGTGCCGAGGCGGTGGCCCGAGATGTTGAGGACGTCGTCGACCCGGCCGGTGATCCAGTAATAGCCGTCCTCGTCTCGGCGGCAGCCGTCGCCGGTGAAATACTTGCCGCGATAGGTCGAGAAATAGGTTTGGACGAAGCGCTCGTGGTCGCCGTAGACGCTTCGCATCTGGCCCGGCCAGGAACGCGCGATGCACAGGTTGCCGGAAGCGGCCCCTTCCAGCGTTTCGCCGTCGGGGCCGACCAGCTGGGGATCGATTCCGAAGAAGGGCCGGCCGGCGCTGCCGGGCTTCATGTCGTGGGCGCCCGGAAGGGTGGTGATCATGACGCCGCCCGTCTCGGTCTGCCACCAGGTGTCGACGATCGGGCACCGGCTTTCGCCGACCACCTCGTAATACCAGCGCCAGGCCTCCGGATTGATCGGCTCGCCGACCGTTCCGAGCAGGCGGATGGACGAGCGGTCGTGCTTGCGGACCGGGCCCTCCCCTTCGCGCATCAGGGCCCGGATCGCGGTCGGCGCCGTGTAGAAGATGTCGACCCGGTGGCGTTCGACGGAGTCCCAGAAGCGGCTGAAATCGGGATAGTTCGGAACGCCCTCGAACATCAGCGTCGTCGCCCCGTTGAGGAGCGGCCCGTAGACGACGTAGCTGTGGCCCGTGACCCAGCCGACGTCCGCCGTGCACCAGAAGACCTCGCCCTCCTTGTAGTCGAAGACATAGTGGAAGGTCGAAGCGGTCCAGACCGCATAGCCGCCGGTGGTGTGGAGCACGCCCTTGGGCTTTCCGGTCGAGCCGGAGGTGTAGAGGATGAAGAGCGGGTCCTCGGCGTTCATCGGCTCGGGCGGGCACTCGTCGGGGACGAGGTCGGCCATGTCGTGGAGCCAGTGGTCGCGGCCTTGCGCCCACTCGATCTCGTTGCCGAGGTGACGGACGACGAGGACGGCTTCGACGTCGGCGCCCTTAGCGAGGGCCAGGTCGACATTCGCCTTCAAGGGGACGAGCCGGCCGCCCCGCTTTCCGCCGTCGGCGGTCACCACGAAGCGGCTGGCGCAATCCTCGATCCGGCCGTGCAGGGCCTCGGGCGAGAATCCGCCGAAGACGACCGAATGCACCGCTCCGATCCGGGCGCAGGCGAGCATCGCAACCGCCGCTTCGGGGATCATCGGCATATAGAGGGTGACCCGGTCGCCCTTGCCGGCGCCGAGCGCCTTCAGGCCGTTCGCCATTCGGACGACCTCGCGGTAGAGATCGCCGTAGGTGAGGCTTCGGCCGGTCCCGGGCTCGTCGCCTTCGAACAGGATCGCAACCTGGTCGGCGCGCGCCTCGAGATGGCGGTCGACGCAATTGTGGCAGAGGTTGAGGACCCCGTCCTCGAACCATTTGACGTCCACCGGATCGAAGGACCAGTTGCCCGCGACGGTGGGCGGCTCGACCCAGTCGATGCGCCGCGCCTGGCCGGCCCAGAATGTGTCGGGGTCGGCCAGCGACTGGCGGTAGAGCGCTTCATAGGCTTCGGAATCGGCATGGCTGGTCGCGACCAGTTCTGCGGGAGGGGGGATGCGGCTTTCCATTCGGCGTTCCTAGGCCCGCATGGCGGTGCGGGCAAAGACGCAAAATGTTTACCCATGCCGGACTAAGGCCGTTCCATGATTGAAGGGTGGGTGACAGCCATCGAGACGATGCCGGAGTTTTCCGCGGCCACGGTCGCACTCGCCCCCCGCCGGAGGGCCGCGGGCCGGGCGACCGCTCCCGAATCGTCGGCCCTATCCTTCCCTCGCTTCTGCGAGGACGAGGCGCTGGTCGATTCCTGGCGAAGACTGGAAGGATCGGCGTCGCTTCCGATGCAGAGCCATGCCTTCGCCTTGGCGCTCGCCGGCACCTTGCTCGCCGAGGCCCATATCGAGGTGTTCTTCGTGCGCCGCCGCGACGAGATCGCGGCTCTGCTTCCCTTGTGCCGCGGCACCGGGCGGTTCGCCCGTTGGACCATGGTCGGGGCGCATCAGGTGTGCGAGCCCGACGATGCCCTCTACAGCGATCCTGAGGGGCTGCGGCTTCTCGCCGAGACGTTGGCGGCCGACGGCCGCGCCCTCGAATTCGACCGGGTCCCGGTGCGGTCCGAGCTGATGCCCGCGCTCAGGAGGGCCCTGCGCGGCAAGGGGTGGATGTCGGTTCGACCGGCGACCCCCACTCCGACGATCAGGCTGGAGCCGCGCTGGAAGGACCCCGTCTCCTGCTTCAACTCCGGGCGCCGCTCCGACTTCCGTCGCGCCGCGAGGCGCGCCGCCGAGTTCGGCGAGGTGTCGTTCGAGATATTGTCGCCCGGGGCCGAGGAGTTCGACGCCCTGTTCGACGAGGCGATCGCGGTCGAGATGCGAAGCTGGAAGGCCGAGGCGGGCACCGCGATCGCCGCCGACCAGGCCAAGGAGAATTGCTTCCGCCATTATTTCCGCTCGGCCTGCGAGCAGGGCAGCTTCCGGATCGCCTTCATGCGGATCGGCGGGAAAGCCGTCGCCATGCAGATGGCCCTGGAGACCCTGGACCGATACTGGCTGTTCAAGATCGGCTTCGACGAGGCCTATGAACGCTGCTCGCCGGGCACGTTGCTCATGCTTCACACCATCGGCTGGGCTGCCGAGCGGGAGCTTCGCGACTACGAGCTGCTGGGCAATCTCGAGCCGTGGATCGCCCAGTTCTGGACCCGCGAGCAGCACGATTGCGCCTGGGTGCGCGCCTATCCGTTCAATGCGAGGGGCGCGGTCGCCCTCGCCGCCGACGCCTGCGCCTCTCTGCGCCGGCGGCTGAAGCGGGCCTGATGCTCAGCCCTTGGGCCGCCCTCAGAAACGCGCGCTACGCCCTTCCCCATATAATCGAGCGGATCGCCCCCGGGCCCGGCCCGGCCGCCGCCGCTAGGCGCTGCCGAAGTCTCAACCGGGCGGGCCTTTCGGCGACCCTGGGCTATTTCCAGGCCGGCAACGCCCGGCCGGAGGACATCGTCGCCGCCAACGCCGCCGCGGCCGCGCTCCTCGCCGGGCGCGGGGGCGACTCCTATCTGTCGGTGAAGGCCCCTCCCCTGGCGTTCGACTCCGATCACCTGCGCCGGATCGCGCACTGCGCCGCCGAGGCCGGCATTCCACTGATGTTCGACGCCCACGCCCCGAAGGACGCGGAGCGGACCCTCGAGGCCGTCTCGGACCTGCTCGGCGAATTTCCGCGGACCGGATTCGCCTTGCCCGCCCGCTGGCTTCGAAGCCGGGGGGACGCCGCGGCCTATCGCGACAGCTCCGCCCGGATCCGGCTGGTCAAAGGCGAATGGGCCGATCCCGACTGGAGGGGACAGGATGTCGAGGCGAGCTACCTCGCTCTCGCCGCCCGGCTCGCGGGACGATCCGCACCGGTCGCGGTCGCGACTCACGACCCCGGGCTTGCCGAGCGCGCTCTGACCCTGCTGCTCGATCGAGGCACGCCCTGCGAGCTCGAGCAGCTTCGCGGCCTTCCAGCGCGCCGGACCATGGCGGTGGCGCGGAGCCTGGGTGTCCCGATTCGGGTCTACGTGCCCTTCGGACCGGGCTGGTGGCCTTACGCCCTGGATAAGGCGCTCGCCCGGCCGTACCTGCTCGCCTGGATGATAAGGGACAGGCTGGCGCGGCCTGCAAAGCCCTCTCCCGCCTTTCGCGGCAGAGGAGGGGCCGGCCGCGAAGCGGTGGGAGGTGAGGGTCTGTAGCACAGACTCAGCAAGACCCTCACCTCCCAAGCCTTCGGCTTGGGCCCCTCCTCTCCCGTAAGGACGGGAGAGGGTCAGCGGCTTAACTCAGGTCAGATTGAAATCCCGGAACTTGGCTTGGTTTTCGGGGGTTTAAAGAGGTCATGACGCCTCCGAACCAGTCCGCGCCCGTGGCCGACGCGCCGACCCAGGAAAACGGCTCCAAGACCGGGATGTTCTTCGCTTCGAAGAGCGACCCGGGAACCCACCAGCTGACCGAACCGATGCAGCGGATGCAGGTCGTCGAAGTCGGGGTCTATCGCGGGCCCCATTATTACAGCCACACTCCGATGATCCGGATCCAGCTGGATCTGGGCGGGCTGGAGGAGTGGCCGACGAACCGGATCGCCGGCTTCACCGAGGCGCTGCTCGGACTGCTCCCCGGAGTCGGCCGTCACGGCTGTTCGCTGAGGGTCCGAGGCGGTTTCGAGCGGCGGCTTCGCGAGGGCACCTGGCTCGGCCATGTCGCCGAGCATGTCGCGCTCGAGCTCCAGACCCTGGCCGGCTCGCGCGCCGTGCGCGGCAAGACCCGGTCGGTGAAGAACCGCCCGGGCGTCTACAACGTCATGTTCGCCTATAACGAAGAGAAGGTCGGGCTGATGGCCGGGCGGGTCGCGCTCGAGCTGGTCCACTCCCTGCTCCCGGCCGATCTGCGAGGCTTGGGCGGCCTCGACCGGATCTACAAGCTGGAGGGCGAGTTCGATCTCCAGCGACGACTGGACGAGATGAGGCGGATGGTCCGCCGGACCACGCTCGGACCAAGCACCAAGGCCCTGGTCGACGAGGCCAAAAGGCGCGGAATCCCCGTGATGCGCCTCGACGAGAAGAGCCTTCTCCAGCTCGGCCACGGCCGGCACCAGCAGAAGATCCGGGCGTCGATCACAGGCCGGACCTCGCTGGTCGCGACCGACCTCGCCGGAAACAAGGACATGACGAAGAAGCTGCTCGACGAGAGCGGAGTGCCGGTGCCGCGCGGAATCGTCGTTCGCGACGTCGAGGAAGCGGTGCGCGGCGCGCGGCGGCTTCGCTTCCCGCTCGTGACCAAGCCGCTCGACGGCAATCACGGCCGGGGAGTAACGATCGGAATCATGGACGAGGCGCAATTGCGCTTCGGATTCCGGGAGGCGCAGGCTCAGGCCAAGGGCCGCGACGTCATCGTCGAGCAGTATTTCGAGGGCAACGACCATCGGATCCTCGTCGTCGGCGGCAAGATGGTGGCCGTGGCCGAGCGAATCCCGGCCCAGGTCGCGGGCGACGGGATAAGCAGCATCCGCCAGCTGATCGCGGAGGTGAACCGCGATCCTCGCCGGGGCGAGGGTCATGAGAACGTGATGACCCGGATCCGGATCGACGCCCATGTCGAGGAGTTCCTCGCCCGCTCCGGCCTGACTGCCGACAGCATCCCGGAGGCGGACGAGGTCGTGCAGCTAAGAGCCACCGCGAACCTGTCCACCGGCGGCACCGCGGTCGACCGGACCAACGAGATCCACCCCGACAATGCCGAGATCGCCCGGCGCGCCGCGCTGATCGTGGGACTGGACGTCTGCGGAGTGGACTTCGTCTGCCCGGACATCACCCGGTCTGTGCGGGAGACGGGGGGCGGAGTGATCGAGGTCAATGCCGCCCCCGGCCTTCGGATGCACATCGAGCCTTCCGAAGGCGCTCCGCGCGACGTCGCCAAGCCGATCATCGAGATGCTTTTCCCGCGCGGCCGCAAGTTCCGGATCCCGATCATCGCCATCACCGGAACCAACGGCAAGTCCACCGTCGGCCGGATGATCAAGCATATCATCCGCTATACGGGCTGCACTGTGGGCCTGACCTCCACGACCGGAGTCTATATCAACGACATCCTCACCCATGAGGGCGACGCCACCGGTCCGCGGAGCGCCCGGATGATCCTTCGCGACCCGACGGTCGAGGTTGCGGTGCTCGAGACCGCGCGCGGCGGAATGCTGCGGGAGGGGCTCGCTTACGGGGAGGCGGACATCGCCGCCTGCCTCAACATCTCCGCCGACCATCTCGGCCTCAAGGGCATCGAGACGATCGAGGACCTCGCCAGCGTCAAGCAGGTGGTCGTCGAGGCGGTCCGCAGGGGCGGGCATTCCGTCCTCAACGCCGACGACCCGCTGACCGTGAAGATGGCGCGCCGCGCCGGGGGCAGGATCATCTGGTTCTCGCTTTGCGGCGGGGCGGAGATGTCGCCGATGCTTCGCGAGCATGTCGACGATGGCGGAATGGCCGTGGTGCGCGAGTCCGGGCCGGACGGCGGCACCATCGTGCTCTACGACGACACCAGGCGCGAGACCATCATGAAGGCGGGCGACATCCCCGCCACCCTCCACGGGATGGCGGAGTTCAACGTCGCCAACGCGCTCGCCGCGATCGCGATCGCGCTCGCCCACGAAGTGCCCATCCTCACCATCCGATCGGCCATGGCCCAGTTCCGCTCGACCTTCGAGCAGAACCCCGGCCGGCTGAACGTCCACGACGCGCACGGCTTCCGGGTCATCATCGACTATGCGCACAATGCCGCCGGTCTCGAGGCGCTCGGCAAGGTCGTCAAAGGCCTCAGCCACCGCTACAAGAGGACGATCGGAACGGTCTCGATGGCCGGCGACCGGCGCGACGAGGACATCCAGGAGCTCGGCCGGATCGCCGCCGGACTCTTCGACGAGCTCATCTTCAGGGAAGACCCGGCGACCCGCGGCCGGCCCAGGGGCGAGGTGATGGGCCATCTGCAGGCGGGCGCGCTCGAGGCCGGGCGTTCCCCCGACCACATCCACCTCATCGCCGGCGAGCAGGCCTCGACGGCCGCGGCCCTTGCGATGGGCCGACCGGGAGACCTGATCGTGATCACGCCTACCGACGTCAAAGGCGCCTGGCAGCAGGTAAACGACTTCAAGCCCGCCGCCGAACGCGCATCCGGCCGCGCCTCGTTCATTGCGGCCGAATAGGATGGCGGTTCTCGAAAAGGGCCGCTGGGCCCTCATCGTCCACGGCGGCGCCAAGGAGATGGAGCCCGGCGAGGAGGATGACAATCGCGACGGAATCCTCCAGGCCGCCCAGGCCGGCAGGGCGGTGCTCGAGGTGGGCGGAAGCGCCGTCGACGCGGTGGAGGCGGCGATCAAGGTCCTCGAGGACCTGCCGGTGTTCAACGCGGGCCGCGGATCGGCGCTGAACGAAGCCGGCGAGATCGAAATGTGCTCCGGCCTGATGGACGGTAAGAATCTGTCGGTCGGAGCGGTCGGAGCGATCCGCAACGTTCGTCATCCGGTGAGCGTTGCGAAGCGGCTCCTGCCCGAGAAGGAAATCCTTCTGGTCGGCGAGGGCGCGCTGCTTTTCGCGAAGAAGGAGGGGCTGGAGACGGTGCCCAGCGAGGCTCTGATGACGGACACCCGCAAGGATGCGCTCGAGCAGCTTCACGACACGGTCGGCGCGGTCGCCATGGACACGGGCGGCAACCTTGCCGCGGGGACTTCGACTGGCGGCCTTACCGGAGCGAAGGTCGGGCGGATCGGCGACAGCCCGCTTCCCGGCAACGGCCTCTATGCCGACAACCACGTCGGAGCGGTCTCCTTTTCGGGAGACGGCGAGACCATCGCCCGGGTCGCCCTCGCCGCTCAGGTCATGGCGAGCATCGGGCGGGACGGGCCGGAAGAGTCGGTGAGGAAAGCGGTCGAGCAGCTCCCCGGAGTGGGCGGCGCGTCGGCTGACGGGGGCGGGATCGCGATCGCCAAGGACGGACGGATCGGCTGGGCGCACAACAGCCCCGCCTTCGCCGTCGCCTATGCGAGCGCCCAGGCGCCGGAACCCAAAGCATTTTTGAACAAGGAAGAAGAACGACGTGGCTGAAGAAGAACGGCGCCCCAAAGGCTGCCTGATCATTATCGGGGGTCACGAAGACCGCGATCCGGATGGGGAGCGCGCGATCCTTCGCGAGGTGGCAAGGCAGGTCCATGGCGGCAAGCTCGTCCTCGCGACCGTCGCGAGCCATCGGCCGGAGGGATATTTCGACGAGTATGAAAAGGCCTTCGCCGATCTCGGGCTCGGCGACCTGGTCGAGCTCTACGTCGAGGAGCGGAGCCAGGCGGGAGATCGGGAGAAGCTTTCTGTGCTCGACGACGCGGCCGGCATTTTCTTCTCGGGCGGCGACCAGCTGAGGATCACCAGCCAGATCGGCGACACCGGGATCGAGGCCAAGGTCCGGGCCCTCTACGAGCGCGGAGGAGTCGTCGCCGGAACGTCCGCGGGCGCGTCGGTGATGAGCGAGACGATGCTGGTCAAGGGCACCAGCAAGGAGACCCACCGGATCGGCGACCTCCACATGTCCCCGGGCATGGGACTGATGCGGGACGTCATCATCGACCAGCATTTCGCCGAGCGCGGCCGCTTCGGCCGGCTGATCGGTGCCGTCGCTCACAACCCCCGGGTGCTCGGCCTCGGGATCGACGAGAATACGGCGGCGATGGTCGAAGGAGACGTCTTCCGGGTGATCGGGAGCGGCGCGGTCTACGTCGTCGACGGAACGGACGTCAGCTATTGCAACGTCGCCGAGGCTCGCTCCGAAAGCGCGCTCTCGATGCACGACGTCCGCGTCCACGTCCTTTCCAAGGGCGATTCGTTCGACCTCAAGGCCAGGCGGCCGATCCCTCCGCGAAGTTGAACGGAGCCATTGCCGCGTACGCCGGTTGAGGTGGCGATGTGGAAAGCGACGACCCTCGATCTCGGCCCAGGCCGAAGCCTTCACTCGGCGCAGCGAGGGGCCGGCCGGGACGTCCTGTTCCTTCACGGCGCGATGGCCACCAGTCACGACTGGCTGGCCGGCCCCGCCGGCGCTCTCGCCGAAGAGGCGCGGGTGACCGTCGTCGACCGCCCCGGTCACGGCCTGAGCCGCCGCCCCCGCTTCGTCGGAACCCCGCGCGACCAGGCCGGACAGATTGCCGGCGGCCTCGACCGTCTCGGCGTCGGCCCGTCCGTCGTCGTCGGCCACAGCTTCGGAGCACTCGTCGCACTGGCCCTGGCCGAGCGCTTTGCGGAGCGGGTCACCCGCCTCGTACTGGTTTCGCCGCTGATCTTCCCGGAGCCGCGACTGCTGGAGCACGGCCTGATGGCGCCCCGCTCGATTCCGTTGATCGGGCCCTTGCTGTCCCGGGCCGGCCGCCAGAGCGGAATGGACAGGGCCGCGATCGAATGGATCCAGGCCGTGATGTTCTCTCCGGAGCCGGTGCCGCACCCGTGGAAGGAGAGCTTTCCGTTCGACCAGGTGCTCGACCCGGACGCGCTCGTCCACGAAGGCGAGGATTCCGCTTCGATCCTGCCGCTTTCGCCCGCGGGCACCATCGACCTGCGGCGGATCGAAGTGCCGGTCCATGTCCTGGTCGGAACCGGGGACCGGGTCGTCGAGCAGGAGCGGCAGGGCAAGACGCTCGCGAGGCTCCTTCCGGACGGCCGGCTTACAGAGATCGAGGGTGCGGGTCACATGCTCCACCACAGCCACTCGGAAATCGTGCTGCGCGTCGTCCGCGAAGCCGAACTTTCCGTCGTGGCGTGAGCCGGCGGAACCGGACGCAACGGCGGACGTATCTGGACCGGCGCTTCGGCTCGTCGCAGCATGGCGCAACCTGATTCCCGAACCGCCGTTCTGCCGCTAAGAAGAGGGAATGCGTTTGGACCAGACCGCCCAGTGGCAACCGACCCCGGCCCAGTATCAGGCCCCGGGAGGTCCACCCCAGCAACCGCCGCCCGGGCCGCCGAAGCGCGCCTGGTACAACCCGCTGCGCTGGGGCTGGAAGCGGATCGTCCTCGCCGCGCTCGCCTTCTTCATGCTGATCGTCGCCTGGCTGGCGATCACCGCTCCGCTGTCCAAGTCGCTTCAGCCGATCGCCGCGCCGAGCCTCACTTTGGTTTCGGTGGAGGGCCATCCGATCGCCCGGCGGGGCGCCGACATACGCGAGCCGGTAAGGATCGCGGACCTGCCCAAGCACGTCCCGGCCGCCTTCATCTCGATCGAGGATCGCGGCTTTCGCGACCATCTCGGGATCAGCATCCGAGGGATCGCGCGCGCGGCCTGGCGCAACCTCGGCGCCGGCGGAGTCCGCGAGGGCGGAAGCACGATCACCCAGCAGCTCGCCAAGATCTCCTTCCTCACCTCCGAGCGGACGATGGGCCGAAAGGCCCAGGAAGTCCTCATCGCGTTCTGGCTCGAAGCCTGGCTGAGCAAGGACGAGATCCTCGAACGCTATCTCTCCAACGTCTATCTCGGCGACAACACCTACGGGCTTCGAGCCGCGTCCCAGCATTATTTCAGCGTCCCGCCGGAGAAGCTCAGCGTGACCCAGGCGGCGATGCTCGCCGGCATGGTCAAGGCGCCTTCCCGCCTAGCGCCGACCCGCAACTACAAGCTCGCCCGGGAGAGGGCGAAGATCGTCATCTCGACGATGATTCGGGACAAGGTCCTCACCCAGCGCGAGGCGAACCGGCTGAAGCCGGCGAAGCTCAAGGTCGAACGCCAGAAGGTGGTTCCGACCGGCACCTATTTCGCCGACTGGGTCCTTCCCATGGCAAGGGCGCGGGGCGAGGCGGGCTATGGCGACGAGGAGGTCCAGACGACCCTCGAGAGCAGGATGCAGAAGCTCGCTCTGGCCACCGTCCGCAGGGCGGGCCTGGGCCGCGCCCAGGTGGCGCTCGTCGCGATTCGGCCGGACGGCCGGGTCGTCGCGATGGTCGGTGGGCGGGACTATGCGCGAAGCCCGTTCAACCGCGCCACCCAGGCGCGGCGGCAGCCGGGCTCCGCCTTCAAGCTGTTCGTCTATCTCGCGGCGCTGAGGGCTGGAATGACCCCGGATACGCCGGTCGCCGACACCCCGCTGCGGATCGGCAAGTGGCAGCCCAAGAATTACGGGGACCAGTATCGCGGCTCGCTTACTCTGCGCGACGCCCTCGCACTGTCGAGCAACGTGGCGGCCGTCAGGCTTTCGGAGCGGGTCGGCCGGCAGAACGTCATCCGAGCCGCCCGCGACCTCGGGGTGAGGAGCCCCTTGAACGACAATCCGAGCCTCGCGCTCGGGACGTCCGGCGTCACTCTGCTCGAGCTGACCTCCGCCTACGCGGCGGTCGCCGCCGGCGCCTATCCGGTTCGGCCCAAGGGGCTGGAGGACGAGACCAAGCCCTGGTGGCAGCGCATGTGGAACAAGGCGACCGGCCAGAGCGGCGATCCGGCCTTCGACGAGCTTCGCGAGATGCTCGGCGCCGTCGTCAGCCGCGGCACCGGCCGCGGAGCGGCGCTCGCGGTCCCGGCCTTCGGCAAGACCGGCACCACCCAGGACAGCCGCGACGCCTTGTTCATCGGCTTCGCCCAGGACCTGGTGGTCGGGGTCTGGGTCGGAAACGACGATAACAGCCCGCTCGCCGGACAGATTGCCGGCGGAGGTCTTCCCGCCCGGATCTGGCGCGATTTCATGACCCAGGCGGTCGGGACTGCGCCCGCCCAGAAGCTGGCTCCGCCGCTGGCGGCTCCGGCGCCGTCGACCGGCTTCAACGGCTCGGTCACGCTGCCGATCGAGGGCACCGGCGGCTTCGACGTCGGAGTGCAGGTCAACGAGAACGGGGTGACCGTCAGCGGCGGCGGAGTCCAGTTCCCGATCGAGGATCTGCCGCCGGGCGACGAGCGCGAGCCCGCCGAGGTCCCCCGCCGCGAGCCGCGCGACGACGCGGGGCCGCCGCCTCGGGAGGAGCCGCTGCCCGAAGACGAAGAAGGCGCGTTCTGAGGCGCCCATGGCCGAGGACGAGAAGGAGAAGCTCGCCGAGGAGCGCACGGACCTGGCGCAGGACAGGACCATCCTCGCCAACGAGCGCACGTTCGCCGGATGGATCCGGACCGGATTCGCCGCCGTCGGCATCGGGCTCGGCTTCCAGGTGCTGTTCAAGGCGATGCAGCCGGACTGGGTGCCCAAGGCGATCGCCACCGCCTTCCTGCTCGCGGGAGCCTATGTGATCCTGGTCGCCGAGCGGCGCGCCGCCGCCGTGATGGAGCGCTTCGACAAGCACGAGGCGGCGGAGCTGCGGCCGATCAACCTCAGGATCGTGAGCTGGACGGCCGTCGCAGCGACGCTTTCGCTGGTCGCGGCGATCTGGCTGCTGGAGATCAAGCCGGCTTAAGGACCGTCGCCCCGGCGGAGGCCGGGGCCCCGCGGGGTGAAAGGCTCGGCGCTCTTCACCCCCTGGGATCCCGGCCTTCGCCGGGATGACGGTGTATCAGTAGGTGCGGGTCGCGCCCGTCGCCCGGTTGCGGCGGTCCCACAGCTTCTTGGCGACATAGGCTCCGCCGACCGCGAGACCGAGGGGCCCGAAGGCGCGGCGGGCGATGGCCGGGGCAAGGGCTCCGACCAGGAGGCCGGTGCCGCCATTGTAGCGCCCGGCGATCCGGCGTCCGACCGCCGCTCCGATAATCTTGCCGATCATTACGCAACTCCTTGGATAGGTTCCCGGGAGAAGCGCTGGACAAGCTTAGAGGTTCCCCCGTCATTGCGAGCGAAGCGAAGCAATCCAGTGCCGCCTCGGAGGCCGCTGGGATGCTTCGTCGCCACGCTCCTCGCAATGACGGTCACGGGAGGAACAGCTCCGCGGCCGCCTCGACGATGGCGTCGACGTCCAGCCGGTACTCCCGGTACAGGTCCGGGAGGGTTCCGGTCTGGCCGAAGCGCTCGATTCCGAGCGGGCTGACCCGGTGGCCCATGACCCCGCCCAGCCAGGAGAGCGAGGCGGGAGCGCCGTCGAGCAGGGTGACCAGCCCCGCCGCGGGGGCCAGCGGCGAAAGCAGCCGCTCGATGTGGGAAGGCGTCGTCCCCTTCCCTCCCCAGCGGCCCCGGCGGCGCTCGCTCCACCCGCGGTGGAGCAGGTCGGGCGATGTGACGGCGAGCAGTCCGAGTCCGGGGACGTCCTCGCGGAGCGCCTCCCAGGCCCCCAGGGCTTCGGGAGCGAGCGCCCCGGAATAGACCAAGGCCGCGTCGGCCCCCTGCCCTGGCTCGCGAAGCCAGTAGCCGCCCGCGAGCGCTCCGGCCTTCCAGCTTTCGTCGGGCCGCTCGACCTGGCGGATCGTCCGGGTGGTCAGCCGCAGATAGACGCTTTCGCCGTCCGGCGCCTGCATGAGCCGGAAGGCTTCCTCCATGAACAAGGCGAGCTCGTCGGCGAAGGCGGGCTCGTAGTGCCTGAGGCCGGGCTGGCCGAGTGCGATCAGCGGCGGGTTGATCGACTGGTGGGCCCCGCCCTCGGGCCCCAGGGTCACTCCCGAGGGAGTCGCGACGAGCAGGAAGCGGGCGTCCTGGTAGCAGGCGTAGTTGAGGGCATCGAGACCGCGGGCGATGAAGGGGTCGTAGACGGTTCCGATCGGGAACAGCCGGGTCCCGAACAGGTCGCCGGCAAGACCGAGGGCGGCGAGCATCAGGAACAGGTTGTTCTCCGCGATCCCGAGCTCGATATGCTGCCCGGCCCGGTGCCCGCCCCATTTCTGGGCGGAAGGGATCTTCGCCTGGGCGAAGACGTCGGCGAGGTCCTGCCGGCGAAAGAGGCCGCGCTGGTTCACGAAGGCGCCGAGATTGGTCGAGACGGTGACGTCGGGCGAGGTGGTGACGATCCGGTCGGCGAGCGTTCCGCCGGCCCGGCTGAGATCGAGCAGGATCCGGCCGAACGCGGCCTGGGTCGACTGCTCCTCCCCCGCCGGAGCGGGGATGGGGGCAACCTCAGCCTGGTTCCAGGGCCGCTCGCGCTTCGACCTTGCGATCCGGCTACCCTCGACGAGCGCCTTCACCCCTTCGGCCGAATTGCCGCCGAGGCCGGCCCAGGGCTCCCATTCCCGACCCTCCTCGATCCCCATCCTTTCGCGAAGGGCGGCGATCTGGCCCGGGTTCATCAGGCCGGCGTGATTGTCCTTGTGGCCCGCGAAGGGGAGTCCGTGGCCCTTCACCGTATAGGCGATGAAGAGGGTCGGCACGTCGTCCCGGGCGGCGTCGAACGCTTCGACCAGGCTCGCCATGTCGTGCCCGGCGAGGTTGGTCATCAAGGCGTGGAGCGCATCGTCGTCGCGGGCGTCCAGAACCGGCTTGGCCTCGGGCGCCTCCTTGAGAAGCCGTTCGCGCCAGGCGGCTCCGCCGAGATAGGTCAGAGCCGCGTAATCGGCGTTGCCGCATTCGTCGATCCAGGCTTTGAGGGCCTCGCCGCCGGGCTCCGCGAAGGCCGCTTCCATCGCCTTGCCGTATTTCAGCGTGACCACACGCCAGCCGCAGCTCGCGAAGATCTCGTCGAAGCGGCTGAACATGCGCTCGGCCGTGGTCGCGTCGAGCGACTGGCGGTTATAGTCGACGATCCACCAGCAATTGCGGATGTCGTGCTTGTAGGCCTCGATCAGGCATTCATAGATATTGCCTTCGTCGAGCTCGGCATCGCCCATGAGGGCGACCATTCGCCCGGTCTCTGACGGCTCCAGCGCGCCATGGGCGACAAGGTAATCCTGGACGAGGCTTGCGAAGGCGGTGACCGCGACTCCGAGGCCGACCGAACCGGTCGAGAAATCCACCGGGATCCTGTCCTTGGTCCGGCTCGGATAGGATTGCATCCCGCCGAAGCCGCGGAAGTTGCGGAGCTGCTCGAGCGACTGGGTGCCGAGCAGGTAATGGACGGCGTGGAGGACCGGCCCCGCGTGCGGTTTCACCGCCACCTTGTCGTTGGGGCCGAGCGCATGGAAATAGAGAGCGGCCATGATCGACGTCATCGAGGCGCAGCTCGCCTGGTGGCCGCCGACCTTGAGTCCGTCCGGGCTTTCCCGAAGATGGTTGGCGTTGTGGATCGTCCAGGCGGAGAGCCAGCGGAGACGATCGTCGATGAGCCGAAGGGCGTCGAGATCGGGCGCGGAGGTCTTCTTCAGCATGGGCGACGCTTTAGCGCCGCCGAGCGCAACAAGCGATATCTTGGGGGTGAAGTTCACGAAGTTCACGATGTCCCTCGAATCCGATTTCTTCCCGGCGCGGGCGAGGGAGGTGTTTCCACCGATCAAGGCTCTTCCGACCCGGATGACACGGAGTGCCGATGCTGCTCGGCGAAACGGCGCGCCGAGTCCCACGCGGCGGCAAAACTGCGGCCTTCGCGGTGCTTGCGCAGGTTGAGCGCAGATTGCCTGGTCTTGCCGATCCGGGCGGCGGCCCTGGCGGGGCTCAGGCCCTTGGCGATTCCGATGACGAAGCGGATCTGGAGCACGGGAGTCCAGCCGTCGCGGCGCGGGCGCACCGGGACCGGAATGAAGTGAAGGAAGGGAAAGCGCGACATGCCGGCAGGATAGCATGATTAGAACATATGGGGAACATAATATCTCCCGTCATCCCGGCGGAAGCCGGGACCTCAGGCCGGAAGGCACGGCGGGTCTCCCCGAGGTCCCGGCTTTCGCCGGGATGACGAAGCTCAGGCGAAGCGGTTCGAGCCTCTCGCGACGCTCATCGAGTGCCGGGCGGCAAGCTTCGTGGAGCGGGAGCGGACCGTGTCGAGCGACAGCCATTCGCCGGTGGCGCGCTCGCGGGTCAGGGTCAGGGCCATGTAGCCGCGGCGCTGGACGTCGGCCCATTTGAGCGCGGGGTTCCGGGCTCTCAGCGCCCGCACCACGCGGTCGGACGGCACTCCCGGAGCATAGGCTTCCAGGCCCGGCGAGGTGACGCTCATCCCCGCGAACTCGGCGCCGGCCGGGGTGCCGGCGAGGTCGAGGTCGAAGGCCCAGCCGTTGTGGCTGTCGCCGGACAGGACGAGGAGGTTGGAGTCCGAGTCCAGGGCGGAGCGGAGAAGCCGGTCGCGGGCTGCGGGGTAGCCGTCCCAGGCGTCGAGGTTGAGGGGCAAGCCGACCTCTGACGCCGCGGTTCCGATCGCGGTCACCTGCTTGACCTCCGCGGGGGCGTCGGCTCGAAGCCAGGCGCGGGCTTCCGCCGGAAGCGCCCAGGACCCCATCACCGTCTGCTGGGCGAGGAGCTGCCAGCGGGTGCCCTGCCCCGCCGAGCGCTTGAACGCCCCGGCCAGCCAGGCTTCCTGTTCGGAGCCGAGCATGGTCCGCTTCGGATCGCGCCAGGCGCCGTCTCGGAATCGGACCAGCGAAGCCTTGAGGTCTTCGCCCCGGCGAAGCGCTTCGCCATATTCGAGCGGCCGGGTGCGGGCGGTAAGCCGGGTCTCGGGCCTGAACAGGGTGGCGAGGTCGCCGATCTCGTAGCTTTCCCAGGAATTGTCGGAGACCGGAAGCCATTCGCGGTAGGCGCGCTGGGCGGCGGCCTTCCGGACGCTCCACGGCCCCTCCTTCGCCGGATCGTGATTCTCGGCGCCCCCGGACCAGGCGTCGTTCGCGCTCTCATGATCGTCCCACATCATCACCATCGGCGCCGAGGCGTGAAGCCGCTGGAGATCCGGATCGGAGCGGTAGGCGGCGTGGCGAAGGCGATAGTCGGCGAGCGCGACCGCTTCCCCGGCCGGGTCGAGGATCCGGCCCGGCAACGCCTCCCGGGCCGACGGATATTTGCCGATTTGATATTCGTAGAAATAGTCGCCGAGATGGACGAGCAGATCGAGGTCTCGGCGCTCGGCGGCGTGGGCGTAGGCGTTGAAATGGCCGAAAGCGAGGTTGGCGCAGGAGAATATCCCGAGCGTGAAGCTCGAGGTTCGGCCTTCGGGCAGGGTCCGGGTCCGGCCGGTCGCGGCGGCCGCGCCGTCGAGGTTGAGGAAGCGGTAATCGTATTGCCGGCCCGGCTTCAGGCCCGTCGCGGTCACCTTCACGCACCAGTCGTGATCCGGCGTGGCCAGGACCGTGCCTTCCGCGACGACTCGGCGATTGCCTGGCTCGGTGACCTCCCAGCCCAGCCGGGACGAATCGCCGCGGATCGGGACGTGGCGGGTCCACAGCATCACCGAGCGCTGCCTCGGCTCGCCGCTCGCGACGCCGTGGGTGAAGCCCACCCGGGACGCGATCTGGGCGAGGCCCGGCATGGCGAGCGCTCCGAGGCCGAGAGTACCAGCCTTGAGGAGGAGGCGGCGGTCGAGGTCTAGGGTCTTTGGGGGGTTGTGGCGGGGGATTGGAGGCTTGGGAAGCTTCAAATCCTCCCCGCGATTTCGCGGGGAGGGGGACCGCGCGAAGCGCG
>DASVSP010000017.1:0-41665 GCA_036388065.1 Allosphingosinicella sp.
CTTCGTGACGGACAGGAAGCCGACCCACGCCGGGATCGACCCGTACAATTTCTACATCGACCGGAATTCCGACGACAATGTCGGGGCTGTGACCTAAATTTGCCTCCCTGCCGCGAAGCGGTGGGGAGGGGGACCACACGAAATGTGGTGGAGGGGTAAGTGGCACGGCATCAGAGATTCCAGCGCTAGAACCTCCCAGGCCTCGCCTCCTACCCCTCCACCAGGCTTCGCCTGGTCCCCCTCCCCATGCTCCGCCTGGGGAGGATTAGATCACCGCCCCGACATTATCGTCCGAATTCCGGTCGATATAGAAATTGTACGGGTCGATTCCCGCATGGCTCGGCTTCCTGTCGGTGACGAACCGGAAGACCTGCTTGCCGCTCCTGACCGGCTGGCGCTGCATCGTCAGAACGTTCTTCCGGTCGAAGCTGCCGCGTCCCGGCTCGGCCGTGAACAGTCCGATCGCGATCCGGTCGGCGAAGGCGGCGGGCCGCTCGACCCCCTTGCCGTCGGCATAGGCCTTCTTCGCCTCGACCGGAACGGTCACGTCCCATTTTCCGTCCGCCCGTTTCACCGCCTTCGCTTCGCCGACCTTGAGGTCGTAGACCGTGATCCGCTCGAACAGGTCCGTGATCAGCGCCTGGTCCTCCGGCGACTTCGCTTCGCGCCGGATGGCTTCGACCAGCTCGACGGAGCGCGGATAGGGCGCCCCCTTGAACTTGTACTTCTGGAGGACGGTCCGGAGCGCCCGGTTGACCGCCGCTTCGCCGAGCCGGTCCTGAAGCAGGTACATGACCAGCGAGCCCTTGTTGTAGTGGATGTACTGCTGGTTCTCGACCCGCATCAGCGGCTGCTCCTCCACCAGCTCGCCGCCGCGGAGCCGAAGGTAGGTGTCGAGCTCGTATTTGAGGAAGCGGCGGATCTTGTCGTCCCCGTAAAGCCGCTTCATCACCATCAGCGCGGAATATTGGGCGAGGGTCTCCGAGAGCAGGGTTCCGCCCTGCATCTCGGCGCCGATCAGCTGGTGGCCCCAATATTGGTGGGCCAGCTCATGCGCGGTAATGTAGGTGACGTAGTCGATCTTCTCCGGATTGGACGCGTCCGCGACGAAGCCGATCGCCTCCGAATAGGGCATGGTGTTGGCGAACGCCTGGGCGAAGGTCTGATAGCCGGGGAATTCGATGATCCGCGCCTGATCGAACTGATAGGGGCCGAAGCTGGCCTGGTAATAGTCCATCGACGTGGCGAGCGCGTTCAGCATCCGGTCGACGTTCCGGGCATGGCCGGGGTGGTAGTAGACGGCGAGATCGACGCCCCGGTGGTTGCGGTGCTTCTCGGCATAGCGCGCCGACTGGATCGAGAAGAAGGTCAGGATCGGGGCGTCGGAGACGAAGCGGGCGGTGCGGCGGCCGCCGGCGACCGAGTCGGAAACCTTCTTTCCCGGAGCGATTGGAACCTGGTCGGCTTCGGTGGACACCGTAATGTCCGCGGTCGTCCAGCCGCCGCCGAAATAGCTCTTCCGGGTCGCCGCGAGGTCCTCGAGCTTGGCCGCCCGCTGAATCGGCGGCAGCCCGTATTTCCGGCGCTTGGAGCGGTCCTGGAGCATTCCCCCGCGGTCCATCCCGATCGCCGGAGCGAGCTCCATGTTGTTGAGGAAGGTGCCGTTGCGGACCAATTTCAGGTCCGGGCGCGAATTGCGGAATCCACGGCTCCAGCGCCGAGTTTGGAAGCTCAGCGCCCGGGTCTCGCCCGGCTGCATCGCGGTGTCGAGCGTATAGATGCGGTAGCCATATTCCTCGTCGTCCATGCGCAGCCGGGCGCCTGGAAAGTCGAGCCGGAGCAGCTCGAGGTCGCCGGGCGGCATCCGGACGTGGACGTCGCGTATCGGGGCGGAGGTCAGGTTGGAGAGGACGTAGCGGCCGTCGACCACGGCCCGGGTCTCGGAAGGGAAGAGGGCGACGCTCAGCACCACCTTCGAGATGGTCGGATGCGGCAGGGCCTCGTTCTTGAGATATTTCTTCTCGTATCCGGCCGCATATTCGTCGCGGTCGCTGCTCTTCTCGAAAGAGTTGACGACGTTGGTGTTGTAATAGGCATAGGCGCCGGTCGCGACGAATATGGCGAGCGCCGCCCCGGCGACGATTCCGGGCCCCCCGGCCAGACGGCGCGGAGCCCGGCGAAGCCGAGGCTTGAGACGGGTCTCGGTGCCGCGCCGCCACAGCAGGTGGGAGGCGACCAGGAGCAGGACTGCGAAGGCCGCCCAATAGAGCCTGAACCACCACGCCCCGGCCGCGAAGCCGCCGCTGCCGTTCATGTCCGACAGGGGCACGCTGGGCCCGTTGTTATATTGGTAGAGATTGTGCTCGAAGCCCAGCGAGACGAGCACGATGGTCGCCACGATGTAGACCACCATCACCGCCCAGCCGATATATTTGTTCGGGCTTACCGACTGGACGAACACGGCGAGCGCCGCGATCGTCACGACCTCGACTCCCAGGGGAAGCAGGTACCAGAGGACATATTTGCCGAGCTCGATGTCGGCATAGCCCTTGGCCAGCTGGACGAGGATCGCAGCCGCCATTCCGAACAGCAGGGTGGAG
Source organism: Allosphingosinicella sp. (assembly GCA_036388065.1). Lineage (GTDB taxonomy): Bacteria > Pseudomonadota > Alphaproteobacteria > Sphingomonadales > Sphingomonadaceae > Allosphingosinicella. The sequence continues at coordinate 2,601 of DASVSP010000017.1, forward strand.
AACAGGACCACAGAGACCGCCAGGGTCTTGGGGACGACATAGGCCCAGTTGGGAAGCGGGGTCGAGTCGATGATCTCGTTCATCCGCCGGTCGCGTTCCCGCCACACCAGCTCGCCCGAATAATAGACGGCGATGATGATCGAGAAGATGCCGAAGGAGCCGCTCAGCATCGGGATCACCCAGCGGGTCACCGGAAGGGTCGGGGTCCCGTACATCTCGCCGGAAAACCACAGATTGGCGACGGTGTTGATCATCCCGAGGGCGACCAGGACGAAGAAGGCGGGGCTCCTGATCACCTGCTTCATCTCGAACCGGGTCCGGGCCCGGAGCTGGGCCCAGGCGACCGAGCCGCCGGCCGCCGGAAGCGCGACCGCCCGGGCGGGCGACGGTTCGGGGGCGGGCGCCGACTCCGCGGCTTCGAGCTTCCGGCGCTTCTTCGAGAGAACCGGTTCGGCGAACCGGTAGCGGGCGATCGCGAAGGCGAGGACGGCCGAGCCGAGGGCAAGCCAGATCAGCCGGTTCAGAAGGATCGCGCCCTCGATGGGCGGGAGGCCGACGTTGCGCTCCGCGGTCGTCCAATATTTGACCGCGTTGCCGAAGGCGGCGGCTCCGAAAGGCTCGATCAGGGCGATCGCGGAACGAAGCTCCGGCTTCGCCTGGCCGATTCCGGTGAGGATCAGCCAGGCGAGGAAGAAGCCGATCACTGCGACGTAGGTCCACATCATCGAGCGGGTCAGGGTGGCCGCGGTGAAGAAGATCGCCCCGGTGACGAGCAGGTTCGGGATTCCGAAGACCAGGAAGCCATAGAAATAATAGGAAAGGCGGTTGGGCCCCAGGCTCTCGGGATCGACCCAGGGCATGATCGAGCCCGCCCACAGGCCCAGCGCGATGAACAGATAGGCGAGCGCCGCCGCGGTGACCGCTCCGGCGAAGCGGCCGCCGAGATATTGGAGCCGGGTGATCGGGGTCGACCGGATGATCGGGCCGAAGCCGGTCTCGTCGTCGCGAACGACGATGTTGGCGACGAACGCGGTCGTCACGAACATGAAGAACAGGTTGAAGGTGATCTGGACCTGGGTGAGCTGCATCGGGCTGTTCCGGTGCAGGTTGCCGGCCGCTCCGCCGCTCACCGCCTCCGAGGCCATGAATCCGAAGCAGAGCAGGAAGAACATCGCAGCGGCCACCCAGAAGACCGGGTTCTTGATCTGGTAGCGAAGCTCGAAGCGCGCGATCTTGAGGAACATGGATCGCTCCTCAGGCGGCGCGGCGGGATTGGGCGAGGGTCGTGAAATAGACGTCCTCGAGGCCCCCTTCGACCGAGGCGAAGCCGTCGCCCGGATCGGAGTCGGCGAGGATGTGGATGACGGTCCGGCCGGCGAACAGGCGGGTCGAGATCAGCTCGCAGGTCTCGCGGTAGCGCTCGAGCTCGCCGCGCTCGATCACCTTCATCCAGATCCGGCCCTTTGTCGATCGGATGAGCTCCATCGGCGCTCCTTCGAGCTGTATCTTGCCTCCGGCCAGCACCGCCATCCGCGGGCAAAGGTCGGAGACATCCTCGACGATATGGGTCGAAAGGATCACCACGACCTGCTCGCCGATCTCGGCGAGCAGGTTCAGGAAGCGGTTGCGCTCCTCGGGATCGAGGCCGGCGGTCGGCTCGTCGACGATGATCAGCTCGGGATTGCCGATCAGCGCCTGGGCGATCCCGAAGCGCTGGCGCATTCCGCCGGAAAAGCCTGCCAGCGCCTTCTTTCGAACGTCCCACAGATTGACCTGGTGGAGCAGGGTCTCGACCGTCGACTTGCGCGCTCCGGCCGAGGCGATTCCCTTCAGGACCGCCATGTGATCGAGCATGTCGTAGGCCGAGACCCTGGGATAGACTCCGAAATCCTGAGGAAGGTAGCCCAGAGTTCGCCTCAGCTTCTCGGGCTCGGCGACCACGTCGATGTCGCCGAAGCGGATGGTCCCCTCGGTCGGGGTCTGGAGGGTCGCGACGTTGCGCATCAGTGTCGACTTGCCGGCGCCGTTCGGGCCGAGCAGCCCGTACATCCCGCGCGGGATCGACAAGGTGACGTGGTCGAGAGCGCGCGTGCCGTTCGGATAGACGTGGCTGACGTCGGCGAGTTCTAGCATTTCGAAGGCGTTCCCCAACCCGGATGGTCGCCTGCGGGTCTGACAGAGTGTTTTATCAGTGTAAAGCACTCCGGCTTACCCGCGCTTGCCTGTTTGGGCCGGCCGCGCTCTCAAATCTCACGCAGATTCTCGAGAATCCTGACGTCGGCCCCGTAGCGCAGGCCGCACAGCCGAGCGGCGATGCGCGAGCGCCGGGCGGCCTGGTCGGTCGACAGGTTGGAGTCGAAATACCAGCCGTCGACGAGCGGCTCGGCATGTTTCTTCGCGAGGTGCGGGGAGGCGGTGTAAAGCCCGCCCGGCGTCTGCGCGACGAAACGGCGCGACCGGCCCTTCTCCTCGGCGAACCGGGACAGGAAGTCCGGATGGCGCTCCTCCAGGGACAGCAGCAAAGTGCGATAAGCCGCTTTGAGGTTGGGGACGGGAATCCTGCGCCCCTCGATCTCGACCGCCCATTGGCCACGGCTGCGGGTGCCGGCCGACGCGGTGCGCGCTGATTCGACGTGGCCGTCGAGCGCCCATTGGCCTGGGGCGCGGGCCGCGGGCGCCGACCCGTCGTGCGTGGCGATCGGGGCCTGGCTCGCACCCGGCGGCGGAACGAAAGGCAGGACGCGCCTCAGGATATCGTTGGCGCTTTCCGAGAAGCCCCGGCGATGCGCCTCGATCATCCGGTTCACCTCGACATCGATCCCGACCTGTTTCAGCTCCGCCAACTTTCCCTCCCTTATAAGGGACGTCCCTTATAAGGGAAAAGAGACTGCTCTCGCAATGTTGGGGGGCGGGCGGGCGGGGGGCGAATTGCAGCAGCGAGGTCGAGCGGCGGCTCTCGGCGGCGGGGCGGGGGGCAGGGACCAACTTGCCAATCGCGGGCGTTGGGAGCAGAGGCCGAGGTCATGAAAAAGCTCGCGCTGCTGCTCCCCGCACTCCTCCTCCCCGCCCTCCTCCTCGGGTCCCCCGCTTCCGCCGCGACGCCTCAGGAGATCGCCGATTCGGTCAGCCAGGAGCGGCTCCGGGCCATCGTCGAGAAACTGGTAAGCTTCGGAACCCGCCACACCTTGTCCTCGCAGACGGATCCGAAGCGGGGAATTGGCGCCTCGCTGAGATGGACCGAGGCGGAGTTCGGCCGCTATTCGCGCGCCTGCGGGGGATGCCTGAAAATGGTCTCCCCGTCTGACGTCGTCACCGGCCGCCGGGTGCCCAATCCGACCAAGGTCACGAACGTCTTCGCCATCCAGCGCGGTACCGCCGATCCCAACCGGGTCGTGATCATCTCCGGCCATATCGACAGCCGGGTCACCGATCCGATGGACGCGACCTCGGACGCGCCCGGCGCCAACGACGACGCCTCCGGCACCGCCGCGGTGATCGAGGCGGCCCGCGTGCTCTCGAAGCACAGATTTCCCTACACCATCGTCTACGCGGCGCTCTCGGGCGAGGAGCAGGGGCTGCTCGGCGGCAAGATCATGGCCGATTATGCCAAGGCTCAGGGATGGGAGGTGATCGCCAACCTCAACAACGACATCATCGGCAACAGCTGCGGCTCCGACGGCAAGTGCGACGACGCCCATGTCCGGATCTTCTCGGAGGGGCTTCGCTGGCAGGGCCATGAAGACCTCGCCGCCCGGATCCGGAGCCTCGGCGGCGAGAACGATGCGCCGTCGCGCAACATCTCGCGCTGGATGGACGATTTCGCCGACGATCTCGGCCTCGGACTCGACGTCCGCCAGATCTGGCGCAACGACCGCTTCGGCCGCGGCGGCGACCATACCGAGATGCTCAACGCCGGCTTCCCGGCGGTCCGGATCACCGTCGCGATCGAGAATTACAACTGGCAGCACCAGGACCTGAGGGTCGAGAACGGAATCCAATATGGCGACACGATCGACAAGATGGACTTCCCCTATCTGACCAAGGTCGTGAAGCTGAACGTCGCGGCCCTCGCGGCCCTGGCAAGCGCTCCGCAGCCTCCGGAGCCGAGGGTCGAAGGCGCCGTCTCCACGGATACGAGCCTCGCCTGGAGCCCGGTCAAGGGCGCCGAGGCCTATGTCGTCCGCTGGCGGCCCACCGACGCCGCCAATTGGGAGGACAGCGTTCGAGTCGCCTATGCGGACCTGAACAAATGCCCGGCCCGCGCCGCCGCGGCCGGTGCGGCCGGCAATGCGCTGGTCGCAACCTGCGTCCATGTGCTCAGGGGCGTTCGAGTGGACGACCATGTCTTCGGAGTCTCTTCCGTCTCCCGCGACGGCTACGAGAGCCCGGTGGCCTCGGCCGTACCCGGCGGGGCGTTCAGGCCCTACACCCCGCCCGCGGCCCAGTGACCGTCATTGCGAGCGAAGCGAAGCAATCCCGTGGCGCCGGAACCTTCCGCACGGTGGATTGCTTCGTCGCTGCGCTCCTCGCAATGACGGACTTCGATGGCTAGGAAACCCCCACGCGCCGGCCTTCCGAGCCGCGAACAGATCCTCGACTTCATCGCTTCGAGCGACTCCCCCGCCGGCAAGCGGGAGATCGCCCGGGCCTTCGGCCTCTCCGGCCACGACAAGATCGCACTGAAGGCGCTTCTCCACGACATGGCCGACGAGGGCCTGATCGACGCTTCGCCCGGCCGGGCCTTCCACCAGTCCGGCGGAGTGCCCAAGGTGACGGTTCTGAGGATCGTCGACGTCGACGACAGCGGCCAGGCCTGGGCCGTGCCAGAGCGGTGGGAAGCGGACCTGCCCGAACCCCGGCTCCGGGTGCTCGAGCGCAAGGGCGGGGGCTCGGCCCTCGGGGTCGGCGACCGGCTGCTCGCCCGAACCGAGCAGCGCGGCAACGGCTATGCGGCCCACCCGATGAAGAAGCTTTTGAAGGGGAGCGAGCTCGTCCTCGGGGTCGTCCATCAGGAAGCCCAGGGCTTCTGGCTCAGGCCGGTGGAGAAGAAGGAGCGGCGCGAGCTCGCCATCTCCGACATCGGCGACGCCCGCCCCGGCGATCTCGTCCTCGCCGAGAAGGTCGGACGCCCGCCGCGCCTCACCGCACGGGTCTCCGAAATCCTCGGCGATCCGTTCGCGCCCCGAAGCTTCAGCCTGATCGCCATCCACAAGCACGGCATTCCCCACGAATTCGCGCCGTCGGTGATCGAGGAGTCGGAGCGGGTGGCCCGGCAGGATCTGGGCAAGCGCGAGGACCTGACCCACATCCCGATCGTCGCGATCGATCCCGCCGACGCCCGCGACCATGACGACGCGGTCTGGGCCGCCCCCGACGACGATCCCGGCAACGAAGGCGGCTGGCGGGCCATCGTCGCGATCGCCGACGTCAGCTACTACGTCCGCTCCGGCTCGGCGCTCGACAAGGAGGCGAGGAAACGCGGCAACAGCGTCTACTTCCCGGACCGGGTCGTCCCCATGCTCCCCGAGACCCTGAGCGCCGACATCTGCTCGCTCAAGGAAGGCGAGGACCGGGCCGCCCTGGCCTGCCACCTGCAGGTCTCGAAGGAGGGCCAGCTCAAGAACTGGCGCTTCACCCGAGCCCGGGTCCGCATCGCCGCCAACATCGCCTACGAGGACGCCCAGGCGGCGATCGACGCGCTGGATGCGGAGGGATACCGCGGAAACACCACCGTTCGGCCTGAGCCTGTCGAAGGCCCTTCCTCCACTTCCGCGGCGCCCGAAGAAGAAGAGGGCTTCGACAAGCTCAGCCCGAACGGGTCGGGGGCAGGGGAGCCCGTGGAAGTCTCCTCCTCCCCCTGCTCGATGCCCGAGATCGAGTCCGAACCGCCCCCGGTCGATCCCGCACTCGTCGAATCCACACTGAGGCCGCTCTGGGCCTGCTGGCGGGCGCTCTACGCCGCGCGCGAGAAGCGCGCTCCGCTCGACCTCGACCTTCCCGAGCGTCGGGTGGTGCTCGACGAGAAGGGGCGCATCCTTTCGGTGGCGCCGCGCGAGCGGCTCGACGCCCACAAGCTGATCGAGGATTATATGATCGCGGCCAACGTCGCCGCGGCCAAGGCGCTCGAATCGAAGAAGGCGCCGGTCATGTACCGCGACCACGAGCCGCCCGGCCGGGAGAAGCTGGTCGCGCTCAAGGATTACCTCAAGACCTTCGACGTCGAGTTCGCTCTCGGGCAGGTCGTCCAGCCGGCCACGTTCAACCGCATAATCGAGCGCGTCGGCGAGGCCGATTTCCGTCCCCAGGTGATGGAGCAGATCCTTCGGACGCAGACCCAGGCCTATTACTCGCCCGACAACAAGGGCCATTTCGGACTCGCGCTCGGCTCCTACGCCCATTTCACGAGCCCGATCCGGCGCTACGCCGACCTCGTCGTCCACCGCGCCCTTGTCCGCGCCTTCGGCCTCGGCGAGGGCGGCCTCACCGACCAGGAATCGGACGCGATGGACGTGACCGGCGAGCTCATCTCCCAGCTCGAGCGCCGAGCGATGGAGGCCGAGCGCGAGACCCTCGACCGCTATGTCGCCGCCTATCTGTCCGAGCGCGTGGGCGACCTCGTCGACTGCCGGATCACCGGGGTCCAGCCCTTCGGCTTCTTCGCCACGGTGGAAGGGCTGGGCGGCGACGGACTCGTCCCGGTCTCGACCCTGGGCACCGATTATTACCGCTACGAGGAATCGAGCCAGAGCCTGGTCGGCGACGACAGCGGCGAGCGCTTCAGCCCGGGCCAGCGGCTGAAGCTGAGGCTGGTCGAGGCCAACCCCGTCTCGGGCGGGCTCAGGTTCGAGCTTGCCGAGGGCGGCTCGGCCCCGGCCAGGCCCCGCGGCGGCCCCCGCCGCGACGGAAGGCGGGGCGAGGAAAAGCGGCCCCAGGGCCGCCGCGGCCGCCCCTCGAACATCCGTCATCGCGGCCGGTAGGGCCGATCCCCGTCATTGCGAGGAGCGAAGCGACGCGGCAATCCAGGTGCGGCGTCGGAGGCCGCACTGGATTGCTTCGCCACGCTCGCAATGACGGGCATCGGTGAGTGATCCGGCCCGATCCGCCCCTCTTTTCGACGAACCGCCGCCACGCTTCTGCCGACGACCTGCCAGCCTATAGGGTTCGAGAGCGCCCCCGCTTACTCTTGTGGAAGGGATGAAGACACGAGGAGAAAGTGGATGAGTATCAAGATGATTTTCACGTCGGCCGCCGCGCTCGCGATGGCCGCTGCAACCCCGGCCTTCGCGGCCAAGGAGCAGGGCCAGCGGCTCGCCGCCTCGGACTCGGGCGGCGGCGGCGCCGGCGTCAACGCCAAGGGCGAGCGCAAGATCTGCAAGTTCATGGACGCCACGGAGTCGAGGATGAAGCGCGAGCGCCTGTGCTTCACCAAGGCGGAGTGGAGGAAGTTCGAGGACGCGCAGCAGTAAGGCGGGTGTCGCGCCCAGGCCGTCATTCCGGGGGAAGCCGGGACCTCGGGGAGACCCACCGGGACTTCTTGTCCCGAGGTCCCGGCTTTCGCCGGGATGACGGTATCGGTCCCGGCCCTAGAGCTTGGGCAGGGTCACTCCCCGCTGGCCCATATATTTGCCCGCGCGGTCGGCATAGCTGACCTCGCAAGGCTCGTTGCCCTGCAGGAACAGGAACTGGCAGGCGCCCTCGTTGGCATAGACCTTGGCGGGAAGCGGCGTCGTGTTCGAGAATTCCAGGGTGACATGGCCTTCCCAGCCCGGCTCGAGCGGGGTCACGTTGACGATGATCCCGCAGCGCGCATAGGTCGACTTGCCAAGGCAGATGACGAGAACGTCGCGCGGCACCCGGAAATATTCGACCGTCCGGGCCAAGGCGAAGCTGTTGGGCGGGATGATGCAGACGTCCGTCTTCCGGTCGACGAAGCTGTTGGCCTTGAAGTCCTTGGGGTCGACGATCGCGTTGTCGACGTTGGTGAACAGCTTGAACTCGTCCGACACCCGGGCGTCGTAGCCGTAGCTCGACAGCCCATAGCTGATCGTCCCCTCGCGCTTCTGGCCGTCGACGAACGGCTCGATCATCCCGTGCTCGAGCGCCTGCGCGCGGATCCATCGGTCGGACATGATGCTCATCTATTCGCGCCCTCGTCATCCCGGCGAAAGCCGGGACCTCGTATCGAGAAGTCTCGGTGGGTCTCCCGGAGGTTCCGGCTTTCGCCGGAATGACGGGGGAGGGCAAGACCCGCCCGCTTCCTCGCCGCCGTCACTTGATATGAAGCACGCAGATCAAAGTGAACAGGCGCCGCGCCGTGTCGAAATCCATCTCGATCTTCCCGGCCAGGCTTTCCCGCAGCAGCTCCGCCGCCTCGTTGTGCATAGCGCGGCGCGCCATGTCGATCGTCTCGAGGCCCTTGGGCGATTCGGAGCGGACGGTTTTGAAATAGCTCTCGCAGATCGCGAAATAGTCCCGCACCGGGCGCTTGAACCGGGTCAGGCCCAGGCGGATCGTCTCCAGCGGCTCGCCCGCCTCGTCGCGAAGGTCGATGGCGAGACTGTTGTCCTCCATCCTGAGCAGGATCCGGAACGGCCCGTCATGGCCCGCCGGCCTGAAGCTGTTCTGCTCGAGCAGGTCGAAGATCGCGACCTTGCGCTCCCGCTCGATATCCTCGCTGCGCCGGATGATCGTATGCTCGTCCAGCTCGATGTCGATGATCCGCGGGTCGGCCATTCCGGGCCTGTAGCGGGGGAGGGGGGTTGGGAAAACTAATTCCTCCCCGGCATTTGCCGGGGAGGGGGACCGCCGAAGGCGGTGGAGGGGTTCTTCGAGCACCGCAGAACCCCTCCACCATGCTTCGCATGGTCCCCGTCCCCCGGGATTCCGGGGGAGGAATTACTGGGTGAGCCCCTTCCTCCCCGTCTCATCCACAGATTGACCAACCGAAGATTTTCCGCCGGGCTACACCTTCGCCGCTAGCGAGCGTACAAGCCCCCCATGGCCGAAAACATCCTTCGACTGCCCGGCGCGCCGGAACCCGAATCGTCCGCTCTGCCCCAGAATGTCGAGGCCGAAGCGGCCCTTCTGGGCGCACTGATGATCGACAACCGCCTGGCCGAGGACATTCAGCTCAAGCTCCGCCCGGACCATTTCCACGAGCCGCTCCACGCCCGGATCTACGAGCAGATCCTGAAGCTCGTCGACAGGAACATGATCGCCTCGCCGGTCACCTTGCGGCCTTTGTTCGAGGCGGACGAGGAGATGAAGGAGCTCGGCGGCCCCTCCTATCTCGCCCAGCTCACCGGAAGCGGAGCCGCGATCATCGGCGCCCGCGACTTCGCCGAGCAGATCTACGAGCTCGCGCTTCTCAGGGCGCTGATCGGAGTCGGCCGCGAGATGGTCGAGCAGGCGCTCGACACCAGCGAGGACGTCGATCCCAAGGGCCAGATCGAGGCGGCCGAGGCCGCTCTCTACCGGGTCGCCGAGGAAGGCGGCGGAGAGGGCGGGGTCAAGACCTTCGCCGAGGCGACCCGGATGGCCGTCCAGATGGCCGAGAAGGCGCTCAACACAGGCGGAGGCCTTTCCGGGATCACCACCGGCCTCGAGACGATCAACGCCAAGACCGGCGGGCTCCACCACAGCGATCTCGTCATCCTCGCCGGCCGTCCGGGCATGGGCAAGACCGCGCTCGCCACCAACATCGCCTTCAACGCCGCCCGCCGATTCATCCGAGACACCGCCGAGGACGGGATCGCTCCGGACAAGTCGGCCGGAGCCGGGGTCGCCTTCTTCAGCCTCGAAATGTCGGCCGACCAACTCGCCACCCGGATCCTCGCCGAGCAATCCGGGATCAGCTCCGAGAATCTGCGCATGGGCAAGATCGGCCAGCAGGATTTCAGGAATCTCGCGCGTGCGGCGGCCGACCTCGAGAGCCTTCCACTCTACATCGACGACACTCCGGGCCTCACCATCGCCGCGCTTCGGACCCGGGCCCGGCGGCTCAAGCGCCAGCGCGGCATCGGCCTGGTCGTCGTCGACTATCTCCAGCTCCTCCAGGGCACGGGCAAGGGCGGCCACGAGAACAGGGTCAACGAGATCTCCGAGATCAGCCGGGGGCTCAAGACCCTCGCCAAGGAGCTCAGCGTCCCGGTCATCGCCCTCTCGCAGCTCAGCCGGGCGGTCGAGCAGCGCGAGGACAAGAGGCCGCAGCTCTCCGACCTTCGCGAATCCGGCTCGATCGAGCAGGACGCCGACATGGTCTGGTTCGTCTATCGCGAGGAATATTATCTCGCCAACAAGCAACCGGCCGACGACCATAGCGATTTCCCGGCCTGGCAGGAGGAGATGAACCGCGCCTACGGCCTCGCCGAGCTGATCGTCGCCAAGCAGCGCCACGGCTCCACCGGCAAGGTCAAGATGAAGTTCGAGGCGAAGATCACGAAGTTCTCCGACTATATCGACGAAGGCTATTTGCCCGAGGCGAGGGGGTAGGGGGGGCATTTCGTTAAATCCTCCCCCGCATTTGCGGGGGAGGGGGACCGCGCGAAGCGCGGTGGAGGGGTTCTTCGAACTCTGAAAGAGCCCCTCCACCATGCTTCGCATGGTCCCCCTCCCCTGCAAATGCAGGGGAGGATTATGGGCCGATCGAGCAAGATCGGTCCATTGTTGAAGCCCTTGGCGGCGGCTAGGACTCCTTGACCCGTCATTGCGAGGCGCGCAGCGACTCGGCAATTCCAGCGGGCCCTCGAAGCGCTCTGGATTGCTTCGCTTCACCCGCAATGACGAAGCTGGAGACTCGAATGACCTTTATTTTCAGGGCAATGACGGCGGCGATTCTGATGACGGCTGGAACTGCGATGGCTCAAGACTCCTCCGCGGCCGATCCGCACCAGTGGCTCGAGGACGTGCGCGGCGAGAAGGCGTTGGGCTGGGCGAAGGCCGAGAGCGAGAAGACCCTGAAGGGCTTCCAGTCCGACCCCCGCTACCAGGGCCTCTACGACCGGGCGCTCGAAATTCTCCAGGCGAAGGACCGGATCCCCTTCGTCCAGCTGCGCCCCGACGGCCTCTACAATTTCTGGCAGGACCAGGCCAACGTCCGGGGCCTGCTTCGGCGCACCACCCTCGCCAGCTACCGGACCGCCGAGCCGGTCTGGGAGCCGGTCCTCGACATCGACGCTCTCGCCAAGGCGGACGGCAAGTCCTGGGTCTACAAGGGAATGCAGTGCCTTGCACCGGCAATGACCCGCTGCCTCGTCAATCTTTCCGAGGGCGGCGGCGACTCGACCGTCGTCCGCGAGTTCGACACCGTCACTCGGCGCTTCGTCGAGGGCGGCTTCTCCCTCCCCGAAGGCAAGCAGGACGCCGATTGGGAAGACGAGGACTCGATCATCGTCGGCCGGGACTGGGGGCCGGGGACGATGACCGAATCGGGCTACGCCTTCGTCGCCAAGCGCCTTCGCCGCGGCCAGGGGCTCGACAAGGCCGTCGAAATCTATCGCGGCGAACCGACCGACGTCGGCGCCGGCGCGTTCGTTCTTCGCGACGGCGAGGGCCGGTCGCACGGGCTGGTCGGCTACCGAAGCGTCGGCTCGCACGAGATGCGCTTCACGCTGCTCCGGCCGGGCGGCAACGTGCCGCTCAACCTGCCGGAGCGGGCGAGCCTCTCCGGAATCGTCGACGGCAGGCTCCTCGTCCGGCTGAGCGAACCCTGGCAGGCGCCGGGCGGCGCCCGCTTCGCGACCGACTCGCTCATCTCCTACGATCTTGAGCAGTGGAAGCGGGACCCGCTCACCGCTCGGCCCACCCTGGTCTTCGCGCCCGGCCCGCGCCAGACCTTGAGCGGAGTCGCGACGACGAAGGGCCGGCTCATCGTCAGTCTCCTCGACAACGTCCGAGGCCGAGCCCTCGACTACGATTATTCCGGCGGCAAATGGACATCCACCCCGATCCGGCTTCCCGCCAACGCCACGGTCAACATCGCCACCGTGTCCGACTCCGAGGACCAGGCGATGTTCTCGGTCGCCGACTTCCTCACTCCCTCCACCTTGTGGTTCTACGACTCGGCGGCCGGCAAGCTCGAGACCGTCAAGACCAGCCCGACCCGGTTCGACGCCTCGCGCCACGTCGTCGAGCAGCTCGAGGCGACCTCGCGCGACGGGACGAAGATCCCCTATTTCCTGATCCGGCCCAAGGCCATGAAGCCTGACGGATCGACCCCGACGCTCCTCAACGCCTATGGCGGCTTCCAGGTCGCCCAGCTGCCCAGCTACTCGGGAACGTTGGGCCGCCTGTGGCTCGAGGCGGGCAACGCCTATGTCGTTGCCAACCTTCGCGGCGGCGGCGAGTTCGGCCCGAAATGGCACCAGGACGCCCAGGGCGCGAACAAGCAGCGCACCTGGGACGATTATATCGCGGTCGCCGAGGATCTCATCCGCCGCAAGGTGACCTCGCCGCGCCGCCTCGGCGCGATCGGCGGAAGCCAGGGCGGCCTCCTGGTCGGAACCGCGATCACCCAGCGCCCGGAGCTGTTCAACGCCGCGATCGTGCAGGTCCCGCTCTTCGACATGCTCCGCTACCATCTGATCGGCGCCGGAGCCTCCTGGAAAAGCGAATATGGCGACCCGGCCAAGCCCGAGGAGAAAGCGTGGCTCGAAGCCTATTCGCCCTACCAGAAACTTGCGAGGGGCGTGAAATATCCGATGCCCTTCATCCACAGCTCGACCGCCGACGACCGGGTGACCCCGGTCCACGGCCGGAAGGCCGCGGCCCGCCTCGCCGAGCTCAAGCAGCCTTATTATTATTACGAGAACATGGAAGGCGGCCACGCCGCCGCCGCCAATTTGCCGGAGACGGCGAGGCGGCTTGCGATGGAATATGTCTACGCCACGCAGCGGCTGGTGGACTGAGGGAGGGCCGTCATCCCGGCGAAAGCCGGGACCTCGGGGAGACCCGCCGAGACTTCTCGTCCTGAGGTCCCGGCTTTCGCCGGGATGACGATCAGCCCTCCAGGTTGTTCGCCGCGAACGGGTCCTTCAGCCCCACCCCGATGCTCGCCCGGGCCGCCTCGGCCTCCGAGCTGGTCACCGGATAGGCGCAATAATCGGCCGCGTAGAAGGCGCTCGGGCGGTGGTTCCCCGACAGGCCCAGGCCCCCGAACGGAGCGTTGCTCGGGGCGCCGTTGGTCGGCTTGTTCCAGTTGATCACGCCTGCCCGGATATTGGCCCAGAAGCGGTCGTAGAGCTCCGGGCTTCCGCCGACCAGCGAGGCGGCGAGGCCGTAGCGCGTGGCGTTGGCCTCGGCGAGGGCCGCGTCGAAGTCGGGCACCCGGATCACCTGAAGCACCGGCCCGAACAGCTCCGCGTCCGGCCGCTCGGCGACGTCGGTGACGTCGATGATCGCCGGGGTCAGGAACGGCTTGTCCGCAACCGGCCGGTCGAGCCGTCTGATCGCCCGGCCGCCCTTGATCATCAGGTCGAGGAACGCTTCCTGGAGCTGGTCGGCGGCCTGGTTGTCGATCACCGGCCCCATGAAGGGGGCGGGAGTGGCATGCGGATGGTCGACGATGATCCGGGCCGTGATCTTGGCGATCTCGGCGAGCAGCGCCTCGTGCTCGCCCTCCTGGACGATCAGCCGCCGGGCGCCGGTGCAGCGCTGGCCCGAGCTCATGAAGGCGGACTGGACCGCGATCACCGCCGCGGCCGGAACGTCCTTGGCGTCCCAGACGACGAGCGGGTTGTTGCCGCCCATCTCGAGCGCGAGGATCTTCTGCGGAGCGTCGGCGAACTGGCGGTGGAGCGCGAGGCCGGCCCGGGCCGAGCCGGTGAACAGCAGCCCGTCTATCCCCGAGCTTGCGGCGAGCGCCTTGCCGACGTCGACGCCGCCCTGCACGCAGCGGACGACGTCCTCGGGCACTCCCGCCTCATGGTAGAGCCGGACCAGCATCTCGCCGACCGCCGGGGTCTTCTCCGACGGCTTGAAGACCACCGCGTTGCCGGCGAGCAAGGCCGGGACGATATGGCCGTTGGGAAGGTGGGCCGGGAAATTGTAGGGCCCGAGCACGGCGAGCACCCCGTGCGGCTTGTGGCGGACGGCCACCCGGGCTCCGAGCGCGCCTTCGAGGCGCCGCTGCGAGGTACGCTCCGAATAAGCCGAGACCGAGATGTCGACCTTGTTGACGACCGCTTCGACCTCGGTCGCGGTTTCCCAGAGCGGCTTTCCGGTCTCTCGGGCGATGAGGTCGGCGAGCGCGTCCTTGTGGCCTCGAACGACGTTGGCGAAGCGGCGCAGGGTCTCGATCCTGACCGCGAGCGGCCTCGCCGCCCAGTTCGCCCAGGCGGCCCGGGCCCGGGCGACCTCGGCCTCGACGTCGCCGGTTTCGCCCGTCCACAGATGCGCCCCGGTGGCCGGTTCGATCGAGCTCAAGGTCCCCATGGCGGCTGACCCACCATTTTTGGCTGCGGCGGTCAAGCGCTCGCCCGCATCGCCTCGCCCATCCGTCGGATCGCGCCGATCTTTTCGTTGAAGGCGCTCCAGTCGTCCGATTGGTCGATCCCGCTCCAGATCGCCTCGACCTCGTCGATATGCATCGAGCAGGGCGCCTCGTCGGACCAATAGGGATGGTCGAGTGCTCCCGCCTGCGCCTCAAAATGTGCAACAGTGTGGCGAAGATCGGCGAAAGCGTCACTTTCGTACACATTGTCGGCGGGCGAGGGCCGGCGCCGGCGCCCGCCCCGCCAGTCGAAGAAGAAGCGGTCCAGGGTGACCGTCTTCGCCGAAAGCGCCGTCTCGAGGGCGACCAGCAATGCGGGGTCGCTCTCCCCCCGGGTGGGCCGGATCCCGAGCCGGGCGAAGATCGCCTCGACCAGCCGGGTCTGGAATTCGGGCGGAAAGGCGTCGAGCGAGGGGTTGAGTACGTCGGCCTCGGCGATCGACAGAAGCGAGGCGGCGAGCTGGAGCACGTCCCAGTGGATCGCCTCGGGCTGCCGGCCGAACGCGTAGAGGCCGGCATGGTCGAAATAGGCGGCGGTGAAATGGCCGTCCCAATAAGGCGTCCAGCGCCAGGGGCCGTAGTCGAAGCTCTGAGCGGTGATCGCGATATTGTCGCTGTTCAGAACGCCGTGGACGAAGCCCGCGGCGATATAGGAAGCGGCGAGCCGGGCGGCCTCCCGGGCCACGTGGGCGAGAAGGCGGGCCGGAGCGTCGCCGCCTCCGCCCTCGTCCGAATAATAGTGCCGAAGGCAGTAATCGGTGAGCTTCGCGAGGTTGTCCCGATCCTGGAAATAGGCAAGCCGCTGGAAGGTGCCGATCCGGATGTGGCTGTGCTGGAGCCTGACCAGCACGGCCGAACGGGTGGGGGAGGGCTCGTCCCCCCGCTCCAGCGCCTCGCCGGTTTCGATCAGCGAGAACGTCTTCGAAGTCTCGACCCCCAAAGCCTCCAGCATTTCGGTCGCGAGCACTTCGCGGACCCCGCCCTTGAGGGTCAGCCGCCCGTCCCCGAAGCGGCTCCAGGGGGTCCGGCCCGAGCCCTTCGTTCCGAGGTCCAAAAGCCGCCCGTCGCCATCCCTGAGCTGGGCGAACAGGAAGCCTCGGCCGTCGCCGATGTCCGGATTGTAGACCCGGAACTGATGGCCGTGATAGCGCAGGGCCAGCGGCTGCCCCAGATTGTCCGGAAGCGGCTCGAAGCGGCCGAAGCGACGAAGCCATTCCTCGTCGCTGAGGCCGTCCAGGCCGACGGCACAGGCCCACCGGTCGTTGCGGAAGCGCAGGATCGTCTGCGGGAAATCGGCGGCCTCCACCGGATCGTAGAACGCGTCGCCGAGCTCGAGGATGGCCGGATCGGCGCGATAGGCGGATTGGGCGGGCAAGGGAGTCATCGACCTCAAACCCCGCCCCTCCCGGGCGGTTCCGGAGGCGCTTAACCCGGGCTTAGCACTTTGGCGTCATTCTCGCGGCATCGAAGGAGAGAGTGATGCGCCTAGTCCGCACTATCTTACGCGACCGTAAGGGCGGGACCGCGATTGAATATGCCCTGGTGGCGACTCTGATTGCGGTCGCCGCCATCGCGGCGTTCAACAATCTCGGCAAGCAGGCCGATTCCACGCTCAACAATGTCGGCGCCGCCATCGACGTCACCAAGGCCAAGGCCGCCACCTAAGGCTTGCCGCGGCCGCTCGGCCCCGCAATATGCCTCGAAACGGGGGGCGGGACATGGCGGACTGGTCTGACGGTTGGTGGACGGCGGGGGACGGACTTCGACTCCATTATCGCGACTATGCCGGAAGTGCCGCCCGGCCGCCGATCCTGTGCATCCCCGGGCTGACCCGCAATGCCCGGGACTTCGAAGGCGTGGCCGACCGCCTGAAGGGCGAGTGGCGGCTGATCTGCCTGGAGCTGAGGGGTCGCGGCCAGAGCGAGCATGCCAAGGATCCGATGACCTACGTCCCACCGGTCTACCGCCAGGACGTCGAGGCGCTGATCGCCGCCCTCGAGCTGAAGCGCTTCGTGCTGTTCGGGACGTCGCTCGGCGGGCTCATCACGATGCTTCTCGCCCTCGCCGGCAGGGACCGGATCGCCGGAGCACTGCTCAACGATATCGGGCCCGATCTCGAGCTGAAGGGGCTCGAGCATATCCGCTCCTATGTCGGGCGCTCGCAAAGCTGGCCGACCTGGCTCCACGCCGCCCGATTCCTTTGCGAGGCGCAGAGCGACCGCTATCCGGACTGGGAGATCGGCCGGTGGCTCGTCTACGCCAAGCGGCTGTGCAAGCTGAACCCGGGTGGGCGGATCGTGTTCGACTACGACATGCGGATCGCGGAGCCGTTCCGCCAGCCGGGCGGCGATTCCGGCTTCGACCTGTGGAGCGCGTTCGCGGCCTTGAAGGGGATTCCCTCGCTGGTCGTGCACGGGGAGATTTCGGACCTGCTGAGCCGGGCGACGGTTGAGCGGATGCTGGCCGAGAACCCCGACATGGAGTCGGCGACGGTGCCGAACGTCGGCCATGCGCCGACCTTGGAGGAGCCGGAGGCGGTGGCGGGGATCGACCGGCTGCTGGCGCGGGTGGCCCCCGGCTGAGCCGTCATTCCGGCGAAGGCCGGAATCCATGAACACGGAAGGTGCAAGCTTTCCACGGTCCGTGTTCATGGATCCCGGCCTTCGCCGGGATGACGAGAGCATAAGTTGATTTCTTAGTCTTTCTGCCCCATATGGCTCTCAGCGAAACGTCATTGCAGCGTGAACGCCCCTTTCGGGCCGGCTCCGTTTCGTCATTTACCAAGGTTTCCCTTTTCACGCGGGTCACCAGAACCCGCCGCGTTTCCGCGCGCCGTTCCGGCTGCGCGGGGCCGCCGCACCAATATAGTGAGTTATCATGTCTTTTGAAAATCTCGGGCTCTCGCAGCCCGTCCTCCAGGCGCTCGCTCTGAAGGAATATTCGACCTCGACTCCGATCCAGGAGAAAGCGATCCCGATCCTGCTCAAGGGTAAGGACCTTCTCGGAATCGCCCAGACCGGCACCGGCAAGACGGCGGCCTTCATGCTTCCGTCGATCGACCGGCTGATCGCCTCGGGCAAGCGCCCGCAGCGCGGCGCCTGCCGGATGCTGGTTCTCGCCCCGACCCGCGAGCTCGCCTCGCAGATCGCCGAGAGCGCCCGCGCCTATGGCCGCTTCAGCCATATCAGCGTCGCCACCGTCTTCGGAGGCACCTCGATCAACAAGAACCGGCAGGACCTGTCTCGCGGAGTCGACGTTCTCGTCGCCACTCCGGGCCGTCTCCTCGACCTCGTCGAGCAGCGCTGGCTGGACCTCAGGCAGGTCGAGATCCTCGTCCTCGACGAGGCCGACCAGATGCTCGACCTCGGCTTCATCCACGACTTGAAGAAGATCGTCCGCTTCCTGCCCGAGAAGAGGCAGAGCCTGTTCTTCTCTGCGACCATGCCCAAGGCGATCCGCGACCTGGCCGACAAGTTCCTGACCGACCCCGAGCAGGTCGCGGTCACTCCCGTCGCCTCCACGGTCGAGCGGGTCGAGCAGTATGTCACCTTCGTCAACCAGGCCGAGAAGCCGGCGCTGCTGACGATGATGCTTCGGGTCGGCTTCGGAGCGGCCTCTCCGGGAAAGAAGGGGGGCTCGATGGACCGGGTCCTGATCTTCAGCCGGACCAAGCACGGCGCCGACCGGATCGTGAAGCAGCTCGCCCAGACCGGAATTCCGGCCAACGCCATCCACGGCAACAAGAGCCAGCCTCAGCGCGAGCGGGCCCTGGCCGAGTTCAAGGACGGCAAGGTCAAGATCCTGATCGCGACCGACATCGCCGCGCGCGGGATCGACGTCTCGGGAGTCAGCCACGTCATCAACTTCGACCTGCCCAACGTCTCGGAGCAATATGTCCACCGGATCGGCCGCACCGCGCGCGCCGGAGCGGCCGGCGTTGCTGTGGCTTACTGCGCCGAGGACGAGCGGCCCTATCTGAAGGGCATCGAGCGGCTCACCAAGCAGACGCTTATCCCCGTTCCGCTGCCTGAAGGCTTCAATTCCGAAGCGGCGCGGATCAAGGCCGCCCGGGCCAGCTCGCCGATCCAGATCGTCGAGCGCCCCGAGCGCGATGAGCGCCATGGCCGCGGCCGTCCGGCCAAGCGCTTCAGCGCCCGCCCGGCCAGGCCGCAGGGCGAAAGCCGAAGCGGCGGACGTCGCCGGACCGCTTCGCGCTAGACGTCATTGCGAGGAGCGAAGCGACGAAGCAATCCAGCGCTCTCCGAGGCTGGCTGGATTGCTTCGCTTCGCTCGCAATGACGAGCTTTCCCGGCAATGACTTAGCGAGGTAGAGCCCCCCTCGTGCCCTTCCTCCTCCCCCTCCTGCTCGCCGCCCAGGCGGCTCCCGACATCGTCGTCACCGGCCGAGGCCTCGCCCCGGCGGCGGGCGAAGAAGTATTCGACACCGTGGTCATCGAGCGCGATCGCCTCACCGGCTCGGCCTCGGGCCGCCTCGAGGAGGTGCTCCGCGACGTCCCAGGCTTCCAGCTCTTCCGACGCTCCGACTCGCGCTCCGCCAATCCGACCAGCCAGGGCGCGACCCTGAGGGCGCTCGGCGGCAACGCGTCGAGCCGAGCCCTTCTGCTGCTCGACGGCGTTCCGCAAACCGATCCGTTCGGCGGCTGGGTGAGCTGGCCGGCCTACCATCCCGAACGGCTCGGCGAAGCGCGAGTGACCCGCGGCGGCGGGAGCGGGGTCCAGGGCCCCGGAGCGCTCGCCGGAACCATCGAGCTCGCGAGCGCGACCCCCGCTCAGCTTCGCGGCCCGCAGGCTCGGGTCGCCTACGGCAGCCGGGACTCCTTCGACGCCTTTGCCGGCTTCGGCCTTCCCCTCGGCGGCGGATTCGTCGCGGTCTCGGGCGCCTGGCAGCGGGGCGACGGGTTCGTCCCGGTGGTGAGCGAGCGGCGCGGTCCCGCCGACAGGCCCTCGCCCTACGAGCAGATGAGCCTCGCCGTCCGGGCCGTGGCGCCCCTTGCCGGTGCCGAGCTTCAGGCGACCGGCCTTGCTTTCTCCGACGCCAGGGAGCGCGGCACCGCTTTTTCCGGCATCCGGACGAAGGGGGCCGACGCGTCGCTTCGACTGGTCGGCCGGGGCTGGAGCGCACTCGCCTATGTCCAGACTCGAGATTTCTACAACAGCTTCGCGAGCGTCAATTCGGCGCGGACCGCCGCGATTCGAACCTCGGAGCAGTTCAGCGTGCCGGCGACGGGCCTCGGCGCTCGGATCGAGGCGCGGCCGCGGATCGGGCCGGGTCTCGAGCTTCGGCTCGGCGGCGACTGGCGTCTTACCGAGGGCGAAACCCGCGAGTTGTTCGCATTCGTCGCCGGATCGGGCACGCGCGGCCGGGAGGCCGGCGGCCGGACCGCGACCGCGGGCGGCTTCGCCGAGGCGTCCTGGACCTCGGACGCCCTGACTGTGACCGCCGGCGGCCGGATCGACCGCTGGACGATCTCGAACGGCCGCCTTCGGGAGCGCGTGCTCGCGACCGGCGCGGTTCTGACCGACACGGCTTTCGGCGACCGCTCGGGCTGGGAGCCGACCGGACGCGCCGGGATCGCCTGGCGCATCGGGGAGGGGCTGACCCTTCGAGGCGCGGCTTATCTGGGCTGGCGGCTTCCCACCCTCAACGAGCTCTACCGGCCCTTCCGGGTGGGCATCGACGCGACCGCGGCCAACGCCGAGCTTGCGCCAGAGCGCCTTCGCGGGATCGAGGCCGGCCTGGACTGGCGGCCCGCGCCGAGCGCCCGGATCGGGCTGACCGCTTTCTCCAACCGGCTCCGGGGGGCCATCGCCAACGTCACCCTCGGGCGGGGCCCAGGCGCTTTCCCAGGAGTCGGTTTCGTTGCCGCCGGCGGCGACTATCGACGCCGGGGCAACCTCGATTCGATCGGGGCTCGAGGCATCGAGCTGGAGGGCCGCTACGCGCTCGGCGCCTGGACCGTATCGGGCGGCTGGTCATGGGTCGATGTCCGAGTGCGTTCGAGCGGGCCGGCCGTTGCGCTCGACCGCCTCAGGCCCGCGCAGACGCCGCGCCACAGCCTGTCCTCGACGCTTGCCTGGGCCGAGGGCGGAGCCGGCGCCGCCCTTACCGCGCGCTATTCAGGCGGCCAATATGAGGACGATCTCAATCGCCAGCGCCTGCCGGCGGCCTTCACTCTGGACGCCGTCGCAAGGCTCCCGCTCTCGCGACGGATTGCGATCGAGGCCCGGGCGGAGAACGTCGCCGGCGCCCGGATCCTCGCCGGGATCAGCGGCGACGGCATCGGGGAACGGGCCACTCCGCGGACTTTCTGGCTCGGGCTTCGCTTGGGCGGCTTGCGGTAGGATCGACGGCGGTATAAGTTGCGTGTTGAAACTTAAAAGGGGAGACAAGACCATGATCGTCTACGGAGCATCGCTGTCGCCGTTCGTTCGCAAGGTCCTCGCTTACGGTGCGGAGAAGGGGCTCGAGCTCGACCACAAGCCGATCGGGCTGGGCTCGGACGATCCGGTTTTCCTCGCCGCCAGCCCGTTCCGCAAGATGCCCGCTTTCAGCGACGGCGACTTCGGAATCTCCGATTCTTCCGCCATCATCCATTATCTCGAGGCCAAATATCCGGAGCCGGCTCTGATCCCGGCCGAGCCCGAGGCCCGGGCCAGGACCATTTGGTTCGACGAGTTCGCCGACACCATCCTCATCGCGTGCGGGGCGAAGATGTTCTTCAACCGGATCGTCGCTCCGCGCTTTCTAGGACGCGAGGGGGACCTCGAGAGCGCCGACAAGGCAGAGAAGGAGGAGCTTCCGCCCATCCTCGATTATATCGAGCGATCCATCCCCGAGAACGGCTGGCTGGTGGGGGAGGGGATCACCCTGGCCGACATCGCGGTCGCGACGGCGTTCGCCAACTTCCGGCATATGGGGATGACGATCGATTCCGGGCGCCATCCCAAGGTGGCGGCCTTCGCCGACCGGATGCTGGCCCGGCCGAGCTTCGCCGGCTGGGTCGAGCGCGAAGCCGCCTTCCTGGAAAAGACGGCCTGAGCCGTTTCGCCTCGAACCCGTCATTGCGACCGCCAGTGAAGCAATCCAGCGCGGCCCGGGGCCGTGGATTGATTCCTCGCTTCGCTCCTCGCAATGACGGGACGAGCGGACGATCCAAACCGAGCTGAGGGGGGAGCAGGGGATGGCCGACTATCTCGCGACGATCGACTGGCGTTCGGACGGCGGATTCCGCGAGGGCCGGTACAGCCGCGCCCACAGCTGGAGCTTTGACGGGGGTGCGGTCGTCAAGGGTTCCGCCTCGCCGCACGTCGTCCCGGCGCCGATGTCGGATCCGGCCGGAGTCGACCCCGAGGAGGCTCTGGTCGCATCGGTCTCCGCCTGCCACATGCTCTGGTTCCTCCACCGCGCGCGCGACTCCGGGCTCGATGTCGCGACCTATCGGGACGAAGCGCTGGGGACGATGGGCAGGGACTCCGAAGGCCGGATGGCGATGACCCGGATCGTGCTTCGCCCCAAGATCGCGTTCGAGGGCGAGGCCCCGGACCCGGAGACGCTGGCCAAGCTCCACCATGAAGCGCACGAGCGCTGCTTCATCGCCAATTCGCTCCGCACCGAGATCGTCGTCGAATAGGGCGGTTGTCCGTTCGCGGGGCGCCGCCGGTTCGGGGAAACGAGCAAGCCCGTCGGGACGTGGGCCGCCGGGCCCCAGGGCCGCCGCGACGTCGAGCGGCTTGCCTCGCGTCCCTATTGCGCTAGTCCCCGGGCATGGTCCTGCAACGAAAGCCCCGCCGATGCGCCGCCTTGCCGCACTCCTGATCCTCGTCGCCGGCCTCGCCCCCGTCCGGGGCCAGCCGCCGGCCGACCCGGTCGCTCCCATCCTGGAAGCGATCCGCCGCGATTTTCCGATCGACCACCAGGCGATCGCCGCGAGCCTGGCGGGCAAGACGCCCGAGGACGCGCGGCGGCTCGCCTACGAGGGGATCGACCGCTTCGTGCGCGGGCGCAGGAATTCGATCCTTGCCGCCCCGGGCGCGTCGCTTGCCGCGATCGAGGCGCGCCAGGGCGCGATGCTTCGGGCCCTGGGCAGGCAGGACGTTCGGCTCTGCGCGGCGGTCGGCGACCGCGGATTCTTCAGCCGCGAGGCGCTGGCCGGCGCTGCTCCGCCGGGACTGGCCGAATATGGCGTGGCTCTGGTCGAGGCCGCCAAGGCGGGTTTTCGGGCGCCCGCCGCGGCGGCCACGGCGAAAGAGGATTTCCAGGCCTGGCTGGCGGCCGTCGCCAGGGTCGAGCCGGAGGTGCCGGTCGTGGCAATGCTTTCGGACCGGGCGCGCCGAGCCGCCGCGAGCCCAGACCATCTGTGCCGGGGAGCCGCCGCGATGCACGAGGCCGTCGCCGCGCTCCCGGCCGGGCCGCGCGAGCGGGTCGCCCGTACCCTCCTGGGGTCCGTGATCGCCGCCGCGCCCTAGGGAACGGCGCTCCGGCGAAGCCGTTTGCGCAAGCGATCTCGAACCGCAGGAGCGCACGCGATGGACGAACGGGAAGGCCAGCCGGATATCGGCAACGGACTCAACGAAGCGGCTTTGGCCGGTCATGACCCCGAAGATCTCGGCGGCGCCGGCGGATCGAGCGGGGGCGGCACCATCGCCGGCCGGGGCGAGCCTTCCGGAGGGACGCTCGGCGCCGCCGGCGGCACCGCGGGCCTTCCGCCTGGAATGACCGAAGGCGAGGATGGAGCGATCGCGGCCGAAGCCGCGGCGCTCGGCGACGCTTCGGGCGCCCTCGCCGATGAAGCGTCGGTCGTCCAGCCGGGCGCCGGGCACCGGAGCGGCGGCGGTACGGGCGCCGAGGCGATCGGCCAGGGCGCGGGACTCGGCGACATCGGCTCCGGAACTCCCGGCGACAAGGGCGATCTGGGCGGCGGCGATGCCGGCAGGAGCCCGAGCGGAACGGCAAGTCCGGGCGGCGAGGGGACCGCGTAACGCCAACCCCGTCATCCCGGCGAAAGCCGGGATCTCGGCGAGACCCGCCCCGACTTCCCTCACTGGGCTGTATCGACGTTCAGCAGGCTTAAGCCGCACAGCCCCTCTCCCGCTTTCCGCGGGAGAGGAGGGCCCCAAGCCGAAGGCTTGGGAGGTGAGGGCTGTTCCGAGTCCGGTGTACAGGCCCTCACCTCCCACCGCTTCGCGGCGGGCCCCTCCTCTCCCGTAAGGACGGGAGAGGGGAAGATGGTGCCACCGATCAATGTCGATGCAGCGTGGGTCCGGCCTTCGCCGGGAAACGATTCCACCTCGGCGGAAACAGACCTCGGCGAAATGGGCGGGCCGAGCGCCCCAAAACGAAATGGAGGCCGGCATTGCTGCCGGCCTCCACTGTCCCTGGTTCCGTTGGTCCTGCCCGAAGGCGAGACCGCCTTTCCCAGGGAGGTTCCGGCCGAGGCCTTGCGGCCCCGGTCGGTCCCTCAGGTTCCTCGATCCGGGAATATTGCTATTCCGGTTCGGGTTCCTGCGGGTTCCGCGCCCCGCCTTGCGGCCGGCTTCGGTTCCCTGGCGGGTTCCGTTCGTCTCCGTCTTGCGACTTCGACAGTCGGTTCCCTATCGGTCGTCCGTCGAGGCGAACCTCATCGGTCGTCCTTTCGCGGTTCCTTCCGCCCGGGGGCTTCGGGTTCCGCCGGACCCTCGAAGGAAAGTGGGTTCGGCCTTGGCTTGCGCCGCCGCCTCGCGCTTCTTCCTTCCGGTTGCCCGGACCTCGCTTCCTTCGGCTTTCGTCCTTTCGAACGTCCGCCGCTCTCCGCTCGGCCGCCGCTGGGACCGTCTCTTCCGTTTCCGGAAAAAGGCCGCTTCCCTGCGACAAGAGGACATTGGCACCGATCATCGAGTCGCGCCTAATGGTGAATCGGGGTCGGGGCCTGTGGATAACGGGGATATCGGGGATAACCTGGGTTAAATTCCGTCATCCCGGCGGAAGCCGGGACCTCGGGGAGACCCACCGAGACTTCTCGTTGTGGGGTCCCGGCTTCCGCCGGCATGACAGTCACAGGCCGGGATGACGGGTTACTTGCCAGCCGAGCCGAGCGCCGCCATTAACCCGCCATGCGCCGCAAAGCCCGTACCGCCTCCAAGCCCGAGAACCGGCCGCGCTTCTGGGGCCGGCACGCGGTCGCCGCGGCCCTCGCCAATCCCGATCGGGAAATCGTCCGGATCTGGGCGACCCGCGAGGCCGCGGCCGAGGTCGATCTTCCCAAGGACGTCCCGTTCACCTTCGCCGACGTCGCCGATCTCGGCCGGCTCGTCCCTAAGGACGCCCCGCACCAGGGGCTGGTCGCAGAGGTCGAGCGGCTCGACGACCTGCTGCTCGCCGACATCCTCCAGGACGCTCCGGAGCACCGGCCGCTCCTCGTCCTCGACCAGGTCACCGATCCGCACAACGTCGGAGCGATCCTTCGTTCCGCGGCGGCCTTCGATTCGCTGGCGCTGGTCACCCAGGACCGGCACGCGCCGCCGGAATCGGGCGCTCTTGCGAAGGCGGCGAGCGGCGCCCTCGAGACGGTGCCCTGGGTCCGGGTGGTCAACCTCGCCCGGGCCCTCGACGAGATGGCCGAGGCCGGCTTCTGGCGGATAGGGCTGACCGGGGAGGCCGGCATGACCCTTGCCGAGGCGGTGGGTCCGGCCCGGGTCGCCCTCGTCCTGGGGGCCGAGGGGGAGGGAATGCGGCCGAACACCCAGGCGCATTGCGACGCTCTGGCCCGGCTTCCGATCAGCGGCCGGATGGAAAGCCTGAACGTTTCCAACGCGGCCGCGGTGGCGCTATACGCGGTGGCGACGCATAAGACGCATAAGGGCTAATCGGGGGGAGAATCTCATGTCGTTCATGCGCTTCGCGTTCGTGGCCGCCGCCGCGCTCGCGCTTTCATCCTGCGTCCTCAGCCCGGGCAAGTTCGTCTCGACCCTGCACATCGCGAAGGACCGCAGCTTCACCTTCACCTATGTCGGGGAGGTCATCCTTCTCGATCCGGCTTCCGCGATGCAGAAGGGGATGGAGGAAGGCCTGGCCGGAGCCGGGGACACCCCCGCCGCGGACGGCGAAGAAGACGCCCGCAACACCTCCATGTCCGAACCCGCCCCCAAGGCGCCCGCCGCGCCGGCCGCCGAATCGGCTCAGTCCGTCGCGGAGGCCAAGGCCGTGGCCGAGGCGCTGTCGAAGGAGGTCGGCTACCGGTCGGTCGAATATCTCGGCAAGAACAAATTCCGAGTCGACTATTCGATGACCGGCAGGCTCGACCGGAGCTTCGTCTATCCGATCAACATGGACGCCAAGTCGATCATCCCCTGGATCGCCGTCGAGGTCCGAAAGGACGGCACCGCCCGGGTCGTGGCGATGGCGTTCGGCAACCAGGACATGGACATGGCCGGTGCCGCCAAGCCCGATTCGCAGCCCAAGGAGCGGAGCGGCACCTTCACCTTCACCACCGACGCCGAGCTGGTGATGCAGAACAACGAGGAGGGGATGGCGCCGGGGCCGGGCAAGAAGGTGGTCTGGAAGGTCACTCCCGCCAGCAAAACCGTTCCGACCGCGGTGGTGCGCTTCGCGATGTGACGACATCGTCATCCCGGACTTGATCCGGGATCCATGAACACGGGCCGACGAGATCCTGGCTCGATCCGTGTTCATGGGTTCCGGCCTTCGCCGGAATGACGGTCAATAAGGATCCTCCGGGGCGATCTGGACCCTCAGGCCGTCATATTCCGGGCCGAACCTGATCTGGCAGGAAAGCCGGCTGCTCTCGACCCGGTGGTCGGTCGTGTCGAGCAGATCGTCCTCGTCGACCCCGATCGGCGGCAAGACGGACAGCCATTCCGGATCGACATGGACGTGGCAGGTGGCGCAGCTGCAGCAGCCGCCGCACAAGGCGAGCAGTTCGTCGAAGCCGGAGTCGCGGATATTCTCCATGACGCTCCAGCCGTCCTTGCCCTCGATGGTCTTTTCCGCTCCGGAGCGGTCGATGATGGTCAGCTTCGCCATGGCTCGGCGATATGCTAGGCGCGCCACGGTAAAACAAGGGAGCAATTGTGGGGATCGCCGCCGAAGACTTGCGTTATTCGCTGGATGCGCTTGCGGCGATCGAGCCCCGGATCGCCGCCGCGTTGGCCGACGTCGGCTATCCCGAGCCCCGGATCAGCGAGCCGGGCTACCAGACGCTTCTTCGAGCCATCGTCGGCCAGCAGGTGTCGGTCGCCTCGGCGGCGTCGATGTGGGCGAAGCTCACGGCCCTGGTCGGCGATCCGCCCGAGCCCGCCGCGCTCCTGGCCGCCTCGGACGACGCGCTGCGCTCGGCGGGGCTGTCGCGGCAGAAGGCCTCCTACTCGCGAAGCCTTGCGGAAGAGGTGGTTTCCGGGCGGCTCGACTTCGCCCGGCTGCCCGCGGGCGACGAGGAGGCGATCGCCGAGCTGGTCCGGGTGAAGGGCATCGGCCGGTGGACGGCCGAGGTCTACCTGCTCTTCGCGGAAGGGCGCTCCGACGTCTGGCCGGCCGGAGACCTCGCGGTCCAGATCGAGACCGGCCGGATCATGGGCCTCGACGGCAAGCCCACCGAAAAACGGGTCCGCGAGATCGCCGAAGCCTGGCGCCCCCACCGCGGCGCCTTCGCCATCTTCGCCTGGCACCACCGGAAGAATTCGGCGGCGCCGGTGTAGGTCCTTCGATACGCCGGTTCGACAAGCTCACCGGCTACTCAGGATGAGCGGTAGCGGCCCGTGATCCGCTCATCCTGAGTAGGGACTGAGCCTGGCGAAGGCCCGTATCGAAGGACACATATCGAACCGGATACGGAACATCCCTCCCATCGGCGCGTCTAGACTTGCGATCCGCGGGCCAAAACAGGGGCCGGGAGTTCGGTAGGAGTAAGCCTAATGATCAATCTCATCATCGCTCTCGTCATCGGCGGCGTCATCGGCTGGCTGGCCAGCATCGTCATGCGCACCAACGCCCAGCAGGGCCTTCTTCTCAACATCGTCGTCGGAATCGTCGGCTCGCTGCTCGGCAGCTTCCTTCTCGGGCGCTTCTTCGGCGCCGACGGCAACATCATGAACGGCGGAGCGCTCGACGGCGGGACCCTTCTCGCCGCGTTCGTCGGCGCTCTCATCCTTCTCGCCATCGTCAACCTCTTCCGCCGGGGCAGCGTCCGCTAAAGCGGGCCTGACGGCACGAAAGAGAAGGCCCGCGGGAGCGATCCCGCGGGCCTTTTCGTGTGCGGCGCGCAACACCGTCATTGCGAGCGCAGCGAAGCAATCCAGGGGCTCCAACGCTGCTAGCTGGATTGCTTCGTCGCTTCGCTCCTCGCAATGACGAGCGAGGGCTCAAAGCGGCTTTTCGTAGATCCGGTAGATCCGGTTGACGTCGCTCTCGATGGCCTGGGCGATCGAGATCATCGGGCCGTTATCCTCGAGGACCCAGCCGACCTCGGCCCGGCCGATCCCGTAATGGCCGGTTCCGGCCTTTCGGATCTGCTCGATCATCATGAAGGCGAGCTGGCTTGCGAGCCGGGTCGACTGGAGGCGCTTGACCACGCCCATCAGCGGCACTCGGCCCCCGGTGGGACGCATCCGGCGGAGCCGCCAGAGCAATTTCGCCCAGCCGAAGGGAAAGAGGCTCCCGTCGAGGTCCTTGAGGAACTGGTTGATGTCGGGAAGCGCCATCATGAAGGCGACGGGCTCGCCGTCATATTCGGCGACGAGGATCATGTCCTCGAGGACGATCGGCTTCAGCTTCTTTCCGGCATAGGCGATCTCCGCCTCGGTGAGCGGGATGAACCCCCAATTGTCCGACCAGGCGTCGTTGAGGATTCCGAGCAGCAGACGCGCTTCCGCTTCGAACTGCTTCTTGACCGTGCGGCGGATCCGGATCCGGGGATTCTTCTCGCCGGCCCCGACGATCCGCTCGACGATGGGAGGGAAGGGGGCGTTGACCTCGAGGTCGTAGGTGAAGAGGTCCTTGGCCTTGACGTAGCCTGCCGCTTCGACCCAGGCTTCATATTCCGCCTTGTTGTGGCCCATCATCACCATCGGAGGATGGTCGTGGCCCTTGATGAGAAGGCCGGGCTCGTCCCAGATCGACAGGCTGAACGGCCCCATCGACAGGGTCATGTCCCGGCCCCGGAGCCAGGCTTCGGCGCGATGGATGAGCTCGGCCGCGACTTCAGCGTCGGCCGCCTCGAACATGCCCCATTGTCCGATGCCCGGGCCCATGTGCCGGTGCACCAGCTCGTCGACCTGGGCGGAGATCCGTCCGACCGGCACTCCATCGCGCTCGGCTATGAAGAAGCGGGCCTGGCCGTGCTCGAACCACGGGTTGGTGCGCGGGTCGATGAGGCCGTGCACCTCCGTCTTGAGCGGCGGCACCCAGTTGGGATCGTCGGAATTGAGGGCGTAGGCGACGTCGACGAAGGCCTTGCGCTCGGCGGCGTCCTCGACGGAACGGATCGTAACGGTCATTGCGGGAACCTAGCGAAGCGGACGACTCGACGATAGTGCCGGCGAGCCGGTGCCGCGACCACGGGGCGATTCCCCTTTGCGGGAAACTGCTCTAGCAACGGTCCATGCCCATGGCCGCCGCATCATGAACCTTCGCCACATCGAGATCTTCCACGCCGTCTACGTCAACGGCTCGGTCAGCGCCGCCGCGCGCGCACTCAACGTGTCGCAGCCTTCGGTCTCGAAGATGCTTCGCCACGCCGAATCGCTGCTCGGGTTCCAGCTCTTCCAGAGGACCAGCGGCGGCCTCGTCCCGACCGAGGACGCCCATGTCCTGTTCACCGACGCCCGCGAAATCCAGGACCGGGTGCACGCCCTTCGCGAAGCCGGCCGGCACCTCAAGCGGGGCGAGGGCGGGATGCTCCGAATCTCTGCCCTTCCGTCGCTCGCGCTCCAGGCGATTCCGGTCGCGGTGTCGCGTTTCCGGCGAAACCACGAGAAGGTGAAGTTCGACCTGCAGACCGTCCACCACGACGACCTGCTTCGAAAGCTCTACGAGCGGGAGTGCGACGTCGCGATCGCGTTCGAGGTCCCGCCGGCCGCGCCGATCGGCAACCGGTGGCTCGGCCGGGGCGAGCTGGTCGTGCTCTACCAGGAGCAGGACATGCCCGAGGCCCCGGCGCGGGTGGAGCTCGGCCGGCTTCGAGGCCGGCCTTTCATCAGCCTCGCCGCGAGCGGCCCCATCGGCCACCTCTTCACCCAAGAATTGCAGAGGCTCGACGTCGAGCTGGACGAGATCGTCTCGGCCCGAACCTTCTACATCGCCTCCGCTCTGGTTCGGCAGGGCGTCGGGATGACGGTGGTGGACAGCTTCACCGCCCAGGCTTCGATGGCGCCGGGGCTGTCGGTCCGGCCGCTCGAGCCGGCGCTCACCTTCGAAATCCACGCCATGTACCTGACCAACCGCCCGCCCAACGCTCTTGCCATGGACTTCCTCAAGACGCTGGGCCGGGTGCTGGGGGCGGACTAGGCTCAAGTCCGGCCGTCATTGCGAGGAGCGAAGCGACGAAGCAATCCAGCGGGCGTCCGAGCCCCGCGCTGGATTGCTTCGCTTCGCTCGCAATGACGGAGCGAAGCGAAACCCGCGGCCAGCCGGGCCGCCCCGCCCGACCGCCATAACGGGAGATTATGGAGAGCGGTCCACTCGCTATGCTGCCGTGCGAAGCACGGGACGATATCCAGCGACCATGATCCCGGGGCCCTACCTACTCTATCTCGGCCATTGCGCGGACGCGATGAGCATCAAGACCTCGCGCGGCCTGGCCGAGTTCCGGCGCGAGGAATGCGTCGGCGAATTCCGCCACGACGACTGCCCGCTCACTCTGGGCCTGCCCAGGCTCGCGATGGCGGCCGGAGCCGAGGCCGGGGCCCGGACCCTGGTGCTCGGGATCGCCGGCGCCGGCGGCAAGCTCGGAATCGAGCTCGTCGAAGACGCCGCAATCGCGCTTCAGGCCGGGATGAACGTCGCCGCGGGCCTCCACCAGAGGCTTCGCGACGAGCCGCGGCTGGTCCAGCTCGCCAAGGCGCGCGGGCTTCGCCTCTTCGACGTTCGCGAGCCCCCGGCGGACCTGCCGGTCGGAACCGGCTATTCGAGGGCCGGGCACCGTCTGCTGACGGTCGGCACCGATTGCTCGGTCGGAAAGATGTATGCGTCGCTGGCCCTCACCGCCGGACTTCGCGAGCGCGGCCTCGCCGCGGACTTCCGGGCCACGGGCCAGACCGGGATCCTGATCGCCGGAGAGGGGATTCCGGTCGATGCCGTGGTCGCCGATTTCATCTCCGGAGCGATCGAGCGGCTCGCTCCCGCCCGCCACGACGAGGGCTGGGACGTGATCGAGGGGCAGGGGTCGCTCTTCCATCCCTCCTTCGCCGGAGTGTCGATGGGACTGCTCCACGGCGCCCAGCCCGAGGCGATCGTACTCTGCCACAGGCCGGGCCGCGACCATATGCGAGGCCTTCCGGGACGCGCGCTTCCCGACCTGGCCGAATGCCTCGACCGCAATTTGGAGACCGCCCGGCTGACGAGCCCGCACGTCCGCGCCGCCGGAGTCTGTCTCAACACGTCGGGGATGGAGGTCAACGAGGCGCGGCGGCTGTGCGACCGGGTGGCCGACCGGCTCGACCTCCCAACCACCGACCCGATCGCCTTCGGAGTAGGCCCGATCATCGAGCTCCTGTGTCTCGCTCACTGCGCGCCCAGCACGATCGCTTCGCGCTAAGCCGGCCGTTCCGGATCGCGCGCGGAGTCAAGACCGCCGCGGACGTGATCACGGTGACGGTGGAGGAGGCCGGACTCGTCGGCCGAGGCGAAGGCGTGCCTTACCCGCGCTACGGCGAAAGCGTTGAAACCTCGCTCGCCGCGATCGAGGGGGCTCGGGCCGCGGTCGAGGCCGGCGCCGGGCGACAGGCGCTCCAGTCGCTCCTCCCGGCCGGCGCCGCCCGCAACGCCGTCGATTGCGCCCTGTGGGACCTCGAGGCCC
This sequence comes from Allosphingosinicella sp., assembly GCA_036388065.1. GTDB lineage: Bacteria > Pseudomonadota > Alphaproteobacteria > Sphingomonadales > Sphingomonadaceae > Allosphingosinicella. The sequence goes on from DASVSP010000017.1 coordinate 34,116, forward strand.
GACAGTCGGGGGTCGGCGTCGCCGGACTGGCCGGCCTTCAGGTCCCCGGACGGGTGGTCAGCGCGATCACCCTTGGAATCGACACTCCGCAGGCGATGGCCGAGGTTGCGGCGCGTCACTCGGAAGCGCCGCTCCTCAAGGTCAAGGTCGACTCGGCGGATCCGGCCGCCCGGATCCGGGCCGTTCGAGCTTCGGCACCCAACGCCGCGCTCATCGTCGACCCGAACGAAAGCTGGGACCAGCGTCTGCTGGAGGAGATGCAGGCCATCCTCCTCGAATCGGAGGTCGACCTGGTCGAGCAGCCCGTTCCGGCCGACTCCGATTCCTGGCTTGCCGGCTTCGTTCCGGCGGTTCCGATCTGCGCCGACGAGGCGGTTCATGTCGCCGCCGATCTCGACCGGATCGCGCTCCGCTACCAGGGGGTCAACGTCAAGCTGGACAAGACCGGAGGCCTGACCGCCGCCCTTGACCTGGCCCAGGCGGCCCGGGCCCGCGGCCTCATCCTGATGACCGGCTGCATGGTGTCGACCTCGCTGTCCATCGCTCCGGCGCTCCACGTCGCCGCCCTTTCCGACTTCGTCGACCTTGACGGCCCGCTCTGGCTTCGGGAGGATCGCGCCGGAGGCGTCAGGGACGAAGGCGGCTGGCTCGTGCCGCCGGAAGCCGGTTTTTGGGGAAGCCGATGAGCGGGAACCCTCTCCAATCCTCCCCTGCATTTGCAGGGGAGGGGGACCGCGCGAAGCGCGGTGGAGGGGCCTTGCTGACTCGGAAGAACCCCTCCACCAGGCTTCGCCCGGTCCCCCTCCCCCGCAAAAGCGGGGGAGGATTTTTGCTCGCCCTCCTCGCGATCGGAGCCGCTCCCGCACCCGAGCCGGTCGACCTGCTGATCCGCGGCGGCACCGTCTATACCGGATCGGCCGCGCCTTTCGTCGGCGACGTGGCGGTCTCGGGGGACCGGATCGTCGCCGTCGGCCGACGCCTCCCCAGGGCGGCGAAGCGAGTGATCGACGCCAAGGGCTTGATCGTCGCCCCGGGCTTCATCGATCCCCATACCCATATGGGCGAGGACCTCGCGTCGGAGGATCCGGCCAGGCGCCTGATCCCGGCCTTCCTGATGCAGGGGGTCACTACCGCCTTCATCGGCAACGACGGCGGTGGCGAACCCGATGTGGCCCGGGTTCTGGGCTCCGCGACGGCTCGCCCGGTCGGGATCAATTACGCGACCTATGTCGGCCTCGGAGCGGTGCGCCGCCAGGTGCTCGGAGACTCGAACCGCCCTCCGGCCGAAGCCGAGCTGAAGCGGATGCGAGCGCTCGTCGCCGGCGCCATGTGCCAGGGCGCCATGGGTCTTTCGACCGGACTCTTCTACGCCCCCCAGAGCTTCGCGAAGACCGACGAGGTGGTCTCGCTCGCCCGCGAGGCCGGCCGTCGCGGCGGGACCTATGACAGCCACCTGCGCGACGAATCCTCCTACACGGTCGGGCTCGCCGCCGCCGTCGACGAGGCCCTCGCGATCGGCCGGCGGGCGCGAATCCCGGTCCACATCTCCCACATCAAGGCGCTCGGGGTCGATGTTCAGGGCCAGGCCCCGGCGATCATCGCGAAGGTCGAGTCGGCGCGGCGGTCCGGCCAGGCCGTCACCGCCGACCAATATCCCTGGTCGGCGTCGGGAACGAGCCTTGCCGCGGCCCTGGTGCCGCTGTGGGCCCAGGACGGAGGCCGCGAGAGGCTGATCGAGCGGCTGGGCGATCCGCGCCTGCGCTCCGCGATGACCGAGAACCTGCGGCGCCGCGGTGGGCCGGCGGCCCTGCTGATCACCGAGGGCGCCTTCAAGGGCCGAACCCTCGCGCAAATTGCGGCGAGCCGCAGCGAAGATCCGGTGGCCGCCGCCGCAGCCGTCATCCGGGAAGGCGATCCGGCGGTCGCGTCGTTCAACCAGATCGAGTCCGACATCGAGTCGTTCATGCGCCGGCCCTGGGTGATGACCGGCTCCGACGCCTCGGCCGGACATCCCCGAACCTATGGCAGCTTCGCTCGAAAATATGCAAAATATGTCGATTCCAGAACTATCCTCCACTTGCGCGAGTTCATCGAGCGGAGCTCGACCCTCGCCGCCGACACCTTCCGTCTCGAAGGCCGCGGCCGGCTGAAGCCCGGCGCCTTCGCCGACATCGTGGTCTTCGATCCGAGGCGCTATGCCGAGCGCGCCACCTACGCGCAGCCGCAGCTCACCGCCGCCGGGGTTCGAACCGTTTTGGTCAACGGCATCCTCGCGGTCGACCAAGGCGTACTCACCGGGCGGGCCGGCGGCCGGGCGCTGCCGCACCGCCCCGCACCGGGAACCTGCCCCTGAGGATCGCGCAAGTGGAGCAATCGAGCGTGGAGCATGACGGCGAATATGTCGCGCGCTACCGGCGGGACGGATATGCGGTCATCCGCGGCCTGTTCCCGGCGGACGAGATCGGACGGATCGGCGCGGCCGCGGACGAGATTTACGCGGAAGCGGTTCGGCACGGCCGAAGCTTCCGCCACGGCAACCTCTTCTACAATGTCGGGCCCGGCGCCGAGGTTCGGATGGTGCAATGGCCGTCCTACCACCAGCCGGTCCTGAACTCGGTCCGCCTCGACCCGCGAATGGCAAGGCTTCTCCGGCCGCTGCTGGGGGCCGATCTCAAGCAGATCATAAACCAGATCCACTGGAAGGAGCCCGGCCCCCGGGCGGAGTTCGCCTGGCACCAGGATTCGCAGTTCCGCGAGCCCGCCCACGCCTATCGCAACCTCGGCAGCGCCTATGTCCAGACCGGGCTCGCCATCGACCCGCAGACGCCGGAATCGGGCTGCATGCGCTTCATCCCGGGAAGCCATCTTCGCGGCGAGCTTGACCTCGATACGCCGCGCGAAGTGCTGGGGGTCGCGATGGACGATGCGGTGCTTCTCGGCGCCGGCCTCGACCCCGGGGACGCCGTGGAAGTGATCCTCGAGCCCGGCGACCTGGCCTTGTGGAGTCCGTTCACGGTTCACGGGTCGGGGGTCAACAGGTCGGACCATCGTCGCCGGCTTTATGTGAACGGCTACGTCCGGGCCACGGATTGCGACCGGGGCGAATGGGCGTTCCGAGGGGGCGAGCCGGTTGCGTTCGGGCCGGAGCCGGCGCTGGTCCATTACGAGGCCCTGCGCGAGCGTGGCGACCCGCATTACGTGTAGATACCGTCATCCCGGCGGAAGCCGGGATCTCGGAGAGACCGCCGAGACTTCTTGTCCCGAGGTCCCGGCTTTCGCCGGGATGACGCGGGGAGGGTCAGCGGTAGAAGCGGATATTGCCGAGCTCCAGCCAGGCGAGGCCTCCCGGCTCTCCTTCCAGGCGGAACAGGAGGGCCCGCAGTCGGGCCGGGTCGAGCCGCGCGTGGGCAAGCGGGCTTCGGAACGCGCTGAACGGAATTCGGATCTCCCGCCGGGCCTCGCCCGCCTGGAACGAGGCGTGAAACCAGCTCCTCGGATGGATCGCGTAGCTGTTGAGCTCGAGGACGTAATCGCCCGCCCCACGCGCCTCGAACGCGACACCCGAAAAGCCACTCGCGTCGGCCAGCTGGACGGCGCCTCGGGTGAGCGGCAAGTGCAGCTCCGCGAAAGGCCTCGGAGCGGCGCCCATCCCGGCCATCAGGAACAGGCGGCCGCCCGGCGCGTGCGCCAGGTCGAGATGGCTGTGGTCGAATCCGGGATCGGTGCCCTCGACCGGCAGCGTGTCGAGGTCGGTCCGACCTGCGGGGCCGGCGCCGGTGTGGATGGGGCCAGCCATCCGGTGAACGGGAACGGACGAGGGGCGGTCGTCCGCCAGGCGGCGCTGCAAAGCCTCGAGCGGCATCTCGCGCCCGCCGACGAAGACCCGGCGGACGTCGTGAAGATCCTCGATCCTCTCGTCGGGGCGGCCGCCGGTCAGAACCAGGTCGGCGCGCTGGCCGGGAGCGATCCGGCCGTGGCCGGTCTGGCGAAGGATTCCGGCGCTGACGGCGGTCGCCGCGGCGAGCGCTTCGGCCGGGGTGAAGCCGAGCTTGGTCAGCCAGACGATCTCGCGAAGGGTCGAGGAGCCGTGATAGACCCCGCCGATGCCGGCGTCGGTTCCGACCCCCACCCGGATCCCGGCCGACTTCAGCCGGCGGACATTCTCCTTCATGATCGTCCAGCGAGGGGATCGGGGTCGCGGAGCGCCCCCGGCCTCGTCGGCGCTTCGGGCTTCCTCGCGCGCCCGCTCCTGCGGCCGCAGCCGCCGCCATTCGGCCGGAAGGAAGGCCCGTCCGTCCTGCGGCTCGTAGACCGCCAGGGTGGGGATGTAGGCGGTCCGGTTCGCTTTCATCAGCGCGATCAGCGCGTCGTCGACCAGGGCGTCGCCGATGCCGTGGCCGAGCGCGTCCACCCCGGCGGCGGCGGCGACCTTGGCGCCCTCCAAGGTGACGGTGTGGGTGATGACCGGAATCCCGGCGGAGTGGGCGTCCCGGACGATGTCGGCCAGGGTCGGCTCGTTCATGCTGTTGAGGCCCGGCGATCGCCCGTAGCGCCAGCCGTCGGCGAAGACCTTGATGACGTCGGGCCGGTAGGGCAGCGCCCGCCCCATTGCCAGGTGGGCGGCGCGCGGAGTCGCCGCCTCGAGGGTGAACGCCCGGCCCCAGCCATATTCCGTGCCGTGGCCGCCGGGCACTCCGAGACGGATCGCGAGCTGCAGGTTGGGAGCCGGCACCCCTCCCGGCCCGGTCATTTCCCGGACCGGAGCGAGCATTTCGGGCGAAAGCGAAAACTCGTTGACGCTCGTCACACCGTTCACGAGATAGCCGGCATAGGCCTTGGGGAGATCGTCGGGAGCGTCGAAGGCCGGAGCGCGCAGGTGGGTGTGGAGGTCGTGGAGGCCCGGGATGAGGGTCAACCCGCGGCCGTCCACCCTCCGGCTGCCTCGAGGGGCACGGACCGAAGCGCCAACCGCGACGATCCGATCGCCCTCCACCAGCACGTTGCCGACGCTCGCGGGAGCGCCCGTTCCGTCGAAGATCCGAGCTCCTCGGATGAAAGTGACTTGCTCCCGAGCGAGCGCCGCGTCGGTTCCGGCGAGGAGGAGCAGGAGCGACGCCAGGGCGCTTCGAAGCCAGCTCATCGCGCGGGCGCTTTGCTCGTCAGCTCCTCGGCCAGGAATTTGTCGGCCGCGCGGAAGCTCGCCAGCCAGTTGGAGTGAAGCAGGAAGGAATGACGCTCGTTGGGAAAGACCAGCTCGCGATAGGGGATCCGGCGGGCGGCGAGCTCGCGGGCCAGGGTCACCGACTGGCCGAAGTCGACATTTCGGTCGTCGTCGCCGTGGATGAGCAGCACGGGCGAGCGCCAGCGGTCGATCGCGCCCAGGGGGGACGAATCCCACTGCAGCTGGCGGGCGACGTTCTGCGCCTCGGGCGAGAGATTGCCGGGAAGGGGACGGAGCATGGAATGGACCCCGTGGAAGTCCACTCCGGCTGCGAACAGTTCGCTGTTGCGGGCCAGGCCGAGCGCCACGAGATAGCCGCCCCAGCTCCCGCCCCAAATCCCGATCCGGGCCGGATCCACCTCGGCCCTCGAGGCGAGCCAGCGGCCGGCGGCGAGCACGTCGCGATATTCCGAGGCTCCGCCGCGGCCGAGGTCCGGCGAGTCGCGGAAGGCGTTGCCGTAGCCGGTGCCGCTTCGATAATTGACCGCCAGCACGTGATAGCCACTGGCCGCGAGATGCTGGTTGAAGACGTAGGCGTGGGAATAATAGCCCGACGGGTGGAATCCGAGGAGCATCTGGCGGCGAGGCCCGCCATGGACGTAGACTATCGCGGGATTCTTGCCCTTACCCCGAGCCCGGAACAGCTGGCCGTGAACCTCGACTCCGTCCTCGGCGCGGAACAGCACCGGCTCGGGAGCGACGAAGCCGGTCGCGGCAACGGCGGGCTTGAGCGGCTTCAGGCCGCCCTCGGCGAGGGCAGGGTGGGCCGGGCTCGAAACGCCGGTGGCGATGACCGCCAAAGCGGTTCCGCCGAGCACCGGGGCGGTCTCGATCCCGGTCCCGCTCGTGGCCCGCTCGGGCCTGCCGCCCGAGAGCGGGCGCCGCCAGACGTGGCGGCGGTCGAGATCGCCCTGGTTGCCGGCGTAGACGAGCGAGCGGCCGTCGGCGCCGAGCATGAACATCTCGACCTCGAAGGCCCCGGGCGTCAGGTCCCTGGGCGTTCCGCCCTTGTCGGAGTCGAGCGCATGGGGGTGCAGCCAGCCGCTTCGCTCCCAAGGGAAGACGAGCTGGCCGTCTTTGCTCCAATGCAGGTCCTGGCCGCGCGATTCGTAATAGCGGCCGCCCGCGCCGGGCGGCGCGGCCCAGGCCTCGCGCGCCGATCCGCTCGCCAGGTCGACGATCCGGACCGACCAATAGGGACCGCTGTCGCGGGCCGCACCGGCAGGAGCGTCGAGGTGGCGTATGTACGCGATTTGCCGGCCGTCCGGGGAGAAGACGGGCTCGACCGAGAATCCCAGCCCCGGGTCGAGGAACCGGACCCGGGGCACGGCGGGGTCGATCAGGGCGATGAAGCTGTAATCGCCGCGATGGCTGACGAAAAGCAGGCGTTTGCCGTCGGGCGACCATTGCAGCCGCCGGATCTCGCCGCCAGGCGAGGCAATCCTTCGGGACTCGCCGCTACCTTCCCAAAGCCAGATCTCCCCCCGCCGGGTGAAGGCCAGCCGAGTAGCGTCCGGCGAGAAGGTCGGCGAGTGGCCGTCGCCGATCGACAGCATATCGTCCCATTCGGACGCCGTGTCGGCGATAAAGATCCGCTGCGCCGGTGGGTCGCTGCCCCAGGCCGCCCTTGGCAGCGGATCGTCCCGAGCCTCGGGATCGCCGCCCCGAACGAAGGCGAGACGGGTCCCACCGGCATTCAGGACGAGGTCGGAGATTGGTTGGCCGTCGTCCTCGGCGGCGACCATCAGCATCCGGGCCGACTTGCCGCGCTCCGCGAACCAAAGGCTGCGGATTCCTCCAGCGCTCTCGACCCAGGCGAAGCGCGGGGCGTCGCGCGCTCCGACGAGCTCGCTCGCGACCGGCAGGGCCAGGGCTGCAGCAAGCGGGTCGCGCTCGTCGGGCACGAAGGCCGAAGCGGGTGCGAGCATGAGCCCGGCCCCCCAGAGCCCCAGAAGAAGCCGTCTCAACCAGGTCATCTCCGCTTCTTTGGAGCCCCCGTCCGCGCCGGACAAGAGCGACGGCCCTCGCCATGCGCGAGGGTTATGGCGGCTTGAACCCTCTGAATGAGTCGCGGAGCATTGCCCCGCCGGGCTTTGGGTCTAGGGTTCGCGGCATCGAGCGGGCAGCGTCACACCCTCTCCCGCTTTCGCGGGAGAGGAGGGGCCCGCCGCGAAGCGGTGGGAGGTGAGGGTCTTGCTGAGTCCGGTGTACAGACCCTCACCTCCCAAGCTTCGCTTGGGCCCCTCCTCTCCCGTAAAGAACGGGAGAAACTAGGGTTACCTCGTCAGGTCGCGACCATCCGGGAAGGCAGTCCCGGCACGTCGACCCG
>DASVSP010000018.1:0-44929 GCA_036388065.1 Allosphingosinicella sp.
GGTTTGTGGCGACCAAGGAACAGTTGCTCGAATTCTACCGGCAGATGGTGCTGATCCGTCGGTTCGAGGAAAAGGCCGGGCAGCTCTATGGTCTCGGTCTGATCGGCGGATTCTGCCACCTCTATATCGGCCAGGAGGCGGTCGCCGTCGGCCTCCAGTCCGCGCTCGAGCCGGGCCGGGACAGCGTCATCACCGGCTATCGCGACCACGGCCACATGCTCGCCTACGGGATCGACCCGCGGGTGATCATGGCCGAGCTGACCGGGCGCGCCGCCGGGATCTCCAAGGGCAAGGGCGGCTCGATGCACATGTTCAGCGTCGAGCATAAATTCTACGGCGGCCACGGAATCGTCGGAGCCCAGGTCAGCCTCGGAACCGGCCTCGGCTTCGCCCACAAATATCGCGACGACGGCGGAGTCTGCCTCGCCTATTTCGGAGACGGCGCCGCCAACCAGGGCCAGGTCTACGAGAGCTTCAACATGGCGGAGCTGTGGAAGCTTCCGATCATCTACGTGATCGAGAACAACCAGTATGCGATGGGCACCAGCGTCAACCGCTCCTCGGCCGAGGACCAGCTCTACAAGCGCGGCGAAAGCTTCCGGATCCCGGGCCTGCAGATCGACGGAATGGACGTCCTCGCGGTTCGCGGAGCGGCGACCACCGCCCTGGAATGGGTCCGAGCCGGCAAGGGGCCGATCCTGCTCGAGCTCAAGACCTACCGCTATCGCGGCCATTCCATGTCGGACCCGGCCAAGTACCGGTCGCGCGAGGAAGTGCAGGCGGTGCGCGAGAAATCGGACCCGATCGAAGCGGTGAAGCGCGAGCTCGCCGCCGCAGGGGTCGGCGAGGACGAGCTCAAGAAGATCGACAACGAGATCAAGCGCATCGTCACCGAATCCGCCGACTTCGCCGAACAATCGCCCGAGCCCGATCCGTCGGAGCTCTACACCGACATCCTGGTCGAGACCTACTGATGACGGCCTGCCCCGTCATTGCGAGCGCAGCGAAGCAATCCAGCGCTGAGCCCGTCGAGGACGCCGGACTGGATTGCTTCGTCGCTGCGCTCCTCGCAATGACGGCCCACACGAACATGATGGTCCGCTGATGCCGATAGAACTGAAAATGCCAGCTCTTTCGCCCACCATGGAGGAGGGCACCCTCGCCAAGTGGCTCGTCAAAGAGGGCGACGAGGTGAAGTCGGGCGACATCCTCGCCGAGATCGAGACCGACAAGGCCACCATGGAGTTCGAGGCCGTCGACGAGGGGACGATCGCCAAGATCCTGGTCGCGGAAGGCACCGACGAGGTGAAGGTCGGGACGGTGATCGCGCTGATCGCCGCGGAGGGCGAGGACGCCTCGGCGCCTGCGCCGGCCCCCGTCGAAGAAAAGCCGGCGGTCGAGATGCCGAGCGACCAGAAGACCGAGGCGTCGCCGGTCGAAACCGGCGACCGGCAGCCGGCCGACACCGGCGCAAGCGCCCTCGTGGCCGCGGCCGACCGCAACCCGGAGCCGCCCGAAGTGCCCGAGGGCACCGAAACCGTCCGCCAGACCGTCCGCGAAGCGCTTCGCGACGCGATGGCCGAGGAGATGCGCTCCGACGACCGGGTGTTCGTGATGGGCGAGGAGGTCGCCGAATATCAGGGCGCCTACAAGGTCACCCAGGGCCTGCTCGACGAGTTCGGCCCCAAGCGGGTCATCGACACCCCGATCACCGAATATGGCTTCGCCGGTGTCGGCGCCGGGGCGGCGATGGGCGGCCTCAGGCCGATCATCGAGTTCATGACCTTCAACTTCGCCATGCAGGCCATCGATCACATCATCAATTCGGCGGCGAAGACCAACTATATGTCCGGCGGCCAGATGCGCTGCCCGATCGTCTTCCGGGGGCCGAACGGCGCCGCCTCCAGGGTCGGAGCGCAGCACAGCCAGAATTACGCGCCCTGGTATTCCAACGTGCCGGGCCTCGTCGTCATCGCGCCTTACTCGGCGGCCGACGCCAAGGGCCTTCTCAAGGCCGCGATCCGATCCGAGGATCCGGTGGTCTTCCTCGAGAACGAATTGCTCTACGGCCAGAGCTTCGACGTTCCGAAGCTGGACGATTACGTGCTGCCGATCGGCAAGGCGCGGATCGCTCGGGAGGGCAGGGACGTCACGCTGGTGAGCTACTCGATCGGAGTCGGAGTCGCGCTCGAGGCGGCGGCCCGGCTCTCCGAGCAGGGAATCGAGGCCGAGGTGATCGACCTTCGCACCCTCCGGCCGCTCGACAAGGCGACCGTCCTCGCCTCGCTGGCCAAGACCAACCGGATGGTCTGCGTCGAGGAAGGCTGGCCGGTCTGCTCGATCTCCGCCGAGATCATGGCGACGGCGATGGAGCAGGGGTTCGACGATCTCGACGCGCCCGTGCTCCGGGTAACCGACGAGGACGTGCCTTTGCCTTACGCGGCCAATCTCGAGAAGATGGCTCTGATCCGGGTCGAAAGCGTCGTCGAGGCGGCGAAGAAGGTCTGCTACCGGTGACCAAAGCGGGGGCACGCATCCCCGTCATTGCGAGCGAAGCGAAGCAATCCAGCGGCACCTGCGGCGGAGACTGGATTGCTTCGTCGCTTCGCTCCTCGCAATGACGGGTGGCGCCGGCTTCGACAGGCTCGGCCCGAACGGGTAGTGCTTATCCCTCCATGTCGCCCGATCTAGACCCCGACCGCACCCTCGCTCTGGCATACGTGCCCGCCAGGCGGCGGGCGGCCGTCGGCGCCTTGTGGCGCCTCGACTCCGCGCTGGGGGCCGCCCTGGCCGGAGGGCGCGAGCCGATGATCTCCCGGATCAAGCTCGCCTGGTGGAGAGAGGCCCTGGAACGGCTCGATCGCGAACCCGCGCCGGCCGAGCCCGTGCTCGCGGATCTGGCGGACCATGTCCTTCCGGCGGCGGTCGGGGGTGCCGAACTTGCCGGAATGGAGGCCGGATGGGCGATCCTGGCCGACCCCGAACCGCTCACGCCCGACCAGCTCTCGGCCTATGCGCGGGCGCGGGGCGGACTGCTCTTCCAGTTCACCGCCCGGCTGCTCGGCGGCGGGGAGGAGGAGGTCGGCCCGGCGGGCGAGGCCTGGGCATTGGTCGACCTCGCGCGCCATTGCGCAACCATCGAGGATTCCGACATCGCCCTCGCCGCGGCCCGGGACCGCGACCTGCCCCGGCGGTGGCCGCCGAAGCTGAGGCCGCTCGGAATGCTCGCGATCCTCGCCGCCCGCGATCTGGATCCCGCCCGGCCGCCTTGGGAAGCGCGCGGAGCCCCGGCAAGGATGTGGCGGATGCTCCGGCATAGAATTTCAGGATACTGATCGATTTGCGCAAAAAACTATCGACTCGCGCAAGCGTTTTCGCTGAATTTCCTTTCTTCCCAGTGGGAGGAAAGACATGGTCCGATACATTGCCGGAGGCGCTTCTGCGCTGCTTCTGATCGCAGCTTTGTTCTTCATCTGGCGAAGCGGCGCCGAAGCCGAGGACTCGGTCCCGCCCCCGCCGCCGGCTCCCGCTGGAGCCGCCGCCGGATATCAGGGCACAACCGGCCCAAGGCTCGCCCGGCCCCCGGTCCAGCCCGAAGCCAGCCGCGAGGCGAAACGCTTCGCCCGGGCCGACCGCGACCGAGACGGCCGGATCACCCTGGCCGAGCAGCTCCAGCCCCGCCGCAAGGCCTTCGCGAAGGCCGACCGCGACTCGAACGGCAGCCTGAGCTTCGAGGAGTGGACGGCGTCCTCCGCCGCCAAGTTCGCCAAGGCCGACAGGGACCGCTCCGGCTGGCTCGACGCCGCGGAGTATGAGGCGTCGAGGCCCAAGCCCAAGGCCAAGCCGCGGTGCAAGTGCTGAAAAAAAGGCGATGGTGAGACTTCTACCTCCCCGCGGCGAAGCCGTGGGGAGGGGGACCACCGAAGGTGGTGGAGGGGTAATTGGCGCGGCACGGTAATTGGACCGACAGAAACGCCGCGGTCCTCCGCGCGAGAGCGCTCAGGCGAGCGCCGACCCCGCCGGAGTTCCGCTTGTGGCTATTGCTCAGGCAGCGTCCCGACGGCTTGAAGTTTCGCAAGCAGCATCCGCTCCGGCCTTATACGCTCGATTTTTATTGCCCGGCTCGCAAACTGGTTATCGAGGTCGACGGCGACAGCCACGGAATGGGGGACAATCCAGAGCGAGATTCCCGCCGCGATGCCTGGCTGCGGGAACGAGGGCTGCGAGTTCTCCGGTTCGACGCGGCGGATGTGATGAAAGACGTGGAGTCCGTGGTTACCGCAATCCTCCTCGCCGCGGGGCGCTAGCTACCCCTCCACCAGGCTTCGCCTGGTCCCCCTCCCCATCTCTTCGCGATGGGGAGGCAAGTTTTCCATCCACTCGTCCAGCTTCGCCTTGGCGCGGTCGGTATAGGCCCGCTTCCGGTCCGCTTTCCGGGTCTTTGAGTCCACCGGCGGGAACAGTCCGAAATTGACGTTCATCGGCTGGTAGGTCGATTCGTTTGCGCCGCCGGTAATGTGCCCGAGCAGCGCCCCCAGAGCGGTCTCCGCCGGTGGAGGGGCGAGGATTTCGCCGCGAAGCTCGGCGGCGGCGAAGCGGCCGGCGAGGAGGCCGACGGCGGCGGATTCGACATAGCCTTCGCAGCCGGTGATCTGGCCGGCGAAGCGGATATTCGGCGCCGCCCTCAGCCGCAGGGTTTCGTCGAGCAGCTTGGGCGAGTTGATGAACGTGTTGCGGTGAAGCCCGCCGAGCCGGGCGAACTCGGCTTTCTCCAGGCCGGGGATGGTCCGGAACAGGCGGACCTGCTCGGCATGCTTCAGCTTGGTCTGGAAGCCGACCATGTTCCACAAGGTGCCGAGCGCATTGTCCTGCCTGAGCTGGACCACCGCCCAGGGCCAGTGGCCGGTCTTCGGATTATCGAGGCCGACCGGCTTCATCGGCCCGAAGCGCAAGGTGTCCAGACCGCGCTGCGCCATCACTTCGATCGGCATGCAGCCTTCGAAGTAAGGCGTGTTCGTCTCCCATTCCTTGAACTCGGTCTTCTCGCCTTCGATCAGCCCCCGGTGGAAGGCGAGATACTGATCCTTCGTCATCGGGCAGTTGATATAGTCCTTGCCGCCTTTGTCCCAGCGCGCGGCCATCCAGGCGACGTCCATGTCGATCGAGTCCTTGTGGACGATGGGGGCGATGGCGTCGAAGAAGGCGAGGGCGTCCGAGCCGGTGGCCGCTCCGATCGACTCGGCGAGCTTCATCGCCGTCAGCGGTCCGGTGGCGACGATGCCGAGGCCGCAGGTCGGTAGGGCGTCGACCCGCTCCCGCACCAGCTCGATATTGGGGTGCGCCGCGATCCGCTCGGTGACTCCGGCGGCGAAGCCCTCGCGGTCGACGGCGAGGGCCGATCCGGCCGGCACCCGGTGGGAGTCCGCCTCGGCCATGATGATCGAGCCCAGCCGCCGCATCTCGGCGTGGATCAGCCCGACCGCGTTGCTCTCGGAATCGTCGGAGCGGAAGCTGTTCGAGCAGACCAGCTCGGCGAGGCTGTCGGTGTGGTGAGCGGCGGTCGATTCGCCGGAGCCGCGCATCTCCGAAAGGCGCACCTTCACGCCGCGCTCGGCAAGTTGCCAGGCGGCTTCCGACCCGGCGAGGCCGCCGCCGACGATGTGGACTCTCATTAGTCCTCCCCATCCAGCGGATGGGGAGGGGGACCACCCGGAGGGTGGTGGAGGGGTAATTTGCTCAGAGTCTTCGAGTTCATGGGCGATCCTCTAGCGACCGTGCAGCTACCCCTCCACCGCCAAAATTGGCGGTCCCCCTCCCCATCGCTTCGCGACGGGGAGGACAGATGCTACTCCTGGCTGTCCGGCAAGGTCTGGGGCCCGGTGCCGTCGTCGAGCTGCACCGTGTCGGCGGCCGCCACGGGGGGCGCTTCGCCGAGCTCCCCGGCGATCATCGCCTCCGCCTCGTTCTCCGGCTCTTCCTCCTCGTCGATCCGAGCCGCCGAGACGACATGCTCGTCCTCGGCGACGTGGAACAGCCGGACGCCGGCCGAGCCGCGGCCGATCACCCTCGTGTCCCCGACCGACATCCGGATCAGCTTGGCCTGGTCGGTGACCAGCATCAGCTGCTCGCCCTTATGGGCCGGGAAGCTGGCGACGACCGGGCCGTTGCGATCCAGGTTGCCGATATTGGTGATGCCCTGGCCGCCCCGGCCGATCCGTCTGTATTCGTAGGCCGACGAGCGCTTGCCGTAGCCGTTTGCGCAGACGGTGAGGATGAACTCCTCCGCCGCCCGAAACTGCTCGAACCTTTCGTCGGACATCTCGCGCGGCGGGGGAGGGGCGGCCTCCTCGGAGCGCTCGCGCCAGGGCGCGTGGCGGAGATAATCCTCGCGCTCCTCGGTGGAGGCCTTGAACCCCTTGAGGATGGAGAGCGAGATGACCTCGTCGCCGTCCTGGAGCCGGGCGCCGCGCACTCCGGCCGCAGTCCGGCTCTGGAACTCGCGGACATCGGTCGCGGCGAAGCGGATCGCCTTGCCGCATTTGGTCGCCAGGAGCACGTCATCCTCTTCGGTGAGAAGCGAGACCCCGATCAGCCGGTCGGACATGTCCTCCTCGTCCTCGCTCTCCCCGAAGCGCATCGCGATCTTGCCGGCGGTGGGGACCCGGGTGAAGGCGTCCATGCTGTTTCGGCGAACGATCCCCTTGGCGGTCGCGAACATGATGTGGAGGTCGCTCCACTCAGATTCGTCCTCGGGTAGCGGAAGGACGGTCGAAATGGTCTCGCCTTCGCCGAGCGGAAGCAGGTTGACCATCGGCCGGCCGCGCGCCTGGGGCTGGCCTTCGGGAAGGCGCCAGACTTTGAGCCGGTAGACCTTGCCCGCGGTCGAGAAGAACAGGACCGGCGTGTGGGTCGAGGTCACGAACAAATTGGTGACGGCGTCTTCGTCCTTGGTCGCCATCCCGGCGCGGCCCTTGCCGCCCCGGCGCTGCGCCCGGAAGGTGGCGAGCGGAGTGCGCTTGATGTAGCCGCCGAGAGTGACGGTGACGACCATGTCCTCCCGCTCGATCAGGTCCTCGTCCTCGATCCCGTCCCAGGCGGGGGCGATCTCGGTGGTCCGCGGGGTCGCGAACTGCTCGATGATCTCGTCGAACTCGGCCCGCATCACCGCATAGAGCTTGACCCGGTCGCCGAGGATGTCGAGCAGCTCGCCGATCGAGACGGCGAGAGTCTTCAGCTCGCCGGCGATCTCGTCGCGGCCGAGGCCGGTCAGCCGGTGGAGCCTGAGCTCGAGTATCGCCCGCACCTGGGCGTCGGACAGACGGTAGGTGTCGCCTTCCACCTCATGCTCGACCGCTTCGACGAGCGCGATATACTGGGCGATCTCGGCGATCGGCCAGTCGCGGGCGATCAGCGCCGCCCGGGCCTCGGCCGGCGAGGCGGAGCCCCGGATGATCCGCACCACCTCGTCGAGATTGGTGACGGCGATGACCAGGCCGAGCAGGATGTGGGCCCGGTCGCGGGCTTTCGCGAGCTCGAACTTGGCCCGGCGGGTGATCACCTCCTCGCGGAACCGGACGAAGCTTTCGATGATGTCTCGAAGGTTCAGGGTCTCGGGCCGGCCGCCGCGGATGGCGAGCATGTTGGCGGGGAAGCTCGACTGGGCGGGCGTATGCCTCCACAGCTGGTTGAGGACGACGTCGGGGGTGGCGTCGCGCTTCAGGTCGATGACGACGCGAACGCCCTCGCGGTTGGATTCGTCGCGGATGTCGGAGACGCCCTCGATCCTTTTGTCCTTGGCGGCGTCGGCGATTCGCTCGACCAGGGTGTTCTTTCCGACCTGGTAGGGGATCGAGGTGAGCACGATCGAGCGGCGGTCGCCGCGGCCTTCCTCGACCTCGTGGCGGGCGCGCATGATGATCGAGCCCCGGCCGGTATGATAGGCGCTGCGCGCCCCGGCCTGGCCCAGGATGAGGGGAGCGGTCGGGAAGTCGGGGCCGGGGATGATCTCCATCAGCTGCTCGATGGTGATCCCCGGATCGTCCATATAGGCTTTGCAGGCCGCGATCACTTCGCCGAGGTTGTGGGGCGGGATGTTGGTCGCCATCCCGACCGCGATCCCGCCCGCGCCGTTGACCAGCAGGTTCGGGAAGCGGGCGGGGAGCACCTGCGGCTCCATCCGCGAGCCGTCGTAATTGGGGGTGAAGTCGACCGTGTCCTTGTCGAGATCCTCGAGCAGGGTCATCGCCACCTTGGCGAGCCGGGCCTCGGTGTAGCGCATCGACGCCGGGGGATCGGGATCCATCGATCCGAAATTGCCCTGGCCGTCGATCAGCATCACCCGCATCGACCAGTCCTGGGCGAGCCGGGCGAGGGCGTCGTAGATGGCGCTGTCGCCGTGCGGGTGGTAGTTGCCCATGACGTCGCCGACGATCTTGGCGCATTTGCGGTAGGGGCGGCCCGGAACGAAGCCGCCTTCGTCGCAGGCGAAGAGGATTCGGCGGTGGACCGGCTTCAACCCGTCGCGGACGTCGGGAAGGGCTCTCGCGACGATCACCGACATCGCGTAGTCAAGGTAGGAGGTCTTCATCTCGTCGACGATCTGGACGGGCGAGATGTCGTGGCTGTCGATGGTCGGCGGGGCGCTGGCCAAGGGAGGTTTCCTGATGTCTGTCGTGAAGCGCCGAGGCGCGGAAATGGGTGTCGAAGAGTGCCTAGCGCAAGGGTCCGCCGGGCGCCACCCCGCGTACGCGTGCGCGTACGCGCGCGAGGCGCGCTCTAGATAGGAAGGCTCGGCGGTTTTTCCATCGTCATCCCGGCGAAAGCCGGGACCTCGGGGAGACCCGCCGAGACTTCTTGTCCTGAGGTCCCGGCTTTCGCCGGGATGACGGAGGCCGGCCAAACCGCTGTAATGCAACCAATTCCCTCCCGGACCCGGTTCAACGGCCATTCAGCGCGCGAGCGCTAGAAACGCGTCTCATTTGGCGGTAGAGGCCGCCTCACACCCCTTTCGAACCAGGACCGCCCAGTTCAAGGCTCGGTCAACAGGAGGCATGTCCATGAAATCGGTATCCAGGATCGCGCTCGGCGTCGCACTCGTCCTCGGCGGCGCCTCCGTAGTCGCGACGGCGCCGGCCGATGCCCAGAAGAAGAAGAAAGGCGCCGCCGCCGCTCCGGCCGCCTCGACCATCACCCTGACCAAGGAAGAGCGCGCCACCATGCTGCCGGTCCAGACGGCGATTACGGCGAAGGATTGGGCGGCGGCACAGGCCGCTCTGCCCGCCGCCACCGCCGCCGCCACCAGCCCGGGCGGCCGCTACGCCATCGGCCGCTTCCAGCTGGAGATCGGAGTCGGCACCAACAATATCGCGCTCCAGTCCCAGGGCCTCGACAATCTCGTCGCCAGCGGCCAGGTCAGCGCGGTCGACTTGCCGACCATCTATCGCAACCAGGGCGTGCTCGCCAACAATGCCGGCAACAAGGCCAAGGCCGAGGCCGCCTATGCCAAGGTCGTCGAGCTCAGCCCCAACGACCCGGAGGCGATGATCAGCCTCGCCCAGGTCAAGAACGACCTGAGGAAGCCGGCCGAGGCGGTCCAGCTCATCTCCCGGGCGATCGAGCTGAAGCGCGGCGCGGGCCAGAAGGTCGACGAGAGCTGGTACAAATATGCACTGAAGCTCGCCTTCGACGGGCGCTCCAACCCGGCGCTTCGCGAGGCTTCCCAGAAGCTCAGCCGCGACCTCGTCGCCGCTTATCCGACCAAGGAGAACTGGCGCGACTCGATCCTGATCTTCCGCGACACCAACAATCTCGACGCGGCGGCGGAGCTCGACGTCCTTCGCTTCATGCGCGCGAGCGGCTCGCTGGCCGGGGAGCGGGATTGGTACGATCTCGTCGACGGCCTCTACAAGGCGGGCAATTATGCCGAGGCCAAGGCCGTCCTCGACGACGGCTCGGCCAAGAAGATGATCGACCCCAAGAAAGCCGCCTTTTCCGAGCTGGTGCGTCTGACCAACGCCCGGATGGCCGGCGACCGGGCGTCGCTCGGCGGCGAGGAATCGAAGGCGATGGCCTCGGCCACCGGTGCCACCGCGCTGAAGATCGGCGATGCCTTCTACGGCTATGGCGAGCATTCCAAGGCGGTCGCGCTCTACCGGGCCGCCCTGACCAAGGGCGGAGTCGATGCCAATCTCGTCAACACCCGGCTCGCAATGGCGCTGCTCGCATCGGGCGACCGCGCCGGCGCCGAGACCGCCTTCCGCGCACTCACCGGGCCGCGGCAGAATCTCGGCGCCTTCTGGCTCGCATGGCTCGCCCGCGGCGGCGCGTAATCGATAATTGCCTCCCCGTGCGAAGCATGGGGAGGGGGACCAGGCTTCGCCTGGTGGAGCGGTGACCAGACGAGGCCTCGCCAAATCACCCCTCCACCACCTTCGGTGGTCCCCCTCCCCATCTTCGATGGGGAGGCAACGCGTTCCCGTCCCATATTGCGACGGGCGGCAAATGCACCCCTTCCGCTCGCCTGGAGGCCGCGTTAACGATTGGCGGGGCCGGGTGGCGGCCCGCGTTCACGAAGGGCTGGGCCGCTTGCGTTTCGACGACATGATCGCGACGGTGCTTAGGCAAAGCGAGGAGCGGCCCGCCGCGCTCGCCGCCAAATGGCGCCAGCTCGTCGATCTCGTCGCTCAGCGCCGCGGCGGGAGCGAGGCCCAGGCCGAGGCCATCGCCTGGCTGAGCGCGAACCGGAGCCGGATCGGGACGGAGGCCAGGAGCGAAGTCGCCCGAAGCCTTTCCGGCCGCCGGGTGAGCCCGGCCGCGCTCTCCTTTTTCGCCGACGATCTGCCCGCCGTCGCTTCGCCTCTGCTCGGCGGCGCCCGTCTCGAGGCCGGGGAATGGCTGGAGCTCCTGCCCGGACTGAGCCCGGTCGCGCGCGGCATGCTTCGCCACCGGCGCGATCTGCCTTCGCCCGTGGTCGAGGGCCTGGCCCGCTTCGGAGCGGCCGATTTCGCGCTCGGCGGCCAGGTCGCCGCCGCTCCGGCCGCGGTGGACCTGAGCCCCGCCGCCGAGCGGAGCGAGGCGCAGATACGCGACCTCGTCGCCCGGATCGAGAGCTTCCGGCGCCGCCGCGACGCCGCCGCCGGAGCGACCGCCGCCGCTCCGCTCGCCCGGGTCGAGGAATTCCAGTGGGAGGCCGGGCCCGACGGAGTGATCCTCTGGGTGGAAGGCGCCCCGCGCGGCCCGCTCGTCGGGCAGAGCATCGCCTCGATCGCCGAACGCGGCCAATATGGAGTCGACGGCCAGGCCGCGGGCGCCTTCGAGAAGAGGGCGCCGTTCCGAGACGCGCGATTCAGCGTTCCGGGGGGAGGCGCGGCCTCGGGCGACTGGAGGATCTCGGGAGTGCCCTTCTTTGATTCCGCCCAGGGCAATTTCCTCGGCTATCGGGGAAGCGCCCGGCGGCCGAGGCTCGACGAGGTCGCCCACGGTGCCGCTCCGGCGGAAGCTGGGACCGGATTGTTCGGGACGGACCTCCCCGCCGATTCGCTCCGCCAGCTGATCCACGAGCTTAGAACGCCCCTCAACGCGATCATCGGCTTCGCCGAGATGATCGACGGCCAGTATATGGGCCCCGCGGCCTTGAGCTACCGCTCGCGCGCGTCCGACATCATGGACCAGGCCCGGAGGCTTCTCTCCGCGGTCGACGATCTCGACACCGCCGCCCGGATCGAGACCCAGCGGCTCCAGCTTTCCGAAAGCTCGGTCGACGCCGTCGCCTTGCTCTGCCGCCTCCACGACGCCTACGAAAGGGTCGCCCGCCAGCGCGGAAGCCGGATCCTCATCGAGATCGAACGCGACCTTCCGGCCGCCAAGGTCGAGATCGACGCCGCCGAGCGGATGTTCGCTCGGATGCTGGCGGCGACCATCGGCCTCGCCAGGGAAGGGGAGACGATCACGGCGACGATGGCGATGGGCGAGGAAAGCGCGCGCAAGATGCTCTGCCTGGCGATCGACCGCCCCAGGGCGATCGAGGGCCTGGACGAAAGCGCCCTCCTCGATCCCGGCTACAGCCCAGACGGGGACTGGCCGGGAGCGCCCGCCCTCGGCCTCGGATTCGCCTTGAGGCTGGTCCGCAACCTCGCCGAGGCGGTGGGCGGCGCACTCGAGATCGGCGCCGGCCGCTTCTTCCTCTATCTGCCGCCGCTCGAACCGGCGGAACGCTCGTCCGGCCAGAACGGTTAGGGGCCTGTGGCGCTCCGCGACGAGACAGATTCGAAAGCCGGACGCCTGGACCGGCCGCCGGCGGAGGCTGCCTACATCGCGCTTCCGGAAAGCTTCGGCCGGCGCTTCACCGTCTTTTGCGACACCGAGGAAGAGTTCGACTGGGCGAGGCCCCGAAGCCGGGACAACCGTTCGACCACCCACATGGCCGCGATGCCGGACCTGCAGGAGCGCTTCCGCCGGCGCGGAGTGCAATGCGTCCATCTCGTCGACCATCCGATCGCCACCGATCCGGCGTCGATCGCAATGCTTCGCGAATGGCTGGACCGGGACGAGATTTCGATCGGCACCCAGCTGCATCCCTGGGTCAACCCGCCTCACGACGAGGAAGTGAACACTTTCAACAGCTTCGTCGGCAATCTTCCGATTTCGCTCGAGCGGGCCAAGATCGAGAATTTGACCGAGACGATCGAATCCGCCTTCGGTCGCCGCCCGGTCGTCTACCGGGCCGGCCGCTATGGAGTCGGCCCGAACACCGCCGGGCTGCTCCGAGGCTCCGGCTACGAGGCCGACGTCTCGGTTCGGGCCCTGCACGAATATGGCGACGAAGGCGGGCCGGATTTCTCGGCGGTGAAGCCTGTGCCCTTTCGAGTCGGCTCCGCCGGCCTCGTCGAGCTTCCGCTCAGCGCGGCCTATGTCGGCGGCCTCAGGCCGTGGGGAAGGGGAGTCTACCGCGCGGCCGGGCGGGTTCCGCGAGGCCGCGGAATCCTGTTCCGCACCGGCCTCCTGAACCGGATCCCGCTGACCCCGGAAGGGGTGCCGCTCGAGGAGGCCCTGAACGCGGCCCGGACCCTCCTCGACGACGGGGTCCGCTGGTTCAGCCTTTCCTTCCATTCCCCCTCGGTCGAGCCCGGCCATACCCCGTTCGTCCGGAGCGCCGAGGACCTGCGCACCTTCCACGCCTGGTGGGACGGGATGTTCGACTTCTTCGAGCGCGAGGGGATCGCCCCCGCCTCCATCGAGGAGACCATCGCGGCGGCGAAAGCGGCCTAGGGCCCTTGGAAGCCGAGGCGCTCCCCTCCGTCTTGCCATCGCATCGCGCGCTGCCTATCCCGCCAAGGCTGGAGTTACGGGCCTGTAGCTCAATGGTAGAGCCGGCCGCTCATAACGGCTAGGTTGCGGGTTCGAATCCTGCCGGGCCCACCAGAATTTTCGATCAAAGTGGTACTTTGATCGAGGGAGAAAGCGGAGCCTTTCCTCTTTCTTCCTGTCCCGGGTCAAAGTACCACTTTGACCCGATCCGTCGGGGAGTGGCGCAGCCTGGTAGCGCATCTGCTTTGGGAGCAGAGGGTCGCAGGTTCGAATCCTGTCTCCCCGACCATTTATCGACGATGACGGTCAGGGTCTGGCCGTCCCGTCCCCCTTCGGCGCAAGCACCTGGTCGAGCACGCCCGACAAAGTCTCCAGCCGATAGGGCTTGAAGACGACCGGCCGGCCCGCTCCGCCCGCCCGGCTGATCTCGTCGCTATAGCCGGTGGTGAGGACGACCGGGACTCCCGGCAGGACCGGGCCGAGCGCCTCGGCCAGCTCGATCCCGCTCATCCCGGGCATGACGACGTCGGTGAATACCGCGTCGAAGCCGCCCGATTTGGCAAATTCGAGCGCTTCCGCGCCGGTGCGCGCGCGCATCACTTCGTGGCCTAGCTCGATCAGCAGGGTCTCGGCGAAGGCTCCGACCTCCTCATTGTCGTCGACGAGGAGAATCCGGCCGGTGCGGTGCTTGCGCGCGGCCTCGGGCTCCGGCCTCGCGGCGGGCGCTTCGCCGCGCTCGCTGCAGGGGAGGATGAGGGTGACGGTCGTGCCTTCGCCGACCACGCTTTCCACCTGGACGTCGCCGCCGGTCTGGGCGGCGAAGCCATAGACCTGGCTGAGGCCGAGGCCGGTGCCCTTGCCGACCGATTTGGTGGTGAAGAAGGGCTCGAAGACCCGGCTCAGAACCTCCTCGTCGATCCCGGTGCCGTTGTCGCTGACCGCGACGAAGATGGCCGTTCGGCCGTCGGCGAGGGGAGCGGCCTCGCCCGTGTGCAAGGTGAGGGCTCCGCCCTCCGGCATCGCGTCGCGGGCGTTGACCGCGACGTTGAGGATCGCCGATTCGAGTTGCGCCGGATCGGCCTCGATCGGGCACAGGCCCTCGGAAAGGTCGGTCCGGATCTCGACGCGCTCGCCCAGCGTGCGGTCGAGGAGGTCGGTCATTCCGCGGATATGGGCGTTGAGGTCGATCACCTCGGGCTGAAGCGGCTGGCGCCGGGCGAAGGCGAGGAGCTGGGCGGTCAGGGCGGCGGCCCGGCCGGCGGTCTGGACGATCGCGTCGGCGAACCGGATCCGCTTGGCTTCGGCTATACCCGGGCGGCGCAAGATGTCCGCCGAGCCCTGAATGACCGTCAGCAAATTGTTGAAATCGTGGGCGATCCCTCCCGTGAGCTGGCCGAGCGCCTGCATCTTCTGGGCCTGGCGCAATTGCTCCTCGGCGAAGGCCCGCTCCTCGACCTGGACCTGGAGCTCGGCATAGGCGCCGCTCAGTGCTTCGGCCCGTTCCTCGAGCTCCACGTTGGCCCGGCGAAGCGCGGTGTGGGCGATTCCGAGCACCAGCACGACCAGCGACGCCATCAGGACCAGAAGCCCGATATAGCCGTAGCGGGTCAGCCGCCTCGACAGGGGCTCCTCCACCGCGCCCAGATAGACCGATCCGATGCGCTCGCCGCCCCGCACCACCGGCACCGACGCCTCGACGTCGTTTGCGCTCGCCGGGCGGGCTCCGAGCCTTGGCGGCAAGGCGCCCGGCCTGCGCTCATAACCCGCGAACAGGCCGCCCTCCGGAGCGTATATCCCGGCGGCGTTGATCTGCGGGTTCACTCGAAGTGCGTCGACCGCTTCCTGGGCGGTCGCATTGTCCCCGAAATCGAGCGCCGCGGTGACGCTCGCAGCGAGGATGTCGGCCTGGACGCTGGCCTCGCGCAATTTCTGCTCGCGATAGGCGCCCTCGTTCTGGAAGATGACCCCGAGCCCGATGACGAGCAGCAGAAGCGCCATCACCCCGGCGGCGATCGGGACGTTCGGCCAGCGGCCGGCAAACCGTTCAAGGGGCCGCATCAGGGCCTCTGCCGGACGGTGAGGGCGATCCCGAGCAGCCGGGAGCTGATTGCGACCCCGCTCCTCGCAGCCTGCGCCTCGTCGATGTTGAATCGGACCCGTCCCTGGTGGATGACGAAATGGATCATCCCGCTCTGCCGGCCGCCGCCGGCGTCGGTGACGGTGAGCACCGGCTTGCCCTGAAGCCCCTGCAGCATCGCCGGAGCGCTGCCCTGGACGAAGGCGACGTGGCAGCCGCCGGCCGAGCCCGGGGCTCCGAGCCGCCGGACCTGGAGCGGATGCCCGTCGACCTGCTGGCCGCGAGCGGCTTCGTCGATCAGGCGTCCGAACGGGTCGCCGCCCAGGATGCAGATGTGGAGCGGGGCGCCCGGCCTTGGCCTCGCCGCCGCCGGCCAGGCGACATAGGCGGGGAATTTGGTGAGGAAGGCCGCCTTGACCGCCACGTCGCTCGGCGGAGCCGCGGCGGCGGCCGGCAAGGCCGCGAGCGCCAGCGCCAGCGGCAGAAGCCGCGGGAGCGCCAGAGGCGCGAAGCGGAAGGAGAAAAGCCGGGCCATCAGAATCGAAGCCGGGTCCCGAGACAGACGCTCCGCTCGATCCGCTGCGCTCGGCCCGCGTCGTTGCTCTCGAGGTGGGACTTGTGGAGGAGATTGTTGCCCGCGGCGTAGAGCTCGACCGAGTCGGTGACCCGAAACGCGAGCCGTGCGTCGGCCTCGACATAGCCGCCCATCCCGCTGCTCGCGAGATCGTCTACTCCCCGCATTCCGAGATCGAGCTGAAGCCGGTCGGTCAGGTCGATCTCGGACCGCGCGATGACCTGGTAACTGGGGTCGGCGCCGAGCGAGGCCCGGTCGGCGAGGTCGACCGCGCCGTTCTTGAGGTGGAAGTCCTTGTCGAGCGCGGCCACCCCCAGGCTCGCCCGCCAGCGGCCGGAAAGCTGGTGGGTAAGCCACGCCTCGACCCCGTAGGTGCGGCCTTCGAGACCGTTCTGAAGCCGGATCGGAAGCGGATCGCCGGTAAACTCGGTGGTCCGGATGTCGTCGTAGAGATTGTAGAAGAGCGAGACGTTGAGGGTGGTCGAAGACCCAGGCCGGCCGCGATAGCCGGCCTCGAAGGCGATCAGCTTCTCGCTCTCGAAATTGTCGGCCTGGGCGAGCAGCGGCAGGAAGACGAGCTGGCGGTCAATCCTCGACGGAGTCCGAACGGCGCGCGAAACGGAGCCCCACAAGGTGGAGCGATCGCTCGGGCGCCAGGCGAGGCGAAGGTTCGGAAGGACCTGCACCCCGCTGAAGGTGGATCGTTCGAGCTTGAGGCCGGCGACGAGGTCGAGCTTCGGGCTGAGCGCAATCCGATCCTGAGCGAAGGCATTCAAGATCCAGAGTCGCCGGCTCTGAGGTTCGAGATGGAAGCCGTTGAGATTGTTTATGAACTCGTCGCGGGTCGTTCGAATGCCGCCGCCAAGCACGATTTCGTGCGCGCCCATTTTCGAGTTGAGCTGAGCTTCAAGGTCGAACGTCTCGAGGCTATCCTCCACCAGGGTGAAACGCCGCCGGTAATCGTCGTAATAGGCCTGGACCTGGAGCGATCGGTCCCCGCCGAAGCGATGAGTCCAGCGGGCGAGCAGGTTGTGGCCGCGATCGCCGTCGCCGGCGAGCAGGTCGACGTCGGTGTCGAAAACGTCGCCCTGAACCGTGACCTGGTCGGTTTTCCCGCCGAAATCCGCCCGGAAGCCCGCCTGCCATCCGGTGATTCCGTCCTCATTGTCCACCGCCGCCGGCCCGGCCGGCATATTCTCCCGGTCGACTCCGTGGGCATAGACCCGGAACGCACCGGAATCGCCGAGGCTCGCCCCGTAGCGAAGTGCTAGCGTGCGCTCGCGCGGCCCCGCCGTGCCCCGGACCAGGGCGCCCGGCGTCTCGCGCGAGTCGCGGGTGGCGACGCTGACCACTCCGTTGACCGCGTTGGGGCCGTAGAGAGTCCCGCCCGGGCCGCTGATCACCTCGATCTGCCTGACGTCCTCGAGCAGCGGCGAGTGGAGCTCCCAGAACACGCCCGAATGGAGGGTCGTGTAGACGCTTCGCCCGTCGATCAGGACGAGCAGCTTGATCGAGCTTTCCGCGCCGTTGAAGCCGCGCGAGGTGATCGCGAACTGTCGCGCGTCGAGCTGCTGGACCTGGAGGTTGGGCGCGAGCCGGAGCGCCTCGGGAAGCGAGGTCGCCGCCGAGCGGACGATGTCGTTGCCGGTGATGACGAAGATCGAGGTCGGAGCGCGGCCGATCGGCTCCGCCTGCTTGGACGCCGACCGGACCTCGATTTGGGCCAGCTGTTCGATCGACAGGTCGCGAAGATCCTCGACCGTTTCGGGAGCCTCGGCGGGCGCTTGGGCGAAAGCGGGCTGGGGGAAGCCGAGCAACGCCGCACCTGCGGCAAGGCCAGCGTAGCGCTTCCGCATCATGTTACTGCGCTTCAACGAAATTCCCCCCCGGCCGCTATCTCGTCCGCGGCGGGATTTTCGTCAAGCACAAGGGTTAACTCCGTCATTCCGCCGGAGGCCGGGATCCATGAACATCGCGGCGTGAAACCTCGAACTGACGCCTTCATGGATTCCGGCCTTCGCCGGAACGACGGAAAAGGGACTCGTGCCGGCGGGCTTAAGGCGCCGGCGCTTTCCCCTGGATTTCCTCGGGCGCGTTGGCGACCAGGGCGAGCATCGCCGTCCAGGCCGCGACATTCTGCCGCAGCTGCTCGGGATCGACCTTGTCGAGCGTGTCGTCGGGCGTGTGGTGATAATCGAAATAGCGGGTGCCGTCCTGCTGCAGGTCGACCGCCGCGACTCCGGCCCGGACCCAGGGCCCGAGGTCCGCGCCTCCGGTCGCCGGCGCCGTCGAGCGAGCGATGCCGAGCGGCGCCAAAGCGGCCCCGATCCGGTCCGCGAGCGCCGAATTGGCTTCCGCGAAGCCGGGGTCCATCCGCCACACCCGGTCGGCGCCGAAGTCGGATTCGGAGACGAAGACGATCTTCTCGTCCTTATGCGCCTCGCGATAGGCCCGGTTGCCGTCGCCTCCGACTTCCTCGGCTCCGAACCAGACCACCCGGATCGTCCGCTTCGGCCGCCCGGCCGCCATGATCCGCTTCGCCGCGGCCGCCGTGATGGCCACCCCGGCGGCATTGTCGATCGCCCCGGTGCCGAGGTCCCAGCTGTCGAGATGGCCTCCCACGAGGACGATCCCGGCGCTTCGGTCGGTGCCCGGGACTTCGGCGACGACGTTGCCCGACTGCCGCATGCCCAGGTTGCGGGGCGTGAGCAGGAGCCGCATCGTCACCGGCTTGCCGCGCTTCAGGATCCGCTGGAGCTGCTCGGCGTCGGGGAGGGACAAGGCGCCGGCCGGGATCGGCCTCGCGCCCTCGCCCCACATCTGGACCCCGGTATGCGGATTGCGGTGATAGTCGGTTCCGATCGACCGGATGACGATTGCCGCCGCCCCCTTTCGGCTCGCCACCGACGGGCCGGTCCGCCGGGCGGCTCCGTAATAGCCATATTGGGACCCGTCCTGGGTCGCGGTCATGCGGTGGCTGACGAAGACGATCTTGCCCCGGACGTCGGAATCCTTCGCCGCTTCGAGGTCGGCCAGGCTGTCGAAGCCGACGACCTGCGCGGTGATCCCGGCCGGGGCAGTGGCGCCGCTATTGCCCAGAGCCGTGACGACCAGCTTCTGGGGGAAGGGCGCGACGATTTCGGCCCTCTCCTCGCCGCGCACCCAGACCGGCATGCCGTAGGTCTCGACATGGACGTTGGCGAAGCCCAGCGCCTTCAGCCGCCGGACCGCCCATTCCCGGGCCCTCGCCTCGGACTCGGTGCCCGCGGGCCGGGGCCCGATCTCGGTCGTCAGCCCTTCGACGATGTCGTAGGCGACCTCGTCCTTGAGCGCCGCGTCGCGCAGGCGTTCGGCCTGGTTGAGGCCCTGAGCGAAAGCGGGACAGGCGACGAGCGCGGCGGCGGCGAAGAGGAGGGTCTTTTTCATCGGGTCGCCCTAGCCTCCTGGTCATTCCGGCGAAAGCCGGATTCCATGAACGCGACCCTTCCGTCATCCCGGCGAAAGCCGGGACCTCGGGACGAGAAGTCGCGGCGGGTCTCCCAGAGATCGCGGCTTCCGCCGGGATGACGCAGGTGGTGACATTTCCTGCCCGCCCCACTAGTTAGGCCCCACACCCGCATTCCACCCAGATTCACCGGAGAGACGCGCCGCCATGGCTGCACAGTACAGCTTCGTCATGAAGAGCATGACCAAGACCTTCCCGGGCGCCGCAAAGCCCGTGCTCAACAACATCAACCTGCAATTCTACTCCGACGCCAAGATCGCGATCATCGGTCCCAACGGCTCGGGCAAGTCGACGCTGATGAAGATCATGGCCGGCCGCGACAAGGAATATACCGGCGAGGCCTGGCCCGGCGACGGGATCCGGGTCGGCTATCTCGAGCAGGAGCCCCAGCTCGACCCCACCAAGACGGTCAAGGAGAACGTCATGGACGGGGTCCGGGCGACCGCCGACATGATGGACCGCTTCAACGAGATCTCGACCCTCATGGGCGACCCGCCCGAGGATGCCGACTTCGACGCCCTGATGACCGAGATGGGCGAGCTCCAGGAGAAGATCGACGCGGTCGACGGCTGGAGCCTCGACAACCAGCTCGAGATCGCCATGGACGCTCTGCGCTGCCCGCCCGGAGAAAGCGCCATCGACAACCTCTCGGGCGGCGAGAAGCGCCGGGTGGCGCTCACCAAGCTTCTGCTCGAGAAGCCCGACATCCTTCTCCTCGACGAGCCCACCAACCATCTCGACGCTGAGAGCGTCCAGTGGCTCGAAAAGCATCTCGTCGACTATGCCGGAAACGTCATCCTCGTCACCCACGACCGCTACTTCCTCGACAATGTGGTGAACTGGGTGCTCGAGCTCGATCGCGGCCGCTACTACATCTACGAGTCCAACTATTCCGGATATCTGGAGAAGAAGGCCAAGCGCCTCGAGCAGGAGGAGCGCGAGGAGCAGGGCAAGCAGAAGGCGATCCAGGAGGAGCTGGACTGGATCCGCCGCTCGCCCAAGGCGCGCCAGACCAAGTCCAAGGCGCGGATCAGGGCGTTCGACGAGCTGGTCGAGGCCCAGGAGAACCGCACCCCCGGCAAGGCTCAGATCCTCATCCAGGTTCCCGAGCGCCTCGGTGGAACCGTCATCGAGGTCAACGGCCTGAGCAAGGCCTATGGCGACAAGCTATTGTTCGACGATCTCAGCTTCTCGCTCCCGCCCGGCGGGATCGTCGGAGTCATCGGCCCCAACGGCGCCGGCAAGACCACCTTGTTCAAGCTCATCCGGGGCGAGGAGCAGCCCGACGAGGGCTCGGTGCGGATCGGAGAGACGGTTCGCCTCGGCTATGTCGACCAGTCCCGAGACGCGCTCGATCCGGCGAAGAACGTCTGGGAGGAAGTCTCGGGCGGCTCCGACGTCTTCCGCTTCGGAAAGCACGAGATCGGGACGAGGGCCTATGTCGGCGCCTTCAACTTCCGGGGCCAGGACCAGCAGAAGAAGGTCGGCCAATTGTCCGGAGGCGAGCGCAACCGGGTCCACATGGCCAAGATGCTCCAGCAGGGGGGCAACGTCCTCTTGCTCGACGAGCCGACCAACGACCTCGACGTCGAGACCCTTCGAGCGCTCGAGGAAGCGCTCGAGAATTTCGCCGGCTGCGCCGTGGTCATCAGCCACGACCGCTTCTTCCTCGACCGCCTCGCCACCCACATCCTCGCCTTCGAAGGCGACAGCCACGTGGAATGGTTCGAGGGTAACTTCGAAGCTTATGAAGAGGACAAGAGGCGGAGGATGGGCCCGGAGGCCGATCGGCCGCATCGGATGACGTATCGGCGGCTGACGCGGTAGTCGCCGACTCCGGCACTCCCGGCGCGGACTCTCGGCGGCCGCAGGCAAGTCGATTTTTTGAACGCAACGACGCAACGAGGTCGCGCGCGTCCCAAATGCCATGCGAATTTTGCATCCGCACGGTGATGCTCCATATCGAGGGCTGACGGCGTGCGCAGTTTGATTTCGAAGTGTTTCGAAGGCGAATGCATCGTTGCGTCGTCGCGTTGAAAATGGACGGGCTCCGCCTTGGGATGAGAGCGAGATGGTTGGGTGACCGGGAAGATTGGCATCTGGGAGCATTTTCGAAAACTGGCGAGTTTCCAGGGGCGGGAGGACCGGGCTAGCTTCTGGCCTTATGCGGCCCTGGTTCTGGGGATCGTGATGGTCGCCGGAGCCCTCATGGTTCTGTTGATGATGGCCCAATTGATCCGGGTCGCGCCGCCTCAATCGATACCAGCGCAGGCTGGATTCGCCGAGCCTGTGTTTCCTGTGGACTTCTTCACGGCGTACCTCGCGGTGACCGTCGGGCTGGCGGTCCTGCTCTATGCCGCGGCGGTCTTCCGGCGCCTTCACGATTGCGGAAAATCCGGCGCCTGGGGCCTCATGCCGTTGCCCTTCCTCGCCTACACTTCGGTGCAGTCGGTCCTGCTGGTCGATTCCCTGTCTCGGGGCGGGCAGCCGAATCCGACCCTGTTTTTGACCATCGCGGCCAGCAACATCCTGTTTTGGGCTGCGCTACTGGCTCTGGTCGTGCTGCTCGCCGGGGCAAGCGATCCCGAGCCGAACGCCTATGATTGAGGAAGCTGAGGGACTAGTCCCGCCCCGTCGTTCCGGCGAAGGCCGGAATCCATGAACACGGCCGTGCGGGATTTCATCCGGCGGTGTTCATGGATCCCGGCCTTCGCCGGGATGACGATATACACCTCCCGGTGCCCCAAGGCGTGGTTAACCATCTTCTAACACCCCGGCGGTAAAGCGGGCCTCCTCAATGAGGACGGGGCGCTTTTAATGCTGCACAAGTCAATGCTGGGCCTGCCCATGCTGCTGCTCGGCGCTTCATGCGTCCCGCCGCTCGCCGCCAGTCAGGGGATTGCGGCTCCGGGGGCCCAAGCCGTCCGGCAGGCTTCGGCCCGCGCCGCTCCGCTTCCCCCCGCCGAAGCCATCGCCCCGGGCCAGGCCGCCGAGCCGTTCATCGTCGGCGAGCGGAGCGAGCGCGACGTCGCCGCCTCGCTTCAATGTCTCACCGCCGCCGTCTATTACGAGGCGCGGTCGGAATCCTCCGAAGGCCAGCGCGCCGTCGCCCAGGTCGTCCTCAACCGCGCCCGCCATCCCGCTTTCCCGAAGAACATCTGCGGGGTCGTCTACCAGGGCTCGAAGCGGCGGACCGGATGCCAGTTCAGCTTCACCTGCGACGGCTCGCCCCGGGCCCGGCGCGATCCCGAGGCCTGGGCTCGTGCGAGGCGGATCGCCGGCGCGGCGCTCGCCGGAAGCGTCTACGGCCCGGTCGGCCACGCCACCCATTATCACGCCTCCTACGTGCAGCCCTGGTGGGCGGCGTCGCTTCACCGGGCGGTCTCGGTCGGATCCCACATCTTCTACCGCTGGCGCGGCGACTGGGGCGATCCCAAGTCCTTCCGCCGGCCCTATCTGGCCGCCGAGGTGGCGGAGCGCCCCGAAAGGGTCGACCGGCCGGCCGTCCGAACCGCCGCCGCCCCGGACGAGCCCTCCGCGCCGGTCGAGACGACCAGGACGTTCGGAGTCATGGTCCGCCGCGGAGGCCCGCCGCCCCGGTTCCTTGCGCGGGCGGAAGAGCCGGCGCCTCCCCGGCAGTCGGCGAGCGCCCAGGGAGTGAGGGTCCATTCCGGACTCCCCGACTTCATGTCCGCCGAGGCCGAGCCGGCCGACCCGCCCGTAGAGGTGGCCGTCCGCTGACCGTTCCCCGGTGAAGTCCGGGGCCCAGTCCGGGGCACTGCTGGACCCCGGCCTTCGCCGGCGAGCGAATCTACCTCACCCGCTTCACGTAGACCCGCCCGTCCTCGCGCCGCTCGGTCGCGAAATTGGGCACCGCGTCGATCAGCTCGGCCAGCCCGGCATAGCCGTAGCTCCGGGCGTCGAACGAGGAACGGTTGCCGGCGCGCTGGCCGACCTCGGAGAGGCTGGCATAGCCGCGGCCGTCCCGCTTCGAGCCGCGGAAGGCGGCTCCGAGCAGCTTGACCAGCTCCTCGTCGACCTTGCGCTTGGGCGGGGGAGGGGCCGCTTCGGGCGCGGCGTCATGCTCCTCGCCCTGGGCGAGCGCTCCGACGTCGATGAACCGGCTGCAGGCCTGCTGGAAGGAGACCGGGGCCCGCGAAGTCCCGAAGCCGTAGACCGGGACCCCGTCCTGCCGGATCCGCATCGCCAGCGGCATGAAGTCGCTGTCGCTCGACATGATCCCGAATCCGTCGACGCGGCCTCCGAACAGAAGGTCCATGGCGTCGATCGTCATCTTCATGTCGGTGGCGTTCTTGCCCTTGGTGATGTCGAACTGCTGGTGGGGCTCGATCGCGTGGCGGTGGGTCATTTCGGCCCAGCCCTTGAGGGCGCTCTTGCTCCAATTGCCGTAGGCGCGTCGGATGTTCACCGTCCCGAGCTCGGCGAGCACGGTCAGAACCGAGTCGAGATGGTCGGACGAGGCGTTGTCGGCGTCGATCAGCAAGGCGATGTTGCCGGCCTGGTGGGCGGTGTCGGCCATTTCAGAATTGCTCCGATGAACCTGGCACACCTGCACCCCGGCGAAGGCCGGGGTCCAGCGGCGCCGGCGGAAGGGCTGGGTCCCGGCCTTCGCCGGGAAACGGGGGGCGGTCGAGTCCCAATGGTCGATCCTAAGGCCGAGCGCCGGGGGCGAGGCGGGCGTCGAGGCTCCAGGGCCCAGGCCCCGCCGCCGCGATGTAGAGGAAGACGAAGCAATAGAGGATCGCGGCGTCGCCTCCGTTCAGGGCGGGGAAGAAGCCGGCCGGGGCGTGGAACATCCAGTAGGCCACGGCCATCTCGCCCGCGAGGATGAACGCGACCGGACGGCTGAACAGGCCGATCAGGAGCAGTGCCCCGCCGACCATCTCGAGCAGTCCCCCGAACCACATGAAGGTGAGCGGGGGCGGCTGCGACATGCCTTCCGACATCGGCGGGAAGCCGAGCAGCTTCTGGGTGCCGTGCTCCATGAAGATCAGGGCAGAGACGATTCGAAGCAGGCTCAAGACGCGCGGCGCCCAGGCCGTCGGCAGTCCCAGATCGCGCATCGTCATTCCTTCCCGAAAGAGCGAAGCCGGCGCCTAACACTCCCGCCCGCCGTGCGAAAGCCACGACTCGCAAGCCTTTGAGCCGGCGCGATTAAGTCGCCACTGGCGCTTTCCCACGGATTGCGGCAGAAAGCGCGTCATCCCATGCCCATGCTCCGAAGCCTCTACGACGTCCTCAACGTCGCTCCCGAAGCCGAACCGGTCGTGGTCGAGGCCGCCTACAAGGCGCTGATCAAGAAATATCATCCCGACCAGGCCGTGGAAGCGCCGGTCCCCAAGGACGCGACCGCGATCAACGAGGCCTTCGCGGTCCTCAAGGACCCGGTCAAGCGGGCCGATTACGACCATCGGCTGTGGGCCAAGCAGCAGGCGATCCGACTCGCCGAGGCCCAGTTTGCCAGCGGGGGACGGCCGCCGCGCTTCGTCGCGGTCAGCGGCTGGCTGATCGCGGGCCTGCTCGCAGCCGCGCTCGCCGCGGTCGCGATGGGCAAGAACATCGTTCCGCCCCGGATAAGCGAAATCGCCGAGGCGGCTCAGGTCCACGATTCGGAGGCGCCGGCGCGGGCCGCCGCACTCAAGGCCGCGGCCGCCGAGGACGCCCAGGATCGAATGGCGATGCCGTCGGCGGCCGCGGTGATCGCCCGGGTCCGAGCCGAGGAAGGCGTCCGGCCCGTCGCAGAGGTCCGGCCCGTCGCGGTGGTCCGGCCCGTCCCGGAGGCCCGAGTGGCGCAGAAGCGCCGAGCCACGTCGGGCGCGCCTAGAAACCGCAAGGTCCAGCCGACCGCCCGAGCCCGGGCCGAGCGGCGCAAGGAAAGCGATTTCCTCGAGCGGCAGGGCTATATTTACTAGGCTGTAGCGACATTCAGTGGAGTCGCTTCAAACCCCCTCTCGCCGAGGGGGAGAGGGCCGGGGTGAGGGGGCTCGGCCGCCGAGAACAGGCGCTGCCGCCGAGCCCCCTCTCCCTACCCTCTCCCCGCCGGGGAGAGGGATGAACGAATAAGCCCTCTGAATGTCGATACAGCCTAGCTGATCCTCCCCGCCGCGAAGCGGTGGGGAGGATAAGAAGTCATCCCCTGCAGGGAACCGCGCACGCCTTCTGCGGCTCGCCGCGGTTCTTTCGCCGGACCCGATCCTCTCCGGCGGCGCGCTCGACCTGGGCCTCGAGGCCGCTCCTTTCCTTCCTGTAGCCCTTCGCTTCCAGGCAGTCGTAGGCGTTGAGAAGCGCCGCCACCGGGTCCATCCAATATTTATGGTTGGCCTCCCTCGTGCACCGGTCGACGTCGACCTGCTGCTCGGCCAGGGTCTTGGTCGGATGCGAGACCTGGGCGGTGCAGGCGGCGAGGACGAGCGCGGAGGCGGCGTACAGGACGAACTTCATGTCCGCCTTCTGGCATCCGGCGGCCCCGATCGCAACTTTGCAGGCGACGAACCGCCCTGCCGCGATGGGGAGGCAAAAGCCCTTGTCCCTCCCGCCCAAATCGTCTCAACGTCCGGTCCGAACGAAAGAGGGGCCGCTCGATGAACCTGTTCGCGCGAAAGACGATGCTCGCCGACGAGGACATGGCGCCCGAGCACCGGCTCCACCGGAGCCTGGGCTGGCCGCATCTCGTCGCTCTGGGGGTGGGAGCAATCGTCGGAGCCGGGATCCTGGCGCTGATCGGGGTCGGAGCGGCCAAGGCCGGCCCCTCGGTCCTGCTCTCCTTCGCCATCGCAGGAGTGATCTGCGCCGCGGCCGCTTTGGCCTATGCCGAGATGGCGACGATGATCCCCGCCTCGGGGAGCGCCTACACCTACACCTACGTCGTGATCGGCGAGCTGCTCGCCTGGATCATCGGCTGGAGCCTGATCCTCGAATATTCGCTGGTGGTGAGCGCCGTGGCGGTGAGCTGGTCCGAGTTCGCGGTGCCGCTTCTGAACGAGATCGTGACCTTCCCGGCGGCGCTTTCGGCAGGTCCGCACGCCGGCGGGATCGTCAACCTCCCGGCGGTCTTCATCGTCGCGGTCGTCGCCGCCCTACTGATCGCCGGCACCCGCGAGAGCGCTTCGCTCAACGCCGTCCTGGTCGTCCTCAAGATCGTCGCGTTGATCGTCTTCGTCGCGGTGACCCTGCCTTATTTCGACTCGGCCAATTTCGAGCCCTTCATGCCCTACGGGTTCGCCAAGTCCGGGCCTCCTGGAAGCGAGGTCGGGGTGATGGCCGCGGCGGCGATCATCTTCTTCGCCTTCTACGGCTTCGACGCGATCGCGACGGCGGCGGAGGAGTGCAAGGACCCCGGGCGCGACCTCGCGATCGGGATCGTCGGATCGATGCTGATCTGCGTGGTCATCTACATCGCCGTCGCGGCGGCGGCGATCGGGGCCGTCTCCTACACCGTGTTCGCCAACAGCGGCGAGGCGCTGGCGCTCATCCTTCGGACGCTCGGCCACCCGTGGACTGCGCGCTTCGTCGCCGCGACCGCGGTGATCGCCCTGCCCACCGTCATCCTCGCCTTCTTCTACGGCCAGAGCCGGATCTTCTTCGTCATGGCCCGCGACCGGCTGCTTCCGCCGAGCCTCGCCCGGGTGTCCGGGCGCGGCTCCCCGGTGCGGATCACCTTGTTCACCGCATTGGTGGTGGGCGCTCTGGCGGGTCTGATTCCGCTCGACGAGCTGGCCGCGCTGGCCAACGCCGGAACGCTCACCGCCTTCATCGCGGTGTGCGCCTGCATGCTGATCATGCGGCGCCGGGCCCCCGATATCGAGCGGCGCTTCAGGACTCCCTTGCCCTGGCTGGTCGGCCTGGTCGGGATCCTCGGCTGCGCCTATCTCTTCTACAGCCTTCCGAGCACCACCCAGCTCTACTTCCTGTGCGCCCATGTCGTCGGGCTGGTCATCTATTTCGCCTACGGTGCTCAGAGGAGCGTGGCCTCGCGCGGCGCGTGACCGTCGTTGCGAGGAGCGTAGCGACGAAGCAATCCAGCGGGCGTCGGCGCCGGTCTGGATTGCTTCGCTTCGCTCGCAACGACGGACAGCTAGGCCGGAGCGAACTCCCCGCTTTCCTCGTCGAGCAGGTGAAGCACCCCGTCCGCGATGGCGAAATAGGCGCCGTGAAGCTTCAGACGCCCGTCCGACTCGCGCTCGTTCACCCAGGGAAAGGTTCGAAGATTGGCGAGGCTGACCCGGACTCCTTCGAGCTCCATCGCCCGGAAGTCCTCGCCATGGCTTTCCCTGACCCTGTCGCGGGCGTCTCGAAGGAGGTCGATCCAGTCGGCGATGAAATGGCCCTCGCCATGGGCGGCCTCGTCAAACTGGCCCGTCAGCGCCGCGGCGCAGCCGCCGCAAAAGCCGTGGCCCATCACCACCACCTCCTCGACCTGGAGCTGGGTGACCGCGAATTCCAGAGCCGCCGAGACTCCGTGCCGTCCGGCGGTGGTTTCGTAGGGAGGCACGAGCGCGGCGACGTTGCGGACGACGAACATCTCGCCGGGTCCGGAATCGAAGATCTGGGTCGGGTCGACCCGGCTGTCGGAGCAGGCGATGACCATCACCCGGGGGCTTTGCCCCTCCGCAAGCTGCGACCAGCGCGCACGCTCCCGCGCCCAGCCGGTCTCGCGGAACCGGCGGTAGCCTTCGATGAGATCTGCGATTCCGGTCAAGCCGCTAATCCTCTGAAAACCGTTCGGGCCGAGCTTGTCGAAGCCCTCCCTTCTCCCCGCGCGCCGTAGGAGAAGGAAAGCCCTTCGACAAGCTCAGGGCGAACGGGAGAGGGGACCCACCGCCCCGAGGTGGCGCGCGGCTCGCGATCGCGCTAAGCCGGTCCGATTGCGGGAGCGTTCCATGGTCAATGCGAAAATCGCCAAGAAGAATGATTCGATCGAGATCCGGCTGCCCGACGAGACGAAGGCCGCCTTCAGGGAAAAGTGCCGTCGCGAGGGGCGCACCGCCAGCGACGCGGTTCGATCCTTCATCGACGAGCAGCTCGATCCTCGGGGAACCGTTCTCCGGCGCCGCAGGTCGCTTTGGCGCATCGGCGTGGCCCTTGCCGCCGGAGCCGTCCTGGGAGGAGGCATAGCCGCTCCGTCCATCGCCGCTTCCGCCGACAGCAGTCGGGCCGCGTTCCTCGCACTCGACGGGGATCGTGACGGCGCGCTCACTTACGACGAGTTTCGCTCGAGGTAGAGGGCCGGACGGGACCAGGCTTCTGCCGGGACACGTTTTCAGCCTGTCCGGACACGACATCGCTGGCGCTTGAGAGCGCAAACGGCTTGGTCGGCGCCATGACCGATAGCCTCAAGACACCGCCGCGGACGAACTGGGCCGCCGAGACGCGCAACTGGGCCGCGCTGCTCCTGCTCGTGCTCGGCTTCCACAGCCTCGTCGCCAAGCCCTTCTACATTCCGTCCGAATCGATGATGCCGGGGCTTCGGGTCGGCGACCGGCTGCTGGTCAGCAAATATCCCTATGGCTGGTCCTACGCTTCGGCGAGCTTTCACCTGCTGCCTTTCATCGAAGGCCGATTGTTCGGCCGGACGCCCGAACGGGGCGATATCGTCATCGTATCGCGGTCCAGGTCGGGAAGCGGCGAAGATCTCATCAAGCGGGTCGTCGGGCTGCCCGGCGACAGGGTGCAGATGGTGCGCGGCCGGCTTTGGCTCAACGGAAAGCCGGTTCCGACGCGGGATTTGGGCTACCGCCGATTTCGAGCCGACTCGAACCTGCGCTGCTCCTCGACCGGTCCGGAAGCAGGCGCGGCGAGCGCGGGCGGCGATCGTTGGTGCCGCTTCCGCGTCCTGAGGGAGACGCTGCCCGGCGGACGCTCCTACGACGTCATCGACCTCTATCCCGGCCGTCAGGACGACACGGCGCCGTACCAGGTCCCGGCGGGGCATGTCTTCCTGCTTGGGGACAATCGCGACAACAGCGCCGACAGCCGCTTCCCGGTGACTTCGGACGGGCTGGGCGGCGCGGTCCCGCTCGAGGCGATCGGCGGAAGGGCCGAGTTCGTCACCTTCTCGCTCAAGGGCGAGGCGAGCTGGAATCCGATGACCTGGTTCTCGAATTTTCGGACCGACCGCTTCGGCGTCTCGCTTCGGCCCGAGGAGTGACTCGCCGGCTTGTTGTTAAGAGGGGCGAGCATCGCTATCTGGCCCCGATGAGCGAAGCCGACCCGATCCTTTCCCCGCCGCCCGCGCCGCGCCAGCGCAAGCCCGACTGGATCCGGGTCAAGGCGCCGACCAGCACCGGCTTCGCTGAGACCAAGCGGCTGATGCGCAGCCTCAACCTGGCCACCGTCTGCGAGGAAGCGGCCTGCCCCAATATCGGCGAGTGCTGGACCAAGAAGCACGCCACCGTGATGATCCTGGGCGACACCTGCACCCGCGCCTGCGCCTTCTGCAACGTCAAGACCGGGATGCCGAGGGCCGTCGATCCGCTCGAGCCCGAGCATGTCGCGACGGCCGCCGCGGAGCTGGGGCTCACCCACATCGTCGTCACCTCCGTCGACCGCGACGACCTTCCCGACGGCGGCGCCAGCCAGTTCGTTCGAGTGATCGAGGCGCTTCGCCGCAACACGCCCTCGACGACCATCGAGATCCTCACCCCCGATTTCCGCAACAAGCCGCAGAGCGCCGTCGAGGCGATCGTCGCCGCCCGGCCGGACGTCTACAACCACAATCTCGAGACCGTGCCTCGGCTCTACCCGACCATCCGGCCCGGAGCGCGCTATTACGCCTCGCTGCGCCTTCTCGAGAGCGTCAAGCGGCACGACCCCACCATCTTCACCAAGTCCGGGATCATGGTCGGGCTCGGCGAGCAGAGGCTCGAGGTCCACCAGGTGATGGACGACATGCGCTCGGCCGACGTCGATTTCCTGACCATGGGCCAGTATCTCCAGCCGACGCCACGGCACGCGAAGGTGGACGAGTTCGTCACCCCCGCCGCCTTTTCGGCCTATGGGGCAATCGCCCGAGCCAAGGGCTTCCTGCTCGTCGCCGCCAGCCCGCTGACCCGGTCGAGCTACCATGCGGGCGACGATTTCGCGAAGATGAAGGCGGCGAGGGAAGCGAAGCTGGCGGCGGTGCGTTAGACGGGGATGAGGCAGCGCATCTCCGTCATCCCGGCGAAAGCCGGGACCTCGGGACTAGAAGGCTCGGCGGGTCTCCCCGAGGTCCCGGCTTTCGGGTTCCCATCAAAGTATTACTTTGATGGGGTCCCTCCCGGGATGACGGAGTAAGCCATGCCGCGCCACACCGAGACCCGGCGGATGCCCTACACGCCCGAGCAGATGTTCGATCTGGTCGCCGACGTGAAGCGCTACCAGGAGTTCCTGCCGTGGGTCGCGGCGACCCGAGTGCGGTCGGACAGCGAGACTTTAATGGTCGCCGACCTCGTCGTCGGCTTCAAGGCGATCAAGGAGACCTTCACTTCGCGGGTCGAGAAGCATCGTCCGACCCGGATCCACACCGAATATATCGAGGGCCCGCTCAAATATCTCCAGAACGGCTGGGTGTTCAGGCCGGATGGCGAGGGCGGGACGGAGATCGACTTCTGCGTCGACTTCGCCTTCAAGAACCGGCTCTTCGAAAGCCTGGCGGGCCAGATGTTCGATCGGGCGCTGAGGCGGATGATCGGGGCGTTCGAGGATCGGGCTAGGGAATTGTATGGGGAGGGCGGGACGAAGGCCGAGAAGGTCGTGGCCTGAGATTACCGTCATCCCGGCGAAAGCCGGGACTTCAGGCCTGAAGCGTCACCGTGGGTCTCCCCGAGGCCCCGGCTTTCGCCGGGGTGACGGTCACCCTTCCGGCTCGCTCTTTTCCACCGGCATCAGCAGCTCCAGCGCGCACAATGCCGCCTCGAGCCTTACCCCGCCACGCCCCAGATCGCCGAAATGCTTGGTGTCGGCGACGATTTCCTTGGGGTCGGCGCCGCGGCGGGCGCGGGCGAAGATCACAGTCCCGACCGGCTTCTTGTCGCTCCCGCCGCCGGGCCCGGCAATCCCGGTGACCGCCACGGCGGTGTCCGCCGAGCAGCGCTTCAATGCACCCTGCGCCATCCCCCAGGCGACCGCGATCGACACCGCTCCGAACGTCTCGACGACGTCCTCGCTGACGCCGAGCAAAGCGATCTTGGATTCGTTCGAATAGGTGACGAACGCCGCTTCCAGGACGTCCGAGGAGCCCGGGATTTCGGTGAGGGCGGCCGTCACCAGGCCGCCGGTGCAGCTTTCGGCCACCGCCAGCCTCAGCCCGGCGGCTCGGCTGGCCTCGACCACCCGGCGGGCGGCGTCGAGCAGCTCGGTTGGAAGGACGAAGTCGCGGACCTCGCTCACGGCCGCGCCGAGGGGCAGAGCAAAGGCGGCTTGGCGGTCTTCGAACCGGCGCCCGGCTTGCGGTCGCTCTCGGTCGCCATCTCCACGCCGAGGACGACGAGGCCGGCGAGGTTGCGCGGCGGCAAGGGCGAGAGCAGGCCCGCGGCCCGGTCGATCCGGACGCATTGCGCCTGGCCCTCCTTGCCCTTCAGGGCGGCCAAGGCGAGGTCGTGGACCAGGCCGCGGGCCGTCGTTTCGCTGAGGTCCGCCGGAAACTTGTCCTTGGCCATGGTCGAAAGGGTGGCGCTGGCGCCCGCCCAGCGGGTCGAGCTTTCGGCCGCAACGGTTCGGGCAAGCGCCCGGCCTCCGTTGGGAAGATAGGCGCCGGCGGCCAGGGCCGGAGCGCAGGCGGTCGCGGCCGCCTCGAGCAAGGGCGGCAGGGCGAACAGCGCCAGATCCTCGATCTGGGCCTGGGTGAGGCAGGGGCGTTGCGCCTGTTCGGCGGGGGCGGCGGCGAGCAGTGCGGCGATCAGGACTGATTTCACGAATCTTCCTCCGGGAGTCGGACGGTTGCGATCGCCTGGGCGGCCATGCCTTCGCCGCGTCCGGTGAAGCCGAGCCGCTCGGTGGTCGTGGCCTTGATGCTAACCCGCGTCGGCGCAAGCCGCAACAAGGCGGCGACCGAGGCTCGGATCGAGTCCCGATGCGGGGCGAGGCGAGGCGCTTCGCAGATCAAGGTCGCGTCGACATGCTCGATCCGGCCGCCCCGCGCCTCGATCAGGGCCCGGGCATGCTCGATGAACAGCGATGAAGCGGCGCCGCGCCACTGCGGGTCGCTCGGCGGAAAATGGTCGCCGATGTCGCCTTGGCCGATCGCTCCGAGCAAGGCGTCGGTGAGCGCGTGGAGGAGGACGTCGGCGTCGCTATGGCCCTTCAGGCCGCGCTCGTGCGGGATCCGGATCCCGCCGAGCCAGAGCTCTTCTCCCGGGGCGAAGGCGTGGACGTCGAAGCCCAGGCCGGTTCGGCTGGTCAGGCTTGCGGCGAGACGCGCTTCCGCTCGGTCGAAGTCCTCTTCGTGGGTGAGCTTTTCCAGCCGCTCGTCGCCGGCGACGGCGGCGACCCTGAGGCCGGCCGCCCGGGCGACCTGGGCGTCGTCGGTTGCAAGGCCGCCGGTCCACCGCCGGTGCGCCGCCAGGATCGAGTCGAAGCGGAAGGCCTGGGGAGTCTGCACCCGCACCAGACCCTCCCGGCCGACCGGGTCGCCGAGCGACTCGCCGGCCCTTGCGAGCGTGTCGACGACGGGCAGAACCGGAACCGCTCCCTCGGCGTCGGCAAGCCCATTCCGAAGCCGGGCGACGACGGCGGGCGGCAGGAAGGGACGGGCGGCATCGTGGATGAAGACTGCGCCGGCTCCGCCCTCGGCGGCGATCGCTTCCAGCCCGTTTCGGACGCTGTCCTGCCGTTCGAGTCCGCCGGTGACGGGGAAGGGCAGGGCGCGCCCGCCGAGCGCCTCGCGGTACAACGGCTCCTGGCCCGGACCGATCACCACCCGGATCTCGCCGATCCCCGCCCGCTCCAGCCCGTCCAGCGCTTGGACCAGCAAGGGCTTGCCGGCGAGGACGCGAAATTGCTTGGGCAGCACACCGCCGGCGCGAGTGCCGCTCCCCGCCGCGACCAGAAGAGCCACCATCCTGTCCATCGGAGGGGGCCTAGGGCCCGCGCTCCATACTGGCAACGGGCATGACCGCCTCCCTTGCTTCCTCCCCGAGCAAGCTCGGGGAGGAGATGTACGGGGAGGCCAACCTTGCCCGCCGGCGTCTTTGCCCTTATCTCCGCGCCTCCCATGAGCAAAGTCGCCCCCATCCAGATCGGCCCCGTCCGGATCGACTCGCCGGTCATCCTGGCGCCGATGACCGGGGTGACCGACCGGCCCTTCCGGAAGGCGGTGAAGCGCTACGGCGCGGGGCTTACCGTCACCGAGATGATCGCAAGCCAGGCGATGATCCGCAAGACCCGCCAGTCGCTCCAGAAGGCCGATTGGGACCCGATCGAGGATCCCGTCTCGATGCAGCTCGCCGGCTGCACGCCCAGGGAGATGGCGGAGGCGGCGAAGCTCAACGAGGATCGCGGCGCCGCGATCATCGACATCAACATGGGCTGCCCCGTCCGAAAGGTGGTCAACGGCGATGCCGGCTCGGCGCTGATGCGGGACCTCAAGCTGGCCGCCGAAATCGTTGATTCGACGGTGAAAGCGGTGAAGGTGCCTGTGACTCTGAAGATGCGAATGGGCTGGGACCATTCCAGTCTGAACGCGCCGGAGCTCGCCCGGATCGCCGTCGATCTCGGAGTGAAGATGATCACCGTCCACGGCCGGACCCGCAACCAGATGTACAAGGGCTCGGCAGACTGGGCCTTCGTCCGCCGCGTCAAGGAGGCGGTCCAGGTCCCCGTCATCGTCAACGGCGACATCTGCACGGTGGGCGACGTCGAGACCGCGCTGGATCAATCGGGTGCCGACGGAGTGATGATCGGACGCGGCGCCTATGGCCGCCCCTGGCTGCTCGCCCAGGCGATGCACTGGCTCCGAACCGGCGAGCGCCTCGCCGACCCGGGCCTCGACGAGCAGTTCGAAGTCCTAATCGAGCAATATCGGGACATGCTCGGCCATTACGGCACCGAGATCGGGGTCAACGTCGCCCGCAAGCATGTCGGCTGGTACACGCGCGGACTCCACGGATCGGCGGAATTCCGCAACGCTTTCAACAAGGAAGGCGATGCGAACAAGGCCCAGG
The DNA here is from genome assembly GCA_036388065.1 of Allosphingosinicella sp. GTDB lineage: Bacteria > Pseudomonadota > Alphaproteobacteria > Sphingomonadales > Sphingomonadaceae > Allosphingosinicella. The sequence continues at coordinate 34,623 of DASVSP010000018.1, forward strand.
AGAGGCTGTACGAATTCTACGCGCCGTCGTTGATGAAGACCGCAGCCTAATCGCTTGTCCTAGTTATATCCAAGACGAAGTCCAATCTGGAGCAAACTGCCTAGCCAATTTTAGTTTTCTCCTTGACACATTCACTGACCGTGGCCCCAAGTGTAGGTGACAATGGGGAGAATAGGGCCGTGGCAAAAAAATCATTTCTGTTCGTGCTGATTTCTGTCCTCATGGGCGCAGGGCCAGTCCCGGTGTCCGCAGCGGTGGCTACATTCCAGTTAGATGGTTCAGTATACACTTCGGTTACGATAAACACTGAGCAATCGACGGTCCGATACGACTATACGGATGGTAATTATTTTACGTCTACGGTTTCAAATGATATGGCTTGGGCATATTTCTGGTATTACGCTAGGCGGGATCGCTCGATCGTAAACTACGACTAGCTTGGGCGAGCGCCTCAGGGATAGTGCAGGTGCGCCCAGGCCAACCGGTTCTGAGTAGCCGGTAATGAGCATGCATCTGGGGCGCGCTGAACCGAGCCAATCACGCTACATACTGTGTTCTTTTTACCACATGGTTGTGGTAGCGAAGAAATGTGAACGCCGAAGTCCCGATCCTAAACGAACCCCGGCCCCGTTGGCGTCGGATGCTTCGAGTGGCGGTAAGGCGCCGCCGGGTCGTTCCTCTGCTGGAGCTGAGCGCCTTCGCCATCCTGCTCGCGATGGCGACCATCAGCTACTTCATCATCACCGATCGTTCGCCTTCGAGCCTCCTCACCCCGACTCTGGTCGCAGCATTGCTGGTTGCCAATCTCGTCCCGGCGACCGCCCTTATGGTGCTCGGGGCGCGTCGGATCGCAGTGCGGCGGGCTGCCAATTCTCCGATCGGGGGGCGAGGCCGGCTGCACGTTCGGCTGGTTGCAATTTTCTCGGTTCTGGCGAGTGTCCCCACACTGCTCGTCGTCATCTTCGCGGCAGTTCTATTCCAGAGCGGGATGCAATTCTGGTTCTCGGAGCGTGCCATCAAGGTTCTCCAGAGCGCGGAAAGCGCCGCTCAGGTCTACGAACAGGAGCATGCGGACCGAATCCGGCTGGACACCCAAGTCATGGGCGGCGACATCGTCAAACTGATCAACAGCCTGGGCATGACAAGCGACCAATTCTACAGCGAATTGGTCTACCAGACGGCAGCGCGGCAGTTCACCGAGACCGCGATCCTGACCTTAAATGCCAAAGACGAAATCCAGATGCGAGTGGGGGTAAATCTGTACGATCGCCCTCTCGAAAAACGATTCGCGGCAAAAGACCTTAAGGTCATGAAAGCCGGGGAAGTAGAGCTTGGCCGGACTGGCGACCGGATCGAAGCCGTCGTCCGTCTTGACCCCTCAGCCGAGATTTTTTTCTACGGCGCCCGGGCCATAAATGCTGAGGCGATCGCCCAAATCGACCAGGCCCGGAGCGCGGCTAGCGAGTACAGCCAGCTGCTCCGGCGGACGCGCGACCTTCAGCTGCGATTTAACGTCATCCTGCTTCTGGTCTCGCTTGTAATCGTCGGCATTTCCATCTGGATCGCCTTCCAGCTCGCCGACCGCCTCGTTCGTCCGGTTGGCGAGTTGGTCGGCGCGGCGAGGCGGATTACCGCTGGCGATCTCTCTGCGCGCGTCCGACCGACCAAGGCGCGAGACGAGCTCGGCATCTTGGGCCAGGCCTTCAATCGAATGACGGGACGCCTGGAGGAGCAGACCGGCGACTTGGTATCTGCCAACGCCCAGCTCGAAAGCCGCCGCGCCTTCATCGAGGCGGTGCTCTCGGGCGTGACGGCAGGGATCATCTCTCTGGATCAAGAGCGCAACGTCCGTTTGATCAACAGCTCGGCCGAGGCGCTTCTCAAGACCGAGACGGGCCAGGCGATCGGGCGCCAGCTCGCCGAGCTCGCGCCCGAGCTGGACGCCCATCTCGACAGCGACCATCGCGAGGACATCATCCAGTTCGCCTCCGGAGGAGAGCCCAGGACCCTCGCCGTCAAGCGGGTCCGGGTCGAGGGCGGCCACGTCCTCACCTTCGACGACATCACCGAGCAGCTCCTCGACCAGCGCCGCGCCGCCTGGTCCGACGTCGCCCGGCGGATCGCCCATGAGATCCGCAACCCGCTGACCCCCATCCAGCTGGCCGCCGAGCGGCTGCAGAGGCGCTACGGCAAGGAGATCACCTCGGACGCCGCCACCTTCGAGAAGCTGACAGGGACGATCGTCCGCCAGGTCGGCGACTTGCGCCGCATGGTCGACGAATTCTCCTCCTTCGCCCGGATGCCCAAGCCGGTCTTCCGCGAGGAGAGGATCGCCGACATCGTCGGGGAATCCCTCTTCCTCCACCAGGTGGCCCACCCCGACATCGCCTTCAAGCTCGACTCGCCCGAGCCTTCGCCGCTGCTGGTCTGCGACCGTCGGCAGATGGGGCAGGCGCTGACCAACGTCATCAAGAATTCGGTCGAGGCGATCCAGCAGAAGCGCGAGGACGGACGCAAGGGCGGCGACGACCGGGTCTCGGTCACCATCCGCGACGCCGAGAGCCGGATCGTCATCGAGGTGGCCGATACCGGGATCGGCCTTCCCACCGAGCGCGGCCGGCTGACCGAGCCCTATATGACGACCCGGGTCAAAGGCACCGGCCTCGGCCTCGCCATCGTCAAGAAGATCGTCGAGGAGCATTTCGGAAATATCGAGTTCGACGATTCGGTCGGAGGGGGCAGCCTCGTACGGCTGGTCTTCGACCAGGAAGCGCTCGCAAGGCTCGCCGCGGCCGCGGACGAGCAACCCCAGAACATATCGGCAGACGGATAGACCATGGCCCTCGACATACTCATCGTCGACGACGAACAGGACATCAGGGACCTCGTCTCCGGGGTGCTCGAGGACGAAGGCTATTCGTGCCGGACCGCGGCGAACAGCGGCGAGGCGCTTCAGGCCCTGGCCGACCGCCGCCCGTCGCTGCTCCTCCTCGACGTCTGGCTGCAGGGATCGAAGCTCGACGGACTGCAATTGCTCGAAGAGGTTAAGAGGCGCGACCCTTCGCTTCCGGTGCTGATGATCTCGGGCCACGGCAATCTCGACACCGCCGTCGCCGCGATCCGGCAGGGCGCCGCGGACTTCATCGAAAAGCCGTTCGAAGCCGGCCATCTCGTCCACCTCGTCGCCCGGGCCACCGAGACCGATCGCCTTCGGCGCGAGAATGCAAGCCTGCGGGCACAGATCGGCCAGGATACCGAACTCACCGGATCAAGCGTCGCGATCAACGCGGTTCGGGCGACCCTGAAGCGGGTGGCCGGAACCGGGAGCCGGGTCCTCATCTCAGGCCCGGCCGGGGTCGGCAAGGAGGTCGCAGCGCGCCTGCTTCACGATTGGAGCAACCGGGCCCGGGCGCCCTTCATCGTCGTCAGCGCGGCTCGAATGACCCCGGAGCGGGTCGAGGAGGAGTTGTTCGGAGTGGAGGAGGGGGGCGAGCTCGCCCGCCCGGGCCTTCTCGAGCAGGCCCATGGGGGCACCCTGTTCCTGGACGAGATCGCGGACATGCCAATCCCGGCCCAGGCCAAGATCCTGAGGGTCCTCACCGACCAGAGCTTCACCCGGGTCGGAGGCCAGCGAATGGTCAAGGTGGACATGCGGGTGGTCTCCTCGACCTCCCGTCACCTCGCCGACGAGATCGCCGGCGGACGGTTCCGGGAGGATCTGTTCTACCGGCTGAACGTCGTCCCGGTGCACCTTCCGGCGCTCGCCGAGCGGCGCGAGGACATTCCGGCGCTGATCGCGCATTTCGCAGCGCGCTACGCCGCGGAGCAGAGGCTTCCGACCCCGGAATTCTCGACCGACGCGGTCGCCGCGCTGCAGGCCTATGACTGGCCGGGCAACGTCCGCCAGCTGAGGAACGTCATCGAGCGGACGATCATCCTCGCGCCCGGAGCCCGGGTCGGCTGCATCGAGCTCGACATGCTCCCGCCCGAGATCCTCAACGAGCAGGCCAGCCTCAGCTCGGGCGAAGCGGTGAAGGCGATCATGGGAACCCCGCTGCGCGAAGCCCGCGAGACCTTCGAGCGCGAATATCTCAAGGTCCAGATCCGCCGCTTCTCGGGCAACATCTCCCGAACCGCGACCTTCATCGGAATGGAGCGCTCGGCGCTCCACCGGAAGCTGAAGGCGCTCGGCATCGGCGACAACAAGGGCGAGCCGGAAGAGTGATAGCTTCGAGTGCTGGTCCTCCCTGGCCGCAGGCCAATCATTTTTTGAACGCAAAGACGCAAAGAGGCCTCGTGATTCATTGGCCGCAGCTCTCATTCAAAGGCTCGGCATCGTTGCGTCTTTGCGTTGAATCCTGAAGGGCGGGGCCCCGGGAAGATGTTCGCTTCGCGAAGGGGGCACTGTCGGCTCGGCAGGCGAGCGATGCTATTGTTTCCGCGAGGGCACGCTCCACATTATGAAAGACGCCCTTCGCAGGCGCCTCAAGCGGACAACGATCCGCCAATAAGGAGAGTGGGAAATGGCCGACAAGGTCAACAACCTCCAGGATCTGTTCCTGAACGGGCTTCGCCGGTCGAAGACGCCGGTGACCATGTTCCTCGTCAAGGGGGTCAAGCTCCAGGGGATCATTACCTGGTTCGACAATTTCTCCGTGCTTCTGCGGCGCGACGGCCAGGCGCAGCTCATCTACAAGCATGCCATATCGACGATCATGCCCGCCCACCCGCTCGACACGGCGGAGATCGAGCAGGCCTTCGACGACCGTGCGGCAGGGGGCGCCGCCAAGAAGCCGGCCTTGCTTCAGGAGGCGTTCCTCGGCGCCGTTCGCCGCTCGGAGGCTCCGGTCACCATGTTTCTGGTCAATGGGGTCATGTTGCAGGGAGAAATTGCGGCCTTCGATCTGTTCTGCATGCTCCTCCAACGCGACGGCCTGTCGCAGCTCGTCTACAAGCACGCCATCTCGACCGTGCAGCCGGAACGGCCGGTGAGCTTCATGGAGCAGGATGACGAGGAGCCGGCCACCTGACTTCCACCCAGCAAACGTCCGACGGCGAGTTCAGCCGCGGTGCCAAGGCGATCGTCGCGCTTCCCGACATGAAGGCGGGAAGGGGACGGCGCGACATCGACGCTCGCCTCGATGAGGCGGCGGGCCTCGCCGAGGCGATCGGGGTGGAGGTCTCCGACCGGCTCCACTTCCGGATCCGCGCGCCGAAGCCCGCGACCCTGTTCGGTTCGGGCCAGGTCGAGTCGATCGCCGAAGCGGTGGCCCGCGACGAAGCTCAGCTGGTCATCGTCGACGCTCCGATAACTCCCATCCAGCAGAAGAATTTGGAGACCGCGACCAAGGCCAAGGTGATCGACCGGACGGGGCTCATCCTCGAGATTTTCGGCGAACGCGCGGCGACCGCGGAAGGGCGCCTCCAGGTCGAGCTCGCCCATCTCGATTACCAGGCGGGCCGGCTGGTCAGGAGCTGGACCCACCTCGAGCGCCAGCGCGGCGGCTTCGGCTTCCTCGGCGGCCCCGGCGAAACCCAGATCGAGGCCGACCGGCGGCTGATCCGCGACCGGATAGCCAAGCTCAAGAAGGAGCTCGAGGCTGTCACCCGCACCCGTGCGCTCCACCGCGCCCGCCGCCAGCGCGCGCCGTGGCCGGTCATCGCTCTGGTCGGCTACACCAATGCCGGCAAGTCCACCCTCTTCAACCACCTGACCAATGCCGACGTGATGGCTGAGAACCTGCTGTTCGCGACGCTCGACCCGACGATGCGGGAAATCCCGCTGCCCGGCTTCGACAAGGCCATCCTGTCCGACACGGTCGGCTTCATCTCGGAGCTCCCGACCCAGCTCGTCGCGGCGTTCCGGGCGACCCTGGAAGAGGTCATCTCGGCCGACCTCATCGTCCATGTGCGCGACATCTCGCATCCCGACAGCGACGCCCAGCGCGAGGACGTGGAGTCGGTTCTCAAGGAGATCGGCGCAGGCGGGGAGGGGGGCGCTCCCCTCGTCGAAGCCTGGAACAAGATCGACCTTCTCGATTCCGAGGAAGGGGAGAGGGTTGAGGCGGAGTCGGCGAGGCGCGACGACGTGATCCGGATATCCGCTTTGACCGGCGAGGGACTGGAAGAGCTGCTCGAAGCGGCATCGGTCAAGCTCAGCAAGGGCGCTTTGCTTCGAACCGTGACTCTCGGAGCGTCCGACGGGGAGACCATCGCCTGGCTCCACGCCAACGGCCGGATCGAAAGCCAGCAGTCGGACGGGGTCGAGACGGTGTTCGAGGTGAGGCTGTCCGAGGCCGACTGGGCGAGGCTGCGAAGCCGGCAGCGGGCTTAACCGTCATCCCGGCGAAAGCCGGGACCTCGACGAGGAAAAGGCACGGCGGGTCTCCCCGAGGTCCCGGCTTTCGCCGGGATGACGGTCAGAGTTCACGCTTCGCCCTTTGCCAAAGCGCCTCCAGCGCCTCGATATCCATATCCTGCAGAGCCTTATCGGCAATCTCTTCCACCTTGCGGAAGCGCGCCTCGAACCGCGCCGAGGCCTCGCGCAGCGCCGTTTCGGGGTCGATGTCGAGATGGCGCGCGTAGTTGACGACGCTGAACAGCAGGTCGCCCAGCTCGGCGGCTCGCTCCTCGGCGGTGGCCGCGCCTTCAAGCTCGGCCAGCTCCTCGTCGATCTTCGCCCGGGGTCCGGCCGCGTCGGGCCAATCGAAGCCGATACGCGCGGCCCGGCGCTGAAGTTTCTCCGCGCGTTTGAGCGCCGGCAGAGCGAGGGCGACTCCGGCGAGAGCGCTCTTGTCGTCGCCGCCATTGCGCTCCGCCGCCTTCAGTGCCTCCCAGCCGGGGCTTGCGGCTTCGCCGCCGAATATGTGCGGGTGGCGGCGGATCATCTTGGCGCAGATCGACGCCATGACGTCGTCGAGCGCGAACGCGCCGATCTCCTCGGCCATCCGGGCATGGTAGACGACCTGAAGCTGGAGGTCGCCGAGCTCGTCCTTCAAAGCCTCCATATCGTCGCGGGCGATCGCGTCGGCGACCTCATAGGCTTCCTCGATCGTGTACGGAGCGATGGTCTCGAAGCTCTGGGCCTTGTCCCACTCGCAGCCGCTCGCCGGATCGCGAAGCCGGCGCATGATCTCGACCAGGTCGGAAAGGGAAGTGGACGAGCTGGGCACAGGTCAACCTCTAAGTGCGATAATATACATTATGTAAAATACTATCAGGGTTTCAACACCAGCCATTGCCCCTCGACCCCCCAGGCCGAGAGCGACGACAGGAAGTTCATCCCGAGCACGTTCATCGGCCCGAACGCCTCCGAGACGTGGACGGCCATGTCGCGCCGCTCGATGGTTCCGACCTTGAGCCGATCGGCTCGCCCACGCTGAACCCGGACTGTGCCGTTCGCCGTCTGAACCACGGCGGGCAAGCCGCCGCCGAATTCGATTCCGGCCAGCCGCGCCGTGCCGGTCGAGATGCTGGTCACCGTGGCGCCGCTGTCGACCAGAAAGCGCACTTTCTCGCCGTTGATCTCGGCATCGACCCAGAAATGGCCGTCCATCGATTTGCGGATGCGCAGCTCCTTGCCAACCGCCACGACCTGGCCTTGCCCGCGGCCCTCGGCGAGGACCCGCTTGCCCAGCGCCATGAAATCGTCCTTGAGCGCGAAGGCGACGAAAGCGGCAAGGAAGATGAGCACCCAGCCGGCGAACATCTTCAATCCCTGGCCGATCGGGATCCGGCGAACCATCAGAGCGCTGAGCACGAGCACCAGGATTCCGATCAGATAGACGAAGCTGAGCGCCTGATCGCCGTCGTTCACAGCTCGATTTCCATGCCGTCATAAGCGGGCTCGACCCCTTGCGGCAGCTCGTCGACCAAAGTGTCGTAATCCATGCTGTTGTCGAGGTGGGTGAGAAGCGCCCGCTTCGGCTTCAGACGTTCGATCCATTCGAGAGCGAGGTCGAGATGCGGATGGGTCGGGTGCGGACGCCGCCTCAGAGCGTCGACGATCCACAGGTCTACGCCTTGGAAACGAATCTCCATCTCCGGAGTCAATTCGCTGAAATCGGTGGAATAAACGACCGAGCCGCCGCCCGCGTCGAAGCGCAGGCCGGCGCTCGTTATATCGCCGTGCGGCTGGTCGACCACCTGCACCGATATGCCGTTCAGGTTCATATGGTCGGGCAGCAAATTGCCCTCGGCGACGGCGGGATAGCCGCTCTTGCCGTCGAAGGCGTAGGCGAATCGATGCTTGAGGCTCTCGAGTGTCTCGAGGCGGGCGAAGCCGGCCACGGGCTGGCCGCGGGCGTGGAAGAGCTGGCGAAGGTCGTCGATGCCGTGGCAATGGTCGGCATGGTCGTGAGTCCAGATGACTCCGTCGACTCCCGTCACGTTGGCGTCGAGCAATTGCTCGCGAAGGTCGGGGCCGGTGTCGACCAGGATCCGGGCGTTGTTGTGGGCGACGAGGATCGAGACCCGGCGGCGGCGATTCCTCGGATTGGACGGATCGCACTCGCCCCAATCGTTGCCGACCCGGGGCACGCCGCTCGACGTGCCGGAGCCGAGGATCGTGACCTTCATCAAGTCACCTTATTGAAAAGCTTGCGGAAATTGTCGGTGGTGCGCTCGGCCATGGCCTCCACCTCCTGGCCGCGCAGGCCCGCGAGGAAGCGCGCCGTGTCGGCGACGAAAGCGGGCTCGCAAGGGCGGCCGCGGTGCGGCACCGGAGCCAGGAAGGGGGAGTCGGTCTCGATCAGAAGGCGGTCGGAAGGGATCATCTTCGCCGAAGATTGCAACTCTTTGGCATTTTTAAAGGTCACGACGCCCGAGATCGACACATAAAGGCCAAGCGCCAGCGCCTTGTCGGCGAAATCCTGGCTGGCCGTGAAGCAGTGGATCACACCGGTATAGGCCCCCTTCCCCATCTCCTCGGAGAGGATCGAATAAGTGTCCCCCTCCGCTTCCCTGGTATGGACGATGATGGGGAGGCCGGTTTCACGAGCCGCGGCGATATGGGCCCGGAAGCTGGCCCGCTGCCGCTCGCGATCGCTATGGTCGTAATAATAATCGAGCCCGCTCTCGCCGATCCCGACCACCCGGGGATGGGCGGCCCGCTCGACCAGGGTCGAGGTCTGGACGTCGGGATGGGCGTCGGCCTCGTGCGGATGGATCCCTACCGACGCCCAGACGTCGCCTTCGCGCTCGGCGAGGCCGATCACCTCGTCCCATTCGGACTGGCGGGTGGAGATGTTGAGCATCGCCGAGACCCCGGCCGAGCGGGCGCGCTCGAGCACCGCCTGCTGCTGCTCGACCAGGCCCTTGTAGTTGAGGTGGCAATGGCTGTCCGTGAACATTCCGGCTCCTTAGCCCGATCCCCTCCCCTCCGCGCAAGCGCCGTCTCGACAGCCTGGTCCCCGAAAGGCATGAATGCGGCGATTAGGCCGCCGCGCCATCGGCTTTGCGTGGCGCGCGAGCCAGGGAGACCGCCATGACCGACAATCGCTTCGATCCTTTCGATTCCGGGCAGCGAGCAGGGATGCTTGGGCAGGCGATCGACGGCGCGGTCCGCAAGATCACGACCGGAATCGTCATTGCCGGCGGGTTGATCGGCCTCGGAATCTACGCCCATCCGGAGCCGCGTTTCGACGCCTTCGCCGTCGGCGACCGGATCGTCCGGGTCGACGGGCGCACCGGAACGATCATCGCTTGCGAAGGCGCTCGCACCTGCCAGCTCGTCCTGCGCAAGGGGCAGCGGCTGGAGCGGATCGAGCGTACCGACGCCCTGCCCGGACCGACCGCCGCTACGCCTCTGCCGGGAGCTCCAGCCGGGGAAAGATCGGCGCCGGCGGTTCCAAAGTGAATCCCGAGGCCGCCAGGCGCGCATAGCGCCCGGTGTCGGCGAGGATCGTGAAGTCGCGCTCCCCGGCGGGGACGCCCATCTGGTCGAGCAGCCTGGCCGCGGAGGCCGGGACGACGGGCGCGATTGCGATGGCGAGGTCGACGATCGCTTCGCACAGGGTCGCCAGGACCGCGGTCATCCGCTCGGGATCGGTCTTCCGAAGGGTCCAGGGCGCCTGGGAGTCGATATATTGGTTGCAGGCGAAGACCGCCCGGATCCAGGCCTCGATCCCCTGGCTGAGCGAAAGGTCGGCGAACAGGGCCGGCACGTCCAGCGCCGTGGTCCGGCGGACCAGGTCGAGAAGATCGGAATCGGCCCCTTCCCCTCGCCCGCCGCTCGGAAGCAGTCCGCCGCAATTCTTGGCGATGAACGACAAGGTGCGCTGGGCGAGGTTGCCGAAGCTGTTGGCGAG
>DASVSP010000019.1:0-8409 GCA_036388065.1 Allosphingosinicella sp.
CGGCCGTACCGCTCCGCCAAGGCTTCGCAGCACGGGCCTGAGCCCTGGCTGCGCAGCTCCCCTTTCGGGAGCGAAGCGATATTCCCCGCCCTCGCCGGTTGATCGGGCCGACTCGGGCAGGCCCCCTGTGTCGCACGAAAACGAGAACAAGTCAAGAACATTGTGAAGGTGGCGATGACGTGAGGGATCTTGCGCGAAACGGCTTGGGCCTGCGCCATTACCCTCCACCGCCAAATTGGCGGCCGCGACTAGTCGCGAAGCAGCTCGTTGATGCTGGTCTTGGAGCGGGTTCGGGCGTCGACCCGCTTGACGATGACGGCGCAGGCGAGGCCCGGGCCGCCGTCCCTGCCTGGAAGCGTGCCTGGAACGACGACCGAATAAGCCGGGACCCGGCCCATGTGGACCTCGCCGCTTTCGCGGTCGACGATCTTGGTCGACGCGCCGAGGAAGACTCCCATGGAAAGCACCGCGCCCTGCTCGACGATCACCCCTTCGGCGACCTCGGAGCGGGCGCCGATGAAGCAATCGTCCTCGACGATCACCGGGCCGGCCTGGAGCGGCTCGAGCACTCCGCCGATTCCGGTGCCTCCGGAAATGTGGACGTTGCGGCCGATCTGGGCGCAGCTCCCGACCGTCGCCCAGGTGTCGACCATCGTTCCTTCGCCGACGAAGGCGCCGATATTGACGAAGCTCGGCATCAGGACGGCGCCCTTGCCGATGAAGGCGCCGCGGCGAACGATCGCTCCCGGAACGGCCCGGAAGCCGGCTCCGGCGAACCGGCCGGGCCCCCATTGCGCGAATTTGGAGGGCACCTTGTCCCACCAATGCCCGCCGCCGGGGCCGCCGGCGATCGCCTCCATCGGAGTCAGCCGGAAGGAGAGGAGCACGGCCTTCTTGAGCCACTGGTTGACGGTCCAGCCGCCCTCGCCCTTCTCGGCGACCCGGGCCTCCCCCGAATCGAGCAGGGCGATGGCCGCTTCGACCGCGTCGCGAACCCCACCCTCGTTCCCGCCGAGCGAATCGCGCCTTTCCCAGGCCTCCTCGATCACGGATCTCAGCGCGTCGGTCATGCCGCTTCTCCTCGCGTGATCTCGCTCAGCCAGTCGCCGATATCGGTGATGCGATGGTCGATAAAGGCGGGATCGAAGTCGTGGCTCGCCTGCTCCGAGCCGTTGTCGACCCAGACCGTGGTCATCCCGAGCCGCTTGGCGGGCACCAGGTTCCGCGCCATGTCCTCCGCGAAGAGGGCGCGTCCCGGAGCGATCGAGTGGCGCTCGCACATCGCCTCGTAAGCGCGCGGATCGGGCTTGGGGACGTAGTCCATGGCATGGATGTCGTGCACCCCGTCGAAGGCGTTGGCGAGCCCGAGCCGGTCGAGAACGCGCCGCGCATAGGCTTCGTCGCCGTTGGTGAAGACGAACTTGCGGCCCGGCAGCCGGTCGAGCGCCGCGACGACCCTCGGATCGGCGGTCAGCCGGGCGAAGTCGATGTCGTGGACGTAATCGAGGAAGTCGCGCGGCTCGACCCCATGCTCCTTCATCAGCCCGGCGAGCGTGGTGCCGTGGTCCCGGAAGAAGCCCTTCTGGATGGCCCTGGCCTCGGCGCTGGTGCAACCGAGCCGTTTCGAGATATATTCGCCCATCCGGACGTCGATCAGCTCGAACAGGTTGGTCGAGGCCGGATAGAGGCTGTTGTCCAGGTCGAAGATCCAGCAGTCGATCGACGAGAAAGCGGGCGGGAGCATGGCGCCTCATAGGGCGGCGGCGCGCTTCAGCAAATTGAAAGCTTTGACGGGGTAGGAACAAGATCGGAAAACTCCGATATCTGAAATAGTTAGCTGGGGACCGCGGATGAACGCCAGGCCTACACGCAACCTGCTGCTGCTGACCGCTTGCGCGGCCGCGCTCGTCCTCTCCGGCTGCGGCGGCGGCGGCGGGAGCGGTCCGGCGCCCATCGCCGCGCCCCCGCAGGCGCCCCCGGCGCCTCCCCCGCCACCTCCGCCCCCACCGCCTCCGCCGCCGCCCCCACCGCCGCCGCCGACTTCGATGGCGGTCAATTACAACGATGCCGAATATGGGCGTTCGAACGGCGCCGGCAGCCACCTCGCCATTTCCGCCTACAACAAGGGGGCGACCGGCCAGGGCGTGAAGATCGCGATCGTCGACAGCGGCATCAACCCCGATCTCCCCGAATTCGCGGGCAAGGTCGACCCGGCCAGCCGAGACGTCGCCGGCAGCCGCGGGATCACCGATACGGGGGGGCACGGCACGGCCGTTTCCGCAGTGGCCGCCGCGGCGCGCGACGGTCTCGGCACGCTGGGCGTGGCCTTCGACTCGACCATCCTCTCCTTCAACACCGCGACTCCGGGAAAGTGCGATCCCGAGGACGGCTGCGACCATAGCGACCCCAACATCGCCCAGGCGATCGATCTGGCGCGGACTAACGGCGCCAAGGTGATCAACATCTCGCTCGGCGGCGACGACCCGAGCGCAATCGTCAACGACGCGATCGCTCGCGCCGCGGCGGCCGGGATCCTCGTCGTCCTCTCCGCCGGAAACGAGGGGAAATCGGCCACGGGTGGAAATCCCGAGGGCTTCGCCCTGTCGGCCTCGGCGGCGGGCAACGTCATCATCGCGGGGGCGATGAATCCGTCGCGGCAGGTCGCGGATTTCTCGAACCGGGCCGGCACCGGCGCCGCCGCCTATCTCACCGCGATCGGAGTTGGAGTACGGGCCCCCAACCATCTGGGAAACACCTTGCTGTGGTCGGGCACGTCGTTCTCGGCGCCGGTGATCAGCGGCGCGGCCGCGTTGCTCGCCAGCGCTTTCCCCAACCTCAGCGGGCAGCAGATCATGCAGATCCTGTTCGCAAGCGCCGACGATGCCGGCGATCCCGGCACCGACCCGGTCTTCGGCCGCGGGATCCTCAACATCGACCGCGCCTTCCAGCCGCAGGGCAGCCTCAGCCTCCCGGGAGGCCAGTCGGTCGACGTCGCCGCGGCGTCCGGCCAGGGATCGACGACGATGGGCGACTCGAAGACCGGCCTGGGCGGAATCGTCGTCCTGGACGGCTTTTCGAGGGCCTATACGATGAATCTGGCCTCGGCCATGCAGCGGGCCGAGCAGGACCGGCCGCTCGGCCGGGCGCTCCAGCCCGGCCTCGGCACGGCCACGGCGGGCGCCGGCGGGATGGCCGTCTCGATCACCGTGGCCCGGAAGCTGAACGGCCAGCCCCAGGTCGGCCTGGCCCAGCTCGGCCTTACCTACGAGGACGGCCGAAAGGCTCGGGTGCTTTCGGGGATCGCGCTCAGCCGGCTGACCCCGCGCCTGTCCGTGGCGCTCGGGCTGGCCGAGAGCGGCAAGACTCTCGAACGGCGGCTCGCCGGCCAATATCGGGACTCCTTCCTGGTGGCGCAGGACCCGATGAGCCGGATGGGCTTCCAGGGGGACTCGGCCGGAGCGATGGGCGCCCGCCACAGGCTGGGGCGAGTGGGCCTGACGGTGACCGCCGAGCGCGGCTCGGTTCTTCAGCGGGGCTTGGACCGCTCGATCGTCCAGCCGCGCTACGCAATCGTCTCGGTCGCGGCCGACCGCCGGGTCGGGCGGGCGAGGCTGAGCCTCGGCGCAAGCCGGCTCGAGGAGGAATCGACCGTGTTCGGAGCCCGGTTCTCGCCGCTGATCGGAGCGGGCGGAGGGGGCAGCTGGTTCGCCGATGCCGGCGCCGCGTTCGGCCTGGGCGGAGGCTGGGACGCCTCCCTCGGCTATCGTCTGGGCTGGACTGCGGTGCCGGCCGCCGCCGGGCTTGCCCGGGGCGGTCGCCTGGGGAGCGACGCCTGGTCGGTCGACCTCGGAAGGACCGGCGCCTTCCGGCCGGGCGACCGCTTCGCGCTCCGGCTGATGCAGCCGCTTCGAGTCCGGTCCGGCGGTTTCGATCTCAGCGTGCCCGTCTCCTACAGCTACGACACGCTGACCGCCGGCTATGAGAGCCGCTTCAGGAATTTGGCCCCGACGGGCCGGGAGATCGATCTCGAGGCGGCCTATGGCGTGGACGTGCTCGCCGGCTCCGGACATCTCAGCGGCAACGCCTTCGCGCGGCGACACCCGGGCAACGTCGCCGACATGGATCCGGACCTGGGTGCGGCGATCAGGTTCACGTTGGGGTTCTGAAATCCGCGGCCGTCATTGCGAGGAGCGTAGCGACGAAGCAATCCAGCGGGCGGAGGCGCAGCACTGGATTGCTTCGCTTCGCTCGCAATGACGGCCTAGCGCGCTTCGTTCTCCCCCACGCCCCGACGCCGCCACGGCCAGCGGCCTTCGATCTCGGTCTCGAGGGAGAAGCTGAGGAAGGTCCGGATGAGGACGATCAGCCCGAGCAGGCCGACGCTCCGGAAGGTCAAAGGCGCGGTGACGGTGGCGACGATGTCGGCGCCCACCAGTATCTCGAGCCCGAGCAGGATCCCCCGGCCGAGATTGGCTCGGTAGCGCTCATAGGCCCTGACTCCGTCTCCGGAGCGAAGGTCGCGAACCAGGAAGCGCGCCGTTGCCCAGGCGATTCCAGCGACGATGACGAAGACCCCGAACAATTCGAGCGCCGTCGCGACCGGCTCCATCAGGCGGGTCAAAGCGTGGGGGTGAGCGGCCGGTCCGACCATTTCATTCTCCCGGGGGCTGTGCCTGGACGATGAGAATCCTGAGGTCCCGGTCCGGACTCCAGTTCTTCCTTCGAATCTCGAAGCGGGTCGGCGAGATCTTGCGAACGCCCTCGCCGCAGAAGCTCACCAGGTT
Source organism: Allosphingosinicella sp. (assembly GCA_036388065.1). Taxonomy (GTDB): domain Bacteria; phylum Pseudomonadota; class Alphaproteobacteria; order Sphingomonadales; family Sphingomonadaceae; genus Allosphingosinicella. The sequence goes on from DASVSP010000019.1 coordinate 4,785, forward strand.
GGCCGAAGCGCCCTTGTCGACGACCAGCCGGAAATCGCCGATCGGGGACCGCCAGTTGCCGCCGGTGGTGAGGATATAGCCGAGCCGCTGCTCGGGAGTCGCCGGGCTTCGGCCGCGTAACCGGTCGAGCCCGGCGAGGAATGACGGCTCGACGCAATAATCGCGGATCATGGCCCTGCCTTCGGGGGTGGCGCGGAAATCGGGGAAGCCGAGCGCCGCGTCGACGCTTCCGCCGGTGCCCGGAACGTAGCGATGCTCGACGACGAGGCCGCGGCGCGCCGGAAAGGCCTGCTCCCAGAACCAGGTCTCCTTCACCGTCCATATGGGAGCGAGGTGACGCTCCCAGCCGCGGCCCGCATCATATTCGTCGGCCTCGGCGAGGCCGAGCTTCACAAGCCTCGCTTTGTCCGCGGGCTTCAGCCGGTCGAGCGCTTCGCTCGCCGAATCGGGCGCCAGCCCGAGCGCGGCGAGGAGGGATGTCCGGTCGACTCCGCCCGAGACGGCCTTGCGCTCCACCTTCATCGCCACCCGGCGGCCGTCCACCCGGGTCTCGAATCCCGATGGGTAGGCGACATCCATTTCGCGTTCCTCGCGGAGGTCGCGGTCGGGCATCGGGAAGGCGACGACGGTGCGAATCTCCTTCGGCGAGCGGTTTCGGAAGACGTAGCGGACCCGGACCTCGCCGGCGGAGACGAACAGGTCCTCGGAGACCATGTCGATGTCGGCGGTCCGGGTGAGGACGAGCCCGCCGGCCGAATGCTCCGCAGTGCTGTCGTTGGCCGCCGCGGGCGAGGCGAGGGCGAGGGCGGCGAAGAGGAGGGGGAGGCATGGCTTCATCGGCACGAGCTTATCGAAGCGTGCCCCACCCGTCACCCCGGCGAAAGCCGGGGCCTCGGGGAGACCCGCCGAGCCTTTCCGACCCGAGATCCCGGCTTTCGCCGGAACGACGCCTTCGGCTTCAGTTGATCGAGATCACTCCGTCCACGGCGCGCCACTCGGCGGGGCGGATGAGGTGCTGGTGGGCGACCCGGACCGAGTGGAGCACCGCCTCGATGTCGGTCCGCCAATGGTCGAGGAAGCGGTGGAGAACCGGGAACCGCGGAGCGACGTCATATTGCTGCCAGACGAAGAGCTGGATCAGCTTTGGGTGGTCGGGGAGGTAGTAGGCGACCTCGGCGGTCATCAGCCCGTAGCCCTGGACCTGGAGCAGGAAATCGCGGTCGTTCATCGCGCCCTCCGAAACGTTACGGGCGCAGCATAGCCGGCCAGGCTTAACGGTAAACTAACCATGATCAGTGGGACGCCTCGGTCCGAGCCGCCGTCATTGCGAGCAAAGCGAAGCAGTCCAGCGGCTCGGCCCTCCGAAGCTGGATTGCTTCGTCGCTTCGCTCCTCGCAATGACGGGGAGCCTATGGTCGGGTCCCCCCGCCTAGACGGTGAAGCTTTCGCCGCAGCCGCACTGGCCCTTGGCGTTGGGATTCTCGAAGACGAAGCCGGCGGTGAAATCGTCCTCGCTCCAGTCCATGGTGGAGCCGATCAGATAGAGGATCGAGGCGCCGTCGACGAAGAACGGGCCGGCGGGGGTCTCGATCCGCTCGTCCATCGCATTCGCCTCGGCGACATAATCGACCGAATAAGCCAGGCCCGAGCAGCCGCGGCGCGGCGTCGACAGCTTCACTCCGATCGTGCCTTCGGGCGCCCGGGCCATCAGGGCGGCCACGCGCGCTTCCGCTGCGGGGGTGAGGGTAAGAGCTGCACGGCGGACCCGGGTTCTGACTTCACTCATGGCCGCCGCCCTCCGTTCGGGCTGAGCCTGTCGAAGCCCTGCCCTTTTTCGTACGCTACGAGGAACAAGCAAGGCCCTTCGACAAGCTCAGGGCGAGCGGAGGAGAGTTGCTCACTCCACATCACAACATTCCCAACTCTAATTTCGCTTCGTCGCTCATCCGCTGCGGGTCCCAGGGCGGGTCCCAGACCAGCTCGACCTCCGCGTGGCCGATTCCGGGAACCGAGCCGACCCGAAGCTCAACCTCGCCCGGCATGGATTCGGCGACCGGGCAATTGGGGGTGGTGAGGGTCATCTTGACCAGCGCGTGATTTTCCGGAGTGATCTCGACGTCGTAGATCAGGCCGAGATCGTAGATGTTGACCGGGATTTCCGGGTCGTAAATGTCCTTGAGCGCGTCGAGAACGGCTTCGTAGAGGTCGCCGGCGGGCTCCGCCGGCTTCTGCTGGGCCAGGAAGCCTTCGAGATAGTCGCGCTTGCGCTCGAACGCCTGGGCCGCGTCGGACACGCGCGCCTTGGGCGGAGGAGCGACGCCCTCCACCTCCTCGACCTCGATCCTGCGCTCCTCGTTCACCCGAAAATCCTTCTCACCCGTTCCAGGCCCCGAACCAGCGCCTCGATGTCGCGCGGCCCGTTATACACTCCGAAGCTCGCCCGGGCCGTCGAATCGACCCCGAGATGGGCCATCAGCGGCTGGGCGCAATGATGGCCCGCCCGGATCGCCACCCGGCTCTCGTCCAATATGGTGCCGATGTCGTGCGGATGCACCCCTTCCATCGCGAAGCTGACGATTCCGGCCGAGTCGTCGGGCCCGAACAGCCGGACGCTGTTCAGCGACGACAGGGCGTCCCTGGCCTCGCGCACCAGCGCCCTTTCGTGGGCGCCGATCGCCGCCGCGCCGATCCGCTCGACATAGCCGACCGCGGCCTCGAGGCCGAGCACTCCGACGATATGGGGAGTCCCGGCCTCGAATCGCGCCGGAGGGGGAGCGAAGGTCGTGCCCTCGAAGCTGACCTTGTCGATCATCGCGCCCCCGCCTTGCCAGGGCGGCATCGCGGCGAGCAGCTCGGTCCGGCTCCAAAGAACGCCGATTCCGGTGGGGCCGTAGAGCTTGTGGCCGGAGAAGACGTAGAAGTCGCAGCCCAGCGCGGCGACGTCGACCGGCATCCGGGGCACCGCCTGGCAGCCGTCGAGAAGGAGCAGGGCTCCGACCTTGTGGGCGAGGTCCGCGGCGCGGCGGGCGTCGAGCACGGAGCCGAGCACGTTGGAGACGTGGGCGAGGGCAACGATCCGGTGCCGCTCGGTGAGCATCGCGGCCATCGCGTCGAGATCGATTCGCCCGTCCCAGGTGAGCGGGGCGACGTCGATCTCGGCTCCGGTCCGCCCGGCGATCATCTGCCAGGGCACGATGTTCGAATGATGCTCGAGGACCGAGAGCATGATCCGGTCGCCCGGCTTCAGGGTCGAGCCGCCCCAGCTCTGGGCGACCAGGTTGATTCCTTCGGTCGCGCCCCGGACGAAGACGATCTCGTTCGGAGACGGCGCCCCGATGAAGGCGGCCACCCGACGGCGGGCGGCCTCGAAGGCGAGGGTCATCTCCGAAGAGCGCTGGTAGACGCCGCGGTGGACGGTGGCGTAGGTCTCGGAATAGCCGAGCCCGATCGCCTCGATCACGGCCCGCGGTTTCTGGGCGGTCGCGGCGGTATCGAGATAGGACCAGCCCTCGGGGATCGCCGGAAAGTCCGCGACATGGTCGAGGGGCCTCGAGCCCTCTCCACTTGGGGGAGAGGGTTGGGTGAGGGGGTTCGGCGCTGGAGGAGCGGTCCCGGCGCCGAGCCC
>DASVSP010000020.1:0-2986 GCA_036388065.1 Allosphingosinicella sp.
GGACGCCTCGGCGGGTGATCATCGCCGGACGTCCAGCCCGCCCGCCAGGAAGGCCTCGATGTCGCTCACCGAGAACAGGCTGAAATCGCCGGGCAGCGAGTGCTTGAGGCAGGTCAGCGCAAGGCCCGAGCGCACCGTCCATTCGAGATCGCGCCCGGTGCGGACGCCGTGAAGGATCCCGGCGGCGAAGGCGTCGCCGGCGCCGATCCGGTCGACGATCCCGGCGACGACGACCTCCTCGGTCTGGGCGGCGCCGTCCGGAGTGTCGATCCGTGCCGCGATCCGGTGGCGGTCGGCGTCGTCGACGTGCCGCGCGGTCGAGGCGATCATCTTCAAATTCGGGAAGGCGCCGAAGGCCGCCTCGGCCGCCTCGCGGCGGCGGTCCGGACCCTCGCCGCCGAACTTCGAGCCGAGCAGCAGCGAGATGTCGCGATGGTTGCCGAACATTATCTGCGCGTGTCCGACGAGCCGAGTGAGGATCGCCTTCGGATCGCTGTCCCAGGCTTCCCAGAGCTGCCCTCGGTAATTGCCGTCGAATGAGATCGGGATTCCGAGCCGCCCCGCCGCCTCGGCCGCCGCGATCGCCGCCTCGGCCGAACGCGGGCCGAGCGCGGGCGTGATTCCGGACATGTGCAGCAGGCCGACGCCGCCCAGGAGCCGGTCCCAGTCGAAATCGCCTGCGGCGGCGCGGGCGAAGCTGCTGTCCTGGCGGTCGTAGAAGATTTCGGACGCTCGAAGCCCGGCGCCCTGGGTGAGGAAATAGAGGCCCATCCGGCCGGGCGTGCGTGCTACCCCGGAGACGTCCACGCCGTGACGGCGGACCTCCCGAAGCGCGGCTTCGCCCAGCGCGTTGGCCGGCAGGCACGTCACCATCTTCACCGGGTGGCCGAGATTGGACAAGGCGACCCCGACATTGGCCTCGGCGCCCGCGACATAGACGTCGAGAGCGGGCTTCTGAAGCATGAGCTCGCGCCCCGGCGCGGTCATTCGAAGCAGGATCTCCCCGAAGCAGGCGACGGTGCCGGTCATCTCACTCTCCTTAATTCCTCCCCTGCATTTGCAGGGGAGGGGGACCATGCGAAGCATGGTGGAGGGGCCTTACTGAGTTCGAAGAACCCCTCCACCGCGCTTCGCGCGGTCCCCCTCCCCCGCGAATGCGGGGGAGGAATTAGGGCCTTTAGACGGCTCATCGCGCGAGCCATCCGCCGTCGACGGCCAGGATGTGGCCGTTGACGTAATCGGAGGCGGTGGAGGCGAGGAAGACCGCCGCTCCGCCGAGGTCCGACGGCTCGCCCCAGCGTCCGGCGGGGATTCGCTCCATGATCTGGCGATTGCGGGTCTCGTCGGCCTGAAGAGCGGCGGTGTTGTTGGTGGCGATATAGCCCGGGGCGATCGCGTTGACGTTGATGCCCTTGGCCGCCCATTCGTTGGCGAGCAGCTTGGTCAACCCCGCCACTCCGGATTTGGACGCCGTGTAGCTCGGCACCCGGATCCCTCCCTGGAAGCTCAGCATCGACGCGATGTTGACGATCTTCCCGCGTCCCTGCGCGATCATGTGCCGCCCGGCGGCCTGGCAGAGGAAGAAGACGGACTTGAGGTTGGTGTCGATTACCGCGTCCCAGTCCTCCTCGGTGAAGTCGACCGCGTCGGCGCGCCGGATGATTCCGGCATTGTTGACGAGGATGTCGAGGCCGCCGAGCTCGGAGACGGTGCGCTCCACCGCGCCCTGAATCGGCGCCATGGTCGAGAGGTCGGCCCCAATCAGCATGGCGCGGCGCCCGGCGCCCCGCACAAGGCCGGCGGTCTCGTCGGCGCTGGAGCGACCGACCAGCGCCACGTCCGCGCCAGCCTGCGCGAGCGCGACGGCGATGCCCTGGCCGATGCCGGTATTGGCCCCGGTGACGATCGCGACTCGGCCGGTGAGGTCGAAGGGGTTGTTCATTCTGGCTCCCTTAGCCGTCATCCCGGCGAAAGCCGGGACCTCGTGGAGATTGGTCACGGCGTTTTTCCGGCCTGAGGTCCCGGCTTTCGCCGGGATGACGTTTGCTCATCCTCACTGCAGCTGGCAGATGTCGAGGACGTTCATGTCGGTATAGTCCTGGTTCTCGCCGGCCATCGCCCAGATGAAGGCGTAGGCCCTCGTACCTGCGCCCATGTGGACGGACCAGACCGGGCTGATCACCGCCTCCTCGTTGGCGACCGTGATCTGGCGGAGCTGATCGCCCTGGCCCATGAAGTGGAACACCCGGTCGTTCTCGCCGTCGAGGCCGAAGTAGAAATAGATCTCGCTGCGCCGCTCGTGGATGTGCGGCGGCATCGTGTTCCAGACGCTGCCGGGCTTCAGTACGGTGAGGCCCATCACGAGCTGAGCGCTGTCGCAGACGCCGGGGATGACGAGCTGGTAGATGGTCCGCTCGTTCGACTCCTCGAGGCTGCCGCGCTCGAGCGCGTTGGCCTGGGCGATTCCGAGCTTGCGGGTCGCGAAGGCCTTATGCGCCGGGCACGAGGCGAGGTAGAAGCGCGCGCCCGCCCCGGAGAAGAGAACTTCCCTGGCGCCCATGGTGACGTAGAGGCAGTCCATATTGCCCAGCTCGAAAGCCTCGCCGTCGACGGTGACGGTGCCGGCGGCCTGGCCGACGTTGACGATGGCAAGCTCGCGGCGCTCGAGGAAGGGCTTTCCCGCCGCCGAGGCGGGCTCGGTCTGCTCGGGCAGGCGCACGTCCGCGCCGGCGACGACGACCCCGCCGATCACGAACCGGTCCGCATGGGTGTAGTTGAGGACGCACTCGCCTTCACGGAACAGCCCTTCGATCAGGTAGCGATCGCGTAGCTCCTCGTTGGAGACGCACTCCATCATGTCGGGGTGGGTGGCGTAATAGGTGCGTTCGAACATGTGGGCTCCGTTCAGAGGGGGAGGGGGAAAACCGTCATCCCGGCGAAAGCCGGGACCTCAGGTCGGATAGGCGCCGCGGCCAATCTCGACGAG
>DASVSP010000021.1:0-13906 GCA_036388065.1 Allosphingosinicella sp.
TCGTCTACGAGCTGGACGAGGGGCTTGCGGCGACGGACCGTTATTATCTGAGCGAGCGCTGAGGCTGAATCCTCCCCGAGATTTCTCGGGGAGGGGGACCATGCGAAGCATGGTGGAGGGGTTCTTTCAGTGTTCGAAGGCCCCTCCACCGCGCTTCGCGCGGTCCCACTCCCCTGCAAATGCAGGGGAGGAATTTAGTGCCTCGACCGCCTCGCGAATCCCGTTACACCCGGGCCATGCGCACCTTTCCCCTGCTCGCCCTCCTCGCCCTCTCCGCACCGGCCGCCGCCGATCCCCTCGCCGACCAGGTCAGGCAGGACCTGCCGTCGCTGATGACGCTCTACCGCGAGCTTCACTCCAACCCCGAGCTTTCGATGCAGGAGCTGAAAACCTCGGCCCGGCTCGCCGCCGAGGCCCAGAAGCTCGGCTTCGAGGTGACGACCGGGGTCGGCAAGACGGGGGTGGTCGCGGTGATGAAGAACGGGCCGGGCCCGGTGCTGCTGATGCGCGCCGACATGGACGCGCTCCCGGTGGCCGAGCAGACCGGCCTCCCCTTCGCGAGCAAGGTCACGGCGACCAGCGTCTCGGGAGCGCAGAGCGGAGTCATGCACGCCTGCGGCCACGACACCCACATGACCGGCTGGCTTGGGACGGCGAAGCGAATGGCGGCGATGAAGGGGCAGTGGTCCGGAACCCTGGTGATGATCCTTCAGCCCGCCGAGGAGACCGGCGAGGGCGCCAGGGCGATGCTCGACGACGGCCTCTTCACCCGCTTCCCCAAGCCGACCCACGCTCTGGCCTGGCACGACAGCGCCTCGCTCCCGGCCGGAATCCTCGGGATCACCGTCGGCCCGGCCTTCGCCAATGTCGACAGCGTCGACATCGCCGTGAAGGGCGTCGGCGGCCACGGCGCGGTGCCCCAGAACACGCGCGACCCGATCGTCCTCGCGAGCCGGATCGTCGGCACTCTTCAGACCCTGGTCAGCCGCGAGCTCGACCCCCAGGACGCGGCGGTGGTGACGGTGGGGAGCTTCCAGGGCGGGACCAAGCACAACATCATCTCGGACCAGGCGACCCTGCTGCTGACGGTTCGGAGCTACAGCCAGAAGACGCGGCGCGCTCTGCTCGACGGAATCCAGCGGATCGCCCGGGGCGAGGCGATCGCGGCCGGGATGCCGGAGGACAAGATGCCGGTGGTGACGATCCGGGAAGGCGAGTTCACGCCCGCCGCGATCAACACCGACAAGCTGAGCGCCGACACCGCCGCCCTGTTCCGGACCCGCTTCGGGGCGGACCGGGTCCGGGTCGTGCCGCCGCCTATGGTGGGCGAGGATTTCGGCCGCTACCACCTCGCCGACAAGAGCATCGAGAGCCTGATCTTCTGGGTCGGCGGAGTGCCCCAGGCCAAATGGGACGCCGCCGCCGGCGACACCTCGAAGCTCCCCTCGCTCCACAGCCCGTTCTGGGCGCCGGAGGCGGAGACCGTCATCGCCACGGGAATCGAGGCGATGGTGACCGGGGCTATGGGGGTGCTGGGGAGGAAGTGACCCGTCATCCCGGCGAAAGCCGGGACCTCGGGGAGACCCGCCGCGACTTCCCGTCCTGAGGTCCCGGCTTTCGGGTTGCCATCAAGGTGATTTGATGGGAACCCTCCCGGGATGACGGGGGCTGGACGGGGTCGTCGCCCGTCGCCAAGCCTAAGGCGCTGCGACCTTCAATTTTTCAACGCAAAGACGCAACGATGCTTCGGTGCGTCAATCGGTCCGCGCCCATCCTCAGAACCTCGGCTGATGCAGTTGCGATGTATCGCCGGCGCATGAGTAATCGCATGGCCTGAGGAGCGGCACGACCGCGTTGCGTCGTTGCGTTGAAAAATTGATTGGCCGTCGGCCTAAGTGTCTCGCGCGAGATTCGAAACCCTCGCGGGAGCCTAAGCTGGAACGACGTCGCCGGGCGTGTCGAGGATCGCCTCGATCGCCCGCTCGACATGCTCGATGTCGGCCATTCCGTCGACCCGCCGGACGAGGCCGCGGACGTCGTAATAGGGAAGGATGGGGGCGGTCTTGGCGCGATATTCGGCGAGTCGGGTCCGGACCGTCTCCTCGTTGTCGTCGGGGCGCCGCTTGAACTCTTGCGACCCGCAAATGTCGCAAAGAGTGTCGATTTTCGGCGATTTGTAGCGATCATGATACCCTTCGCCGCACTTGGCGCAGGAGAAGCGGCCGGTGATCCGGTCGACGAGCGCGTCGGCATCGACGTCGAGCTCGATGACGTGATCCAGCTTCATCCCTCGCTCGGCGAGAAGGGCGTCGAGCGAGACCGCCTGGGCCTCGGTGCGCGGATAGCCGTCGAAGATGAAGCCGGAGCCCGAATAGCGTTCCGGCTGATCGAGCCGGTTGGCGATGAGCTCGTTCACCACCTCGTCCGGGACGAGCTCGCCCGCCTCCATGATCGCCTTGGCCCGAAGGCCGATCGGGCTTCCGGCCTTGATCGCTCCTCTGAGCATGTCTCCGGTCGAGAGCTGGACCAGCCCCCGGTCGGCGATCAGGCGGCCGGCCTGGGTCCCCTTCCCCGCCCCGGGAGGCCCGAGGAGGATGATGTTCACCTTGCCCGCCCGCCCTTCAGCTTCGCCTTCTTGATGAGGTCGCCATATTGATGGGCGATGAGGTGGCTCTGAATCTGCGTGACCGTATCCATCGTCACGTTGACGACGATGAGCAGGGAGGTTCCGCCCAGGTAGAAGCCGATCCCCATACGGGCGATCACGAACTCGGGAAGGAGGCAGATCAGGGTCAGGTAGGCGGCGCCGATGACGGTGATCCGGGTGAGGACGTAGTCGAGATATTCCTCGGTCCGCTTGCCGGGGCGGATTCCGGGGATGAAGCCTCCGTAGCGCTTCAAATTCTCGGCCGTCTCCTCCGGGTTGAACACCACCGCGGTGTAGAAGAAGCAGAAGAAGATGATGCCCGCGGCGTAGAGCGCCATGTAGAGCGGAGCGCCGTGCTGGAGGGCCGTGGTGACCGAGATCAGGATGTCGCCCCACGTGCTCTCGCCCGAGGCCCGGTTGCCCGCGAACTGGGCGATCGTGAGCGGCATCAGAAGAAGCGACGAGGCGAAGATCGGCGGGATCACGCCCGAGGTGTTGATCTTCAGCGGAAGGTGCGACTTCTCCGCCTGCATCTGGCCGCGCGCGGTCTGGCGCTTGGGATATTGGATCAGGACCCGGCGCTGGGCCCGCTCCATGAAGCAGATGAAGAGGATGAGCACGACGACGAGGGCGACGATCGCGAGGATGGCGAGCGGCGACATGGTTCCGGTGCGGCCGCTCTCGAACACCTGGACGAGGGTGGTGGGAAGCTGAGCCACGATCCCCGCCATGATGATCAGCGAGACTCCGTTGCCGATCCCGCGGCTGGTGATCTGCTCGCCGAGCCACATCAGGAACATGGTTCCGCCGACCAGCGTGACGACGGTGGTGATCCTGAACATCATGCCCGGGTCGAGGACCGCCGAGCCGCTGTTGCCCTGCCCCCACCCTTCGAGCCCGACGGCGATGAAATAGCCTTGGATCGCGCACAGGAGGACCGTGCCGTAGCGCGTATATTGGTTGATCTTCTTGCGGCCGCTCTCGCCCTCCTTCTTCAGCGCGGCCAGCGCCGGCGACATCGAGGTGGCGAGCTGAACGACGATCGACGCGGTGATGTAGGGCATGACGCCGAGCGCGATCAGGCTCATCCGCTCGAGGCTTCCGCCCGAGAACATGTTGAAGAAATCGAGCACTCCGCCGCGGGTGGTGTCGAACAGGCTGGCGAGCGCCCGCGGATCGATCCCGGGCAGGGGAATGAAGCTCAGCAGCCGGAAGACGATCAGCGCTCCGAGGGTGAACCAGAGTCGCTTCTTGAGATCCGTCGCCTTGGCGAAACTCGCCATGCTGATGTTGGAAGCCATGGATTCGGCTGCGGATGCCATGTTCGGTAGGACCTCGTATATGCGCCCGGAGCCGGGCGTTCCCCCGACCCGCTCACCCTGAGTAGCCGTTGAGCCTGTCGAAACGGCGTATCGAAGGGTCCTTCGATACGGGTCTTCGCCAGGCTCAGCCCCTACTCAGGATGAGCGGGTGCGAAGGGCCTATATAGTGGCGGCGCGGCGGTTGTCAGCCGTTGGTCCGCTTCTTGACGCTGTTCTTCTTCGCGGCAGCCTTCTCGGAAGCCGGGACGACCTCGATCAGCTCGATCGAGCCGCCGGCGGCTTCCACCGCCTCCCGGGCGCCCTTGGACACCCCGGCGACCCTGAAGGCGAGCTTTGCGGTGAGGCTGCCCTTGCCGAGCAGGCGGATTCCGTCCTTGCCGCCTCTCGACAGTCCGGCGGAGCGGAGCGCCTCCTGGTCGACCGTGGCGTCGGCGGAAAGCGTTCCGGCGTCGATGGCCTTCTGGATCATGCCGATGTTCACCGCGGCAAAATCCTTGGCGAAGATGTTGTTGAAGCCGCGCTTGGGAAGCCGCATGTGGAGCGGCATCTGGCCGCCCTCGAAGCCGAAGACGCTGACGCCCGAGCGCGACTTGGCGCCCTTCTGGCCGCGGCCGGCGGTCTTGCCGAGGCCGGAGCCGATTCCGCGGCCGACCCGGACGCGCGACTTGCGGGCGCCCTTATTGTCCCTGAGATCGTTGAGTTTCATGTCTTTGCACTCGCTTTCGCTTTGGTCGCGCTTGTTGATCACCCGTCATCCCGGCGGAAGCCGGGACGTCGGGCCGGAAAGTCTCGGCGGGTCTCCCTGAGATCCCGGCTTTCGCCGGGATGACGAGGAGGTCTCGCCGAGTTCCCGGCTTTCGCCGGGATGACGGTCAGTCCGCCACCTTCACCATATGCTGCACCTTGCGGATCATTCCGCGCACCTCGGGGGTGTCGGTCAGCTCCACCGTGCGGTGCATCTTGTTGAGCCCCAGCCCGATCAGCGTCTGGCGCTGGTTGGGCGTGCGGCGGATCGGCGATCCGGTCTGGGTCAGCTTGATCGTGGCCATGTTCTTACTCCGTCACCAGCTCGGCTTCGGCCGACGCCTCGGCGCCGCTGAGGCCTTCGCGGCGCGCCATCAGGTCGGCGACCTTGCGGCCGCGGCGCTGGGCCACCGCTTTGGGGCTGGTCTGCTCCTTGAGCGCCTCGAAGGTCGCCCGGACCATGTTGTAGGGGTTGGACGTCCCGATCGACTTGGTCACCACGTCGGCGACCCCCAGGCTTTCGAACACGGCGCGCATCGGGCCGCCGGCGATGATCCCGGTGCCGGCCGGAGCCGAGCGGACATAGACCCGTCCGGCGCCGAAATGGCCGAGGCCGTCATGGTGAAGGGTCCGGCCCTCGCGGAGCGGAACCCGGACCATGGCCTTCTTGGCCGCTGCGGTCGCCTTGGAGATCGCCTCGGGGACCTCGCGGGCCTTGCCGTGCCCGAAGCCGCAGCGGCCCTTGCCGTCGCCGACCACGACCAGGGCCGCGAAGCCGAAGCGCTTTCCGCCCTTCACGGTCTTGGAAACCCGGTTGATGTGGACGAGCTTCTCGATCAGCTCCTCGCCGCCGTCGTCGTCGCGGTTGCCGCCGCGTCCGCCGCGCTCGTCGCGCCGGCCACGGCCGCCGCGATCGTTCCCGCCGCGTCCGCCACCGCCGCCGCCGCCGCGTCCGCCGCCGCCGCCGCCGCGACCGCCGCGCGGGCCGCGGCCCTCGTTACGGGTCTCGGCAGGCGCCGCGTCGGGAGCCGCAACTGCGCCCGGCTGCACCTCGGTGCCTTCGATGGTGTTTTCGTCAACCATTTAGAACTCCAATCCGCCTTCGCGGGCGGCGTCGGCCAGCGCCTTGACACGGCCGTGAAACAGGAAACCGCCGCGGTCGAAGACCACGCGGGTGACGCCCGCCGCCTTGGCGCGCTCGGCGACTCGCTTGCCGACCTCCTGAGCGCCCGAGACGGTCGCTCCGGTCGAGCCGCGCGCGTCCTTCACGAGGGTCGAGGCGGAGGCGACGGTGCGGCCTTCGGTATCGTCGATGATCTGGGCGTAGATGTGACGCCCGGAACGGTGGATGGAGAGGCGCGCGCGGGCGCCGGCGCGCTTGCGGAGCGACGTGCGGACGCGCTGACGGCGCCGTTCGAAGAGGGTGAGTTTCGCCATGGCTACTTCTTCTTGCCTTCTTTGCGGAAGATATATTCGCCGCGATACTTGATGCCCTTGCCCTTGTAGGGCTCGGGCTTGCGCCACTGGCGGATCTCGGCGGCGAGCTGGCCGACGCGCTGGCGGTCGTTGCCCGTAATCTCGACCGTGGTCGGATCCGGGGTCTTCACCTCGAGATCGTCGGGCACGGCGATGTTGACGTCGTGGCTGTAGCCGAGCTGCAGCCGGAGGTTACGGCCCTGGGCGGCGGCGCGGTAGCCGACGCCGGTGATCTCGAGCACCTTGGTGAAGCCGTCGGTGACGCCGGTCACCAGGTTGGCCACCAGGGTGCGGTGCATGCCCCAGAAAGAGCGCGCCCGCTTGGTCTCGTTGGCCGGCTTGACGACGATCCGGCCGTCCTCGATGCCGTAGCTGATGTCGTCCAGCATCGGCATGGTGAGGGTGCCCTTGGGCCCCTTCACGGAGAGGATCTGGCCCTCGGTGGTCGCAGTCACGCCCGAAGGCAGCGGCACCGGCACTTTTCCAATGCGGCTCATCAGAATACCTCCGCCAGGACTTCGCCGCCGACATTCTGCTCGCGCGCTTCCGAGTCCGAGAGCACGCCGCGCGGCGTCGAGACGATGGTGATTCCGAGGCCGTTGCGGACCCGCGGCAGCTCGCTCGCGCCGGAATAGACCCGCCGGCCGGGCTTCGAGACCCGGGAGACCTGCTGGATGGCGGGCTGGCCTTCGAAATATTTGAGCTCGATGCGCAGGCCCGGATGCTGGCCGAGCGCTTCTTCGCGATAGCCGCGGATATAGCCCTCGCGCTGAAGCACGTCGAGAACGCGCACGCGCAGCTTGGACGCGGGCGACGTCACGCTGTCCTTGCGCGCCTGCTGGCCGTTGCGGATTCGGGTGAGCATATCACCCAGGGGATCGGTCAATGGCATATCTATACCCTACCAGCTCGACTTGGTGAGGCCTGGGATCAGGCCCTTGTTGCCCAGTTCGCGGATCATGATCCGCGACAGGCCGAATTTGCGATAGTTCGCTCGCGAACGGCCGGTGAGGCCGCAGCGGTTGCGGACCCGGGTCGGGTTACCGTTGCGCGGGATCTCAGCCATCTTGAGGCGCGCGATCAGGCGCTCGGTATCGTCGAGGGACTCGTCCTCGGCGATCGCCTTGAGCTTCGAATAGCGGCCCGCATATTTCTTCACGAGCTTCTTGCGACGCTCGTTCTTGTTGATGGAACTCAGTTTCGCCATGGACTTAAGCTCTCTTCTTGCTTTCTCTTTCGTCACCCCGGCGAAAGCCGGGGCCTCAGCGAGGAAAGGGCACCTTGCCCTTCCGGCCCGAGGTCCCGGCTTTCGCCGGGATGACGGGTGATTGATTTACGCCGCCTGCTTCTCGGCTTCTTCTTGCGGGAACGGGAAGTTGAAGAGGCGCAGCAGCTCGCGCGCCTCGTCGTCCGTTTTCGCGGTGGTGGCGACGATGACGTCCATGCCGCGCACCTTGTCGATGCGGTCATAGTTGATCTCCGGGAACACGATCTGCTCCTTGAGACCCATCGCGTAATTGCCGCGGCCGTCGAACGACTTCGGGTTCAGGCCCCTGAAGTCGCGGACCCGCGGAAGAGCGATCGTCACCAGGCGGTCGAGGAACTCGTACATGCGCTCGCGGCGAAGGGTGACCTTCACTCCGATCGGCATTCCCTCGCGCAGCTTGAACTGAGCGATCGACGTCTTGGCCTTGGTGATCACGGGCTTCTGGCCCGCGATCAGCTCCATCTCGGCGGCGGCGGTCTCGACCTTCTTCTTGTCCTGGGTCGCCTCGCCGACGCCCATGTTGAGGACGATCTTGTCGAGCCGCGGGACCTCGAGCCGGTTCTTGTAGCCGAACCTCTCGATCATCGCCGGAACGATGCGCTCGTCATAATCCGCGCGCAAGCGCGGCGTGTATTTGGCTTCAGCCATTGATCAGCTCCCCGGACTTGACGGCGATACGGACCTTCTTGCCGTCGCGCTCCTCGAAACGGACGCGGGTCGGCTTGCCGGTCTTGGGATCCTCCAACGCGACCTTGGAAGCATGGAGCGGCGCCTCGCGGCGCTCGATCCCGCCCTGCGGGTTGGTCTGGGAGGCCTTGCGGTGGCGAGCGGCGACGTTGACTCCGGCGACGATCACCTTGCCCTCCTTGGGCATCGACTTGGTGACTTCGCCGTGCTTGCCCTTGTCCTTGCCGGACAGGACCACGACCCGGTCGCCTTTCTTGATCTTCATGGCCATGGTTACAGGACCTCCGGCGCCAGGCTGATGATCTTCATGTGCTTGCGGGCGCGAAGCTCGCGCACCACGGGGCCGAAGATGCGGGTGCCGATCGGCTCGGCATTGTTGTTGACCAGCACCGCGGCGTTGGAATCGAAGCGGATCGTGGATCCGTCCGGCCGATGGATGTCCTTGGCGGTGCGAACGATGACGGCCTTGTGGACGTCGCCTTTCTTGACCCGGCCGCGCGGGGCCGCCTCCTTAACGGAGACGACGATGATGTCGCCGACTCCGGCGAAGCGGCGCTTCGACCCGCCGAGCACCTTGATGCACTGGACGCGCTTGGCGCCGGAGTTGTCGGCGACCTCAAGGTTGGACTGCATCTGGATCATCGATCCAATTCCTTCTTCATTCTGATCCGGCTGGTGCCGGACCGCTAAACCAAACCCGTTCGGGCTGAGCTTGTCGAAGCCCTCTCCTTCGCTTCTTCACCAGGGAAGAAGGAAGGCCCTTCGACAGGCTCAGGGCGAACGGTGTGTGGTCCGTCTGCCCAGCCCTTTCTTCAAAACTTACGCCACGTCGGCCTTTTCGGGCGTCGCGTGGGTGTCCACGCGGTCGATCACCTTCCAGGTCTTCAGCTTGGAGATCGGCCGGGTCTCCTCGATCCGGACGGTCTCGCCCTGCTTGAACTCGTTGCCCTCGTCATGGGCGTGGTACTTCTTCGACCGCTTGATGATCT
Source organism: Allosphingosinicella sp. (assembly GCA_036388065.1). Lineage (GTDB taxonomy): Bacteria > Pseudomonadota > Alphaproteobacteria > Sphingomonadales > Sphingomonadaceae > Allosphingosinicella. Next base: position 9,133 of record DASVSP010000021.1, read on the forward strand.
TGCCGTAGAGCGGGTGCTTCACCCGCCGCTCGACATTGACGACCACGGTCTTGTCCGTCTTGTCCGACACGATGATGCCGGTGAGAACGCGCTTGGGCATCTCTATATTCTCCTCAGGCCTTCGCCGTGGCGGCGCGGGCGCGCTCGTTCTGAAGCGTGCGGATCTGAGCGATCGTGCGGCGCACGTCGCGGATCCGAGCCGGCTTCTCGAGCTGGTTGGTTGCGGCCTGGAAGCGCAGGTTGAACTGCTCGCGCTTCAACTCGCCCAGCTGCTCGGTGAGCTGGTCGTCGGTGCGGGTCTTCAAATCGTCGATCTTGGCCATCTTACGCGTCCTCGAGCAGGCTCTCGCCCAGGCGGGCGATGACCTTGGTACGGATCGGCAGCTTCTCCGCGGCGCGCTCGAAAGCGACCTTGGCGAGGTGGCCGGGAACCCCGTCCAGCTCGAACAGGATGCGGCCGGGCTTCACCCTCGCCACCCAGAATTCCGGCGAGCCCTTGCCCGAGCCCATCCGGACTTCGGCGGGCTTCGACGAGACGGGCACGTCGGGGAAGATGCGGATCCACAAGCGCCCCTGGCGCTTGATGTGGCGGGTGATTGCGCGGCGGGCCGCCTCGATCTGACGGGCGGTGATCCGCTCCGGCTCCATCGCCTTCAGGCCGTAGGCGCCGAAGTTCAGGGCGGTGCCGCCCTTGGCGTCGCCGTGGATCCGGCCCTTGAAGGCCTTGCGGAACTTGGTGCGTTTGGGTTGCAGCATCTTGCGTTCCTAAATCAGCGGGCGGGCCGGACGCCGGAAGTCTGAGCTTCCATCATCAGGCGGTCCTGGGCGAGCGGGTCGTGACCCAGGATCTCGCCCTTGAAGATCCAAACCTTGACCCCGCACACGCCATAGGAGGTGTGGGCGGTCGCCTCGGCATAATCGAGGTGGGCGCGGAGCGTGTGAAGCGGCACCCGGCCCTCGCGATAGCTTTCGGTCCGGGCGATCTCGGCCCCGCCGAGGCGGCCGCCGCAGACGACCCTGATGCCCTCGGCGCCGAGGCGCATCGAAGACTGAACCGCGCGCTTCATCGCGCGGCGGAAGGCGATCCGGCGCTCGAGCTGGTCGGCGATGCCCTGGGCGACGAGCCTTGCGTCGATCTCCGGCTTGCGGATCTCGACGATGTTCAGCGACACGTCGCTGGTCGTCATCGCCCCGATCTGCTTGCGCAGCTTCTCGATGTCGGCGCCCTTCTTGCCGATGATCACGCCGGGGCGCGCGGCATAGATGGAGACCCGGCAAAGCTTGGCCGGACGCTCGATCACCACCTTGGAGATCGCCGCCTGGGGAAGCGCCTTCATGATGAAGTTGCGGATCTTGAGATCCTCGAGAAGCAGCCGGCCGTAATCGGCGCCTTCGGCATACCAGCGGCTGTCCCAGGTGCGGTTGATCTGCAGCCGCATACCGATCGGATTGGATTTCTGACCCATGTGCTTACGCTTCCTGCTGCTCGCGGACGACGATGCGCACGCGGCTGAACGGTTTGACGATTCTGCTGGCACGGCCGCGGGCTCGGGGCGTGAAGCGCTTCATCGAGATCGACTTGCCGACCGAGGCCTCGGCGACGACGAGAGCGTCGACGTCGAGATTGTGGTTGTTCTCCGCATTGGCGATCGCCGAGGCGAGCACCTTGCGGACGTCCACCGCCATCGCCTTCGGGGAGAAGGAGAGGATGTTCAAAGCGTCCTCCGCCTTCTTGCCGCGGATCAGGGCCGCGACGAGGTTCAGCTTCTGGGCCGAGCCGCGGATCTGGGTCGCGACGGCCAGCGCCTCGTTGTCCGCCACCCGGCGGGGGGATGCCTGCTTGCCCATCAGCGCTTGCCCTTCTTATCCGCGGCGTGGCCGGGGAAGTAGCGGGTCGGAGCGAACTCGCCGAGCTTCATCCCCACCATGTCCTCGTTGACGGACACGGGGATGAATTTCCGGCCGTTATAGACGTTGAAGGTGAGGCCGACGAACTGCGGCAGGATCGTTGAGCGGCGCGACCAGGTCTTGATCGGCGCACGGCTGTTGCCCTCCTGCGCCGTCTCTGCCTTCTTCAGCAGGGACAGCTCGACGAACGGACCTTTCCAGACGGAGCGGGCCATGGATTACCTCTTCTTCTTCGCGTGGCGGGACCGGATGATCATCTTGTCCGTCGCCTTGTTGTTGCGGGTACGAGCGCCCTTGGTCGGCTTGCCCCAGGGAGTGACCGGGTGGCGGCCGCCCGAGGTGCGGCCTTCGCCGCCGCCGTGCGGGTGGTCGACCGGGTTCTTGGCCACGCCGCGGGTCAGCGGACGGCGGCCCATCCAGCGGGTGCGGCCCGCCTTGCCGAAATTCTGGTTCTGGTTGTCCGGATTGCTGACGGCACCGACAGTGGCCATGCAGTCCGAACGCACATAGCGCTGCTCGCCTGAATTGAGCCTGACCATGACCATCCCGCGATCGCGTCCGACGACCTGGACATAGGTCCCGGCGGAGCGGGCCAGCTGGCCGCCCTTGCCCGGCTTCATCTCCACGTTGTGGACGATGGTCCCGACCGGCATCTGGCCAAGCTCCATCGCGTTGCCCGGCTTCACGTCGACCTTTCGGCCGGCGACGACGCTGTCGCCCGGGGCGAGGCGCTGGGGCGCGATGATGTAGGTCAGCTCGCCGTCCTCATATTTGACGAGGGCGATGAAGGCGGTGCGGTTGGGATCGTATTCCAGCCGCTCGACCGTGGCCGGCATGTCCCACTTGCGACGCTTGAAGTCGATATAGCGGTAGCGCTGCTTGTGGCCGCCGGCGATTCCGCGCGAGGTCACATGGCCCTTGTTGTTGCGGCCGCCCGTCTTGTGCTTGCCTTCGGTCAGCGCCTTGAGGGGCTTGCCCTTCCAAAGCGAAGACTTGTCGACGAGGATCAGGCCGCGCTGCGACGAGGTCGTCGGATTATAAGTCTTGAGTGCCATCTTGCCCTAGCCTCAAATGCCGGTGGTGACGTCGATGGACTGGCCTTCGGCCAGCGTCACGATCGCCTTCTTGACGTCCGAGCGCGTGTAGGGACGACCCTTCCAGCGCTTGGTCTTGCCCTTTTGGTTGAGCGTGTTGACGCCCAGCACCTCGACCTTGAACAGCGCCTCGACGGCGGCCTTGATCTGCGGCTTGGTGGCGTCGTTCGCGACCTTGAAGACGACCGCATTATGCTCGGAAAGCATGGTCGACTTTTCGGTGATGATGGGCGCGAGGACGACATCGTAATGGTTGATGTCGACCGGGCCCTGCTTCTTGGCGGCTTTAGCCATTGAACCGAGCCTCCAGCGTCTCGACGGCGGCGCGGGTGAGCACCAGCGTATCATGGTTGAGGATGTCGTAGACATTGGCGCCGATGGCCGGCAGCATGTCGATCTCGCGAAGGTTCCCGGCCGCCTGGGCGAAGCCGACATTCAGGGCGTCGCCGTCGATCACCAGGGCGCTGCGGCCCAGGTCGAAGCCGGCGAGCCGCTCCTTGAGCGCCTTCGTCTTGGCCTCGGAGAGGTCGAGATTCTCGACCACGACCAACCGGCCGTCGCGCGCCTTGGACGACAGGGCCATCCTGAGGCCGAGCGAGCGGACCTTCTTGTTGAGCGACGGATCGAAGTCGCGGACCCGGGGGCCGTGCGCCTTGCCGCCGCCGATGAAGATCGGGGCTCGGCGATCGCCGTGGCGGGCTGTGCCGCCGCCCTTCTGGCGGCCGTACTTCTTTCCGGTGCGGGCGACGTCGGAGCGCTCGCGGGCGCCCCGGGCCGTCCCGCGGCGCTTCTCGAGCTGCCAGGTGACGACTCGGTGGAGGATGTCGGCGCGCGGCTCGATACCGAACACCTCGTCGGAGAGCTCGATGTCGTTGCCCGGCTCGCCGCCGTCCAGGGTCTGAACCTTGACCTTCATGGCTTAGCTTTCCTTGCTCTCGTCGGCCGAGCCGGTGTCCGCCTGGGCGTCGGACTCGGCGACGCCGGCTGCGACTTCCTCGGCGCCGGGCAGCGGCGGCAATTCGTGGGTGGCGGCGGCCTCGACCATTCCGGCCGGAGCTTCCTCATGCTCGATCTGCTCGGCGATGGCGCGAATGCCCGCCGGATAGGGCGCGCCGTCAGGCCGCGGGATCTTGACCGAATCCTTGACCAGAAGCCAGCCGCCCTTGTGCCCGGGCACCGAGCCCTTGACGAAGAGGAGGCCGCGCTCGAGGTCGGTGCGGACGATTTCGAGATTCTGCTGGGTGCGGTTCTTCGCGCCCATGTGGCCGGCCATCTTCTTGTTCTTGAAGACCCGGCCCGGATCCTGGCGCTGTCCGGTCGAGCCGAGCGAGCGGTGCGAGAGCGAGACGCCGTGGGTGGCCCTGAGACCTCCGAAACCCCAGCGCTTCATTCCGCCCTGGAAGCCCTTGCCCTGGGTCGAGCCCTGGATGTCGACATACTGGCCGGCGACGAAATGGTCGGCGGTAATCTCCGCGCCCACGTCGAGCAGCGCGTCCTCGGCGACGACGAACTCCGCGACCCGCGCCTTCGGCTCCACCTCGGCCTTGCCGAAATGGCCGCGCTGCGGCTTGGCGACGTTCTTCACCTTGGCGGTGCCCGCGCCGAGCTGGACGGCGGTATAGCCGTCGCGGCCCGCTTCCTTGCGGGCGACGACCTGAACATTTTCGAGCGCCAGGACGGTGACCGGCACGTGGCGGCCGTCCTCCTGGAACAAGCGGGTCATCCCCATTTTCTTCGCGATCACGCCAGTGCGCATGACCATGCTCCTTATA
>DASVSP010000022.1:0-51943 GCA_036388065.1 Allosphingosinicella sp.
TTTCGTCATGGCCCGCGACGGCCTGCTGCCCCGAAGCCTCGCCAGGGTTTCGGGCCGCGGCTCGCCGGTGCGGATCACCTTGTTCACCGCCATCGTCGTCGCGGCGCTCGCCGGGATCGTCCCCCTCGACGAGCTGGCCGCCCTCGCCAATGCAGGCACTCTCACCGCCTTCATCGCCGTCTGCCTGTGCATGCTGATCATGCGGCGGCGAGCGCCCGAGGCGCAGCGACGCTTCAGCACGCCGCTGCCTTGGGTGGTCGGGATCGGGGGGATCCTGGGCTGCCTGTACCTGCTCTACAGCCTGCCCTGGACGACCCAGCGTTACTTCATGATCGCCCACGTCGTCGGGCTGGTCATCTACTTCGCCTACGGCGCGCGGCGAAGCGTGGCGTCGCAGGGCGCCTAAGCCGTCATCCCGGCGATAGCCGGGACCTCGGGACAAGAAGTCTCGGCGGGTCTCCCCGAGGTCCCGGCCTTCGCCGGGATGACGTTGAAGGAGAAGAAATTGGTTTCCCATTCCGGCCTGATCACCGTCATGCAGAAGGCGGCCCGAAAGGCGGCGCCGAGGCTGAGGCGCGACTTCAACGAGGTCGAGCAGCTCCAGGTGAGCCGCAAGGGACCGGCCGACTTCGTCTCGATGGCCGACAAGCAGGCCGAGCGGACGATCGTCGAGGAGCTTCGCCACGCCCGGCCCGACTGGCGGCTGACCCTGGAGGAGGGGGGCTCGATCGACGGGGACCCGGACAAGCCCCGCTTCATCGTCGACCCGCTCGACGGCACTTCCAACTTCCTCCACGGCCTGCCCCATTTCGCGATCTCGATCGCGGTCGAGGATCCGCGCGGCGCCGGCGGCCGTCCGGAGATCACCCAGGCGCTGATCTACCAGCCCCTGACCGACGAGAGCTTCTGGGCCGAGAAGGGCAGGGGCACCTGGCTCAATGAGCGGCGGCTTCGGGTGTCGGCCCGCCGCGACCTGGCCGATGCGCTGATCGCTACGGGGGTGCCGTGGAAGGGCCACGGCCATCTCGACCGCTTCCAGAAGATACTCGACGCCGTCGGCCCCGAAGTGGCCGGAATCCGCCGCTTCGGCTCGGCCGCCCTCGATCTGGCCTGGGTCGCGGCGGGGCGCTTCGACGGCTTCTGGGAGGAGGACCTGCAGATCTGGGACGTCGCCGCCGGGATATTGCTGGTCCGCGAGGCGGGCGGCTTCGTCACCGACTTCCGGGGCGCGGACGCCGCGCTCGAGAAAGGCCAGGTCCTGGCCGCCAACGACCAGCTCCATTCCAGGCTCCACAAGCTTGTCGCGGGGGCTTTGCGCTCCTGATTCCCCCCCCGGCTTTCCGGGGGAGGGGGACCATGCGAAGCATGGTGGAGGGGTCCTGCTGAACTCGAAGAACCCCTCCACCGCACTTCGTGCGGTCCCCCTCCCCGGCAAATGCCGGGGAGGATTTTGCCGGGTCTGTTCCTTGGCCGCGAGCCCGTCCCCAAGAGTGTTGCGATGGCGGGGCCGCTGCCCTAGAAGCCGCCCAACTTCGCGCCCCCTTCGGAGAGTCTCGATGGCGTCGACCGCCGCCGGTTATCTGCCCATACTCCTGTTCCTCGCCGTCGCCCTGTCGCTGTCGCTGTCCTTCGTCGTGTTGCCGATGATGGTCTCGAAGCTCACGGGGGCCGCGAATCCGTATGCGGACAAGCTCGCCGAATATGAATGCGGCTTCCCGGCCTTCGAGGACAGCCGGGCCCAGTTCGACGTCCGGTTCTACCTGGTCGCGATCCTGTTCATCGTCTTCGACCTCGAGGCCGCCTTCCTTTTCCCCTGGGCCGTGACCCTGGGCTATATCGGAATCGCGGGCTGGGCGGCGATGATGCTTTTCCTCGTCGAGCTCACCTTGGGCTTCGCCTACGCCTGGAAGAAAGGGGCGCTCGAATGGGAGTGATCCTCGACCCGCGCCACGAGAACCTGCGTCCGTCCGACCTGCAGCAGCCGGACCCCGCCTTTTTCAACGATTTGAGCGCCGAAGTCTCCGACAAGGGCTTCCTCGTCACTTCGACCGAGGACCTGTTCCAATGGGCCCGGACCGGCTCGATGTGGTGGATGACGTTCGGCCTCGCCTGCTGCGCGGTCGAGATGATCCACGCCAACATGCCCCGCTACGACCTCGAGCGCTTCGGGGTCGCCCCGCGCGCCTCCCCGCGCCAGTCGGACGTGATGATCGTCGCCGGGACGCTGTGCAACAAGATGGCTCCGGCGCTCCGCCGGGTCTACGACCAGATGTCGGAGCCCCGCTACGTGATCTCGATGGGAAGCTGCGCCAACGGCGGCGGCTATTACCATTATTCCTATTCGGTGGTCCGCGGCTGCGACCGGATCGTCCCAGTCGACATCTACGTTCCGGGCTGCCCGCCGACCGCCGAGGCGCTGCTCTACGGAGTCATGCAGCTGCAGCGGAAGATCCGCCGCGTCGGGACGATCGAGCGCTGAGAAATGGCGATGATCCCGACCGCCCGTTCCGTTCGCCCTGAGCCTGTCCGATGCCAGCTCCGTCATTGCGAGCGGAGCGAAGCAATCCAGCCGGGCTTCGGCGGCAGGCGCTGGTCTGGATTGCTTCGTCGCTGCGCCCTCGCAATGACGGGTATCGGGGTTTGGTGCGATGACCAATAACTCCGCCCCCCGGGTCGCGCCTCGCGAAGAGCTCATCGACGAAGTCACCGCCGCGCTCGGCGGCGCCCTGATCGAGACCAGGGACGCCGTCGACGAAGTCTCCTTCACCGTCCGCCGCGAGGCCCTCCTCGACGTCTGCCGGACGTTGCGGGACCGCTTCGAATATCAGCAGCTGATGGAGATCGCCGGGGTCGACTATCCGCAGCGGGCCGAGCGGTTCGAGGTGGTCTACCACCTGCTGTCGCTGACGAAGAACCACCGGGTCCGGGTCCGGGTGTCGACCGACGAGGACATGCCGGTGCCTTCGGTGACGTCGCTGTGGCCGGTCGCGGGCTGGCTCGAGCGCGAGGTGTTCGACCTCTATGGCGTGGTCTTCGACGGCAATGACGACCTTCGCCGGATCCTCACCGATTACGGTTTCCGCGGCTTCCCGTTCCGAAAGGACTTCCCGCTGTCGGGCTATGTCGAGCTTCGCTATTCGGAGGAGCAGAAGAGGGTGGTCTATGAGCCCGTCCGCCTCGCCCAGGACTTCCGCCCGTTCGATTTCCTGAGCCCCTGGGAGGGCGCCCAGTACATCCTGCCCGGGGACGAGAAGGCACCGGAAGCGCCCGGTGCTCCGACTCCGCTCAAGGCAGAGGAGATCAAGAAGTGACGAACTGGTTCGTCATCCCGGCGAAAGCCGGGACCTCAAAACGAGTAGGCACTTCGGGTCTCCCCGAGGCCCCGGCTTTCGCCGGTGTGACGGCATGACCGAAGCCTCTCCCGCCATGTCCCACGAGCAGCAGGTCGCCCGCTCGGGAGCGACCGAATCCGAGATCGCCAACTACACGATCAATTTCGGGCCCCAGCACCCGGCTGCCCACGGCGTTCTTCGCCTCATCCTCGAGCTCGACGGCGAGATCGTCGAGCGGGTCGACCCGCATGTCGGGCTTCTCCACCGAGGCACCGAGAAATTCTGCGAGTACAAGACCTACATCCAGTCCATCCCCTACATGGACCGGCTCGACTACGTCTCGCCGATGTGCATGGAGCACAGCTACGTCCTCGCCATCGAGAAATTGCTCGGGCTCGAGGTGCCGCTCCGCGCCCAGTATCTGAGGACCTTCTTCGCCGAGCTGACCCGGGTGAAGAACCACCTGCTCAACATCGGAAGCCACATCATGGACGTCGGGGCGATGACTCCGAACCTGTGGCTGTTCGAGCCGCGCGAAGATATCATGAACTTCTACGAGCGCGTGTCCGGCGCCCGCATGCACGCCAACTACTTCCGGCCGGGCGGGGTCCACCAGGACGTTCCGGCTGGGCTTCTCGAAGAGATCGTCGCCTGGTGCGATTCCAAGCTGCTTCCGATGTTCGAGGACAGTTTGAGCCTCGTCGTCGACAACCGCATCTTCAAGCAGCGCAACGTCGACATCAGCGTCGTCTCGAAGGAGGACGCGATCGCCTGGGGTTTCTCGGGCCCGATGATCCGCGCCGCGGGCATTCCCTGGGACATCCGCAAGTCGCAGCCCTACGACGCCTACGACCGGGTCGAGTTCGACGTGCCCGTGGGCACCAAGGGCGATTGCTACGACCGGATGATGGTCCGCGCCGAGGAAGTCCGGCAGTCGGTCAAGATCATGAAGCAGTGCTTCGAACAGATGCCCGAGGGGCCGATCGCCTCGCTCGACCGCAAGGTGGTCCCGCCCAAGCGGGCCGAGATGAAGCAGTCGATGGAAGCTCTGATCCATCACTTCAAGCTCTATACCGAGGGCTTCCACGTGCCGGCGGGCGAGGTCTATGTCGCGACCGAAAGCCCCAAGGGCGAGTTCGGGATCTATCTCGTCGCCGACGGCACCAACAAGCCCTATCGGGTCAAGATTCGTCCGACCGGCTTCTCGCACCTCCAGGCGATGGACTTCATGACTCGGGGCCACATGCTCGCCGACGTCACCGCAATCCTCGGCTCGCTGGACATCGTCTTCGGGGAGATCGACCGGTGAGCCAGGTCCTGTTGATCGCGATGTTCGTGCTCGCCCCGGCGCTGGTGCTCGCCCAGCTTCCGGTGAAGGCGCGGCGATATTTTCTCGCAGCCGCGGCGACCGCGCTACTCGCCTATGCCGTGCTGATGGGACCGGGCCTGGGCGGCGGAGCGCTTCTCGTCTTTCCGCTCGCACTGATGGGTATCATCGCCGCGGCTTTGCTCATCGAAGCGGTCGCGCTCGTTCGGCGGTTGCTGGGCGGGAAGGGGAGGCCCGCGGCTCATGGCTGACAGGCGGACCCTTGGAATGCTCGCCGTCACCGTCGCCGTCGCGGCGGTCGGCGCCTTCTACCTGCTCACCCCGGACGATCATGCCGACGGCAGCTCGATGCGCACGATCGGCGGGATCGGCGCGGTGCTGGTCCTGCTTCTGCTGGTCGCCCTCGCCTCGGGCGGAAGCCGCGGCAAGCGCCCCACTCGCGACGATGACGGGTCCCCGAATGGCTGATATCCTCCCCAACTCGATCCCCGACATGGACGGGGTCCGCGCCCGCTGGGGTTCGTTCGCCTTTACGGCGGAGAACGAGAAGAAGGCCAAGCTTCTCGTCGGCCGCTACCCGCCCGGCCGGCAGCAGAGCGCGATCATTCCCTTGCTCGACCTTGCCCAGCGGCAGGTCGGCGCCGAGACCGGGACCCAGGGCTGGCTTCCCATTCCGGTGATCGAATATGTCGCGAAGCATCTTGGAATGCCCTACATCCGCGCCTACGAGGTCGCGACCTTCTATACGATGTTCAACCTTCGCCCGGTCGGCCGATTCCACGTCCAGGTGTGCGGGACGACGCCCTGCATGCTCCGAGGCTCGGACGACGTCTTCGCCGCCTGCAAGGCCATGGGGATGAAGAAGGGGCGGACGACTCCGGACGGTCTCTTCACCCTGTCGGAAGTGGAGTGCCTGGGCGCCTGCGCCAACGCGCCGATGGTCCAGATCAACGACGACAATTACGAGGACCTGACCTTCGAGACGACGACGGCGATCCTCGAGGCTCTGGCCCGAGGCGAGGTTCCCACGCCCGGTCCGCAGGGGGTGAACCGCCGGACCAGCGATCCGGAGGGCGGGGTGACCAGCCTGCAGGCGATGGTGGGCGAAAATCACGATTATCGGGGGGAGTGGTCCTGATGGAACAGTTCCTTCCGGTCGCGCTCGGCCTCGTCGCTCTGGTCGTGGTCCTAAAAGTGCTCAAGGGCATGGTGAAGCTGGTGGCGCTCGTCGTCATCGTCGCTCTCGTGGCCGCGGTTTATTTTGGAATGGGCGGCTGATGCTCGAGGACAGGGACCGGATCTTCACCAACCTCTACGGCTTCCAGGACTGGGGGCTGAAGGGCGCGCAGGCGCGCGGCGACTGGGACGATACCGCGGCCTTGATGGCGATCGGCGAAGATTCGATCATCGACGTCATCAAGAACAGCGGACTCAGGGGGCGCGGAGGCGCGGGCTTCCCGACCGGAATGAAGTGGGGCTTCATGCCCAAGGCGCCGACGCCCGGGCGGCCCAATTTCCTCGTGATCAACGCCGACGAATCCGAGCCCGGATCGTGCAAGGACCGCGAGATCATCCGCCACGATCCGCACAAGCTGATCGAAGGGGCCCTGATCGCGGGCTTCGCGATGCGCGCGCGCGCGGGCTACATCTACATCCGAGGCGAGTTCATCCGAGAGGCGCAGACGCTCGAGGCGGCGGTGCAGCAGGCCTATGACGCCGGGCTGCTGGGCAAGAACGCCGCCAAATCGGGCTACGATTTCGACCTCTTCGTCCACCGCGGCGCGGGCGCCTACATTTGCGGCGAAGAGACGGCGATGCTCGAAAGCCTCGAAGGCAAGAAGGGCATGCCTCGCCTCAAGCCGCCCTTTCCGGCGGGGGCGGGCCTCTACGGCTGCCCGACCACGGTCAACAACGTCGAATCCATCGCCGTCGTCCCTACCATCCTTCGCCGGGGTGCGGCCTGGTTTAAGGGCATCGGGCGCGAGAAGAACGAAGGCACCAAGCTCTTCCAGATCTCGGGCCACGTGAACAAGCCCTGCGTCGTCGAGGACGCGATGTCGGTTCCGTTCCGCGAGCTGATCGACCGGCACGCCGGCGGGATCCGCGGCGGCTGGGACAATCTCCTCGCCGTCATCCCAGGCGGCTCGTCCGTGCCGCTCGTCCCTGCGGAGCAGATCATCGACGCTCCGATGGACTTCGACGGGCTCAAGGACCTCGGCTCCGGCCTCGGCACAGCCGCGATCATCGTCATGGACAAGTCGACCGACGTGGTGAAGGCGATCAGCCGGATCTCCTATTTCTACAAGCACGAGAGCTGCGGCCAGTGCACGCCGTGCCGCGAGGGCACGGGCTGGATGTGGAGGGTCATGGAGCGGCTCGTCGAGGGCAATGCCGAGATCCACGAGATCGACACGCTCTGGGACGTCACCAAGCAGGTCGAGGGCCACACCATCTGCGCTTTGGGCGACGCCGCGGCCTGGCCGATCCAGGGCCTGATCCGGCATTTCCGGCCCGAGCTCGAGCGGCGGATCGTCGAGCGCCGCGGGCAGGCGCTGGAGGCGGCGGAATGAGGCTTTGGCTCCTTCCGCTGGCGTTTTTCGGCGTGCTTCAGCCTGCGTCGGCGGCGGAGTCCGATTCCGATTATTCGACCAAGCAGACCCGGGCGGTGATGCACGCATACGCCAAGTGCGTCGTGCGCAAGCAGCCCGCCAAGGCGGCCGAGGCGATCGCCGCCAACCTGGACAATGCGACTCTCCTTCGCGACTATCAGGGACTGTTCTCTCCCGAATGCCTCTCCGACGCGGCCCACGGCGGCGTGCAGATGCGCTTCGGCGGCGATCTCTACCGTTATGCCCTGGCCGACGCGCTGGTGAACCGCGAACTCGCCGGCTGGGCGATACCCGATCTTGCAGCTTTGCCGCCGCTCGCCCACCGCGATCCGGGCGAGCCGCCGTCGCAGACGACCGCCGGCGGCAAGCCCCTGGGCAAGAAGAAGTATGACGCCGCCCTCGAGAGCCATCGGAAGGTGGCGACCTACGCCTACCTCTCCCGCTACGGCGAATGCGCGGTTCGCGGGGCACCGGCCGGCTCGAAAGCTCTGCTTCTGACCGTCCCGGACACTCCGCAGGAGAGTGCCGCCTTCGACGCCCTTCGGCCCGTGCTCGAACGCTGCATGGTCCAGGGCCAGACCGTGAGGTTCGGCCGGGTCGCCCTTCGCGGCTCGATCGCGATCAATTTCTATCGGCTCGCGCATTCGGTTCGGGCGCGGGTGGCGGCGAAATGAAGGCCCTTTTCTTTTTCTTCTGCGCCGGGCTCGCAGCCCTGCTGGCTGCCGGCGGCCCCGCCCGGGCCGCCCCCAAGCCTCCCGAGACGCCCGTCCCGTCGGTCGACCACGTCTACTGGATGGTCGATTGCATGACGGTGGCGAAAAGCCGCGAAATCGAAAAGGCCCTGTCGACCGTTCCGGCGCCTGGCGGGATCGAGATACACTGGTTCAAGGCCGCTCTCGGCTGCCTCCGGCAGGATCTTCCAATTCCGGCCGCCTATTTCTACAAGCGCGGCGCCGTCGCCGAGCGGTTCCTGTATCGCGATTTCGAGTCGATCGGAGGCGCCCCGCGCAGAGCGCCGGTTCGAGTCTTCGCACCGGTCGGCGCAGACTATCTGGCCAAGGACCCCAAGGCCGCGCCGGCGCTGGTGATGCTCGACGCGGCCTCCTGCCTCGTCCGGATCCATCCGGCGCAAGCCTATGATTTCTTCAGCCTCGACCGGGGCAGCGCGGAGGAGGCCGCGAGGATGAATGAAATGGCCCCGGCCCTTTCGCGATGCCTGACGAGAGGCGATCCGATCAAGCTGACGGCGCCGATCTTCCGCGCCTTCCTGGCCGAGGCCGCCTATCGCGTGGCCGCGGGACAGCCTGAAGTCTTCGAGGGTAAATTCTGATGCCCAAGGTCAAAGTCGACGGAATCGAGATCGAGGTGCCGCAGGGCGCGACCGTGCTTCAGGCCTGCGAGATGGCGGGGAAGGAAATCCCGCGCTTCTGCTATCACGAGCGGCTGTCCATCGCCGGCAATTGCCGGATGTGCCTGGTCGAGGTGAAGCCCGGGCCGCCCAAGCCGCAGGCGAGCTGCGCTCTTCCCGCCTCGGACGGGCAGGAAATCTCGACCATGTCGCCGACGGTCAAGAAGGCGCGCGAGGGGGTGATGGAGTTCCTGCTCATCAACCACCCGCTCGACTGCCCGATCTGCGACCAGGGCGGCGAATGCGACCTCCAGGACCAGGCGATGGCCTATGGCCGGGGCCACAGCCGCTTCGCCGAGAACAAGCGCGCCGTCACCGAGAAATATATGGGCCCGATCGTCAAGACGATCATGACTCGATGCATCCAGTGTACGCGCTGCGTCAGGTTCGCCGAGGAAGTGGCGGGCTCGGAAGAGATCGGAGCGATCGGCCGGGGCGAGAATATGGAGATCACCTCCTATCTCGAGGGGGCGGTGACGTCGGAGCTTTCCGGCAACGTCGTCGACCTGTGCCCGGTCGGGGCGCTCGTCTCCAAGCCCTACAGCTTCGAGGCCCGGCCCTGGGAGCTTCGCAAGGTGCCCGGCATCGACGTCATGGACGCCGTCGGCACCAACATCCGGATCGATCACCGCTTCCGCGAGGTGATGCGGGCTCTTCCCCGCCTCAACGAGGAGGTCAACGAAGAGTGGGCGCACGACAAGACCCGACATGCGGTCGACGGCCTGGTGCGCAACCGGCTCGACCGTCCTTGGGTCCGCCGCGACGGCAAGCTTCGGCCGGCGACGTGGGAAGAGGCGTTCCAGGCCATCGCCGAGCGGTTGCAGGGCGCCGGCGGCGGCGACGTCGCGGCGATCGCCGGCGACCTTCAGGACGTGGAATCCGTCTTCGCGCTCAAGAAGCTGCTCGAGGCGTTCGGATCGAACCTCCACGAATGCCGCCAGGACGGTGCGAAGTTCGACGTGTCGAGCCCGGCCGCCTACCGCTTCAACGCGACCATCGCCGGGATCGAGACGGCCCCCGCAATCCTCCTCGTCGGAACCAACCCGCGCTGGGAGGCGCCGCTGGTCAACACGCGGATCCGCAAGGCGGTGAAGGCGGGCGCCAGGGTGTATCGGATCGGCCCGAACGTCGACCTTACCTATCCCGTCGTCGATCTCGGCGACGACCTCGCGCTCCTCGGGACGCTGCCTCGCGAGGTGACCGACTCGTTCGCCGGCAAGGAGAATTGCGCGGTCGTCGTCGGAATGGGCGCTCTGCAGGGGGAGGGCGTCTACGCGGCCGCCCGGGCCGCCGCAGCGACGCTCGGAGCGAGCTTCGGACTGCTGCACACCGCAGCGGCCCGGGTCGGAGCTCTGGACCTCGGCTTCGTCGCGGACGGCGGACTCGACTCGATCCGGGCACGGGCCTCGAGCCTCAGGGCGCTTTTCCTGCTCGGCGCGGACGAGCTCGATTCTTCCACCTTCGCGAACACCTTCACCGTCTACATCGGCACCCACGGCGACCGCGGGGTGCGTCACGCCGACGTCATCCTCCCGGGCGCCGCCTATACCGAGAAGCACGGCACCTACGTCAATCTCGAGGGGCGCGTTCAGCTTTCCGAGTTCGCGGTTCATCCGCCCGGCGAAGCCCGCGAGGACTGGACGATCTTCAGGGCGCTGTCGGACGTGCTCGGCAAGACTCTTCCGTTCGACAGCCTGTCGCAGCTTCGCTCCGCGATCGCCGCGGAGGTCCCGAGGCTCGGCGTGGCCGGGCTCAGCGCGGTCGATCCGCTCCCGGCCTTCACCGGACAGGCGCCGAGCGTCGGCGGAGCGATCGCCTATCCGATCGAGGATTTCTACCTGACCAATCCCATCGCCCGGTCCTCGCCGACCCTTCAGCGCTGCTCGGCCGAGCTGCTTCACGGACAGACCTTCCAGGAGGCCGCGGAATGAGCGTTCGCGAAGGGACGCGCATGATCCGTCACCCCGGCGAAAGCCGGGGCCTCGGGCCGCTCGAGGCGCCGCGCTTTTCACCCGCCGAGGTCCCGGCTTTCGCCGGGATGACGGCTGAACCTGCGACGGTGAAATCATGACCGCCTGGATGCAATCGACCTGGCTGGGCTACGGCGCCGGCTGGTTCCTCGCGACGCTCGTCTTCATCCTGATCATCGCCTTGCCGCTGATGCTCGCGGTGGCGATGGTGATCTATGCCGACCGCAAGATCTGGGCGGCGATGGCGCTTCGCCGCGGGCCCAACGTCGTCGGCCCGCTCGGCCTTCTGCAAAGCTTCGCCGATGGCCTCAAGGTCTTCCTCAAGGAGACCATCATCCCCTCGGGCGCCAATCGCGGCCTGTTCATCATCGCGCCCATCCTCACCTTCACGGTGGCGCTGGTCGGCTGGGCGGTGGTCCCGTTCGGGCCGGGGATGGTGCTCGCCGACATCAATGTGGGCCTCCTGTACCTCCTCGCCATCTCCTCGCTGGGCGTCTACGGGGTGATCATCGCCGGCTGGGCGTCCAACTCGAAATATCCCTTCTATTCGGCGCTCCGCGCCGCGGCGCAGATGGTAAGCTACGAAGTCTCGGTCGGCTTCGTCCTGGTACCGGTGATACTTTGGGCCGAGACGTTCAACCTGTCCGGGATCATCGAGGCCCAGAGGAGCCATTTGTGGATCCTGAACGGCTTCGGCTTCAATCCGCTCTTCCTCCCGCTTGCGATGATCTTCCTCATCTCCGCCATGGCCGAGACCGCCCGGGCGCCGTTCGACCTCACCGAGGCCGAGAGCGAGCTCGTCGCCGGCTACCAGACCGAATACAGCTCGATGAGCTTCGCGCTCTTCTGGCTCGGCGAGTATGGCAACGTGCTCCTGATGTGCGGTATGACCGCGGTCCTCTTCTGGGGCGGCTGGCTTCCGCCGATCGACTGGGCGCCGCTCTACGTCATTCCCGGGATATTCTGGTTCTTCGCCAAGATCATGTTCTTCTTCTTCGTCTTCTCCTGGGTGAAGGCGACGGTCCCGCGCTTCCGCTACGACCAGCTGATGCGGCTGGGCTGGAAGATATTCCTCCCCATCTCGCTCATCTGGGTGTTCCTGGTTTCGGGCTACCTGATGATGACCCGCTATAATTGCTCGCCCGACTGGAAGAGCTACACGGCGCGCGAGGCGGGCTCCGATTATTGCAAAGGCAAGCCGTCATGATCGCCCATTGGATCAAGTCCTTCTTCCTCTGGGAGTTCGTGAAGGCGCACTGGCTGACCTTGAAATATTTCTTCAAGCCCAAGGCGACGATCAACTATCCGTTCGAGAAGAACCCGCTCTCCCCGCGCTTCCGCGGCGAGCATGCGCTTCGCCGTTATCCCAACGGCGAGGAGCGCTGCATCGCCTGCAAATTGTGCGAGGCCGTCTGCCCGGCTTTGGCGATCACCATCGAGTCCGAGCCCAGGGAGGACGGAAGCCGCCGGACCACCCGCTACGACATCGATATGGTCAAGTGCATCTATTGCGGGCTGTGCCAGGAGGCCTGCCCGGTCGACGCGATCGTCGAGGGGCCGAACTTCGAATATGCGACCGAAACCCGGGAGGAACTGCTCTACGACAAGGCGAAGCTGCTCGCCAACGGCGACAAATGGGAACGGTCGCTCGCGGCCAACCTTGCCGCCGATGCCCCCTACCGCTAAGCGCCGGGCCGTCTTCAGATGAGCATCCGATTCACCCCCTCCGTCATCCCGGCGAAACCCGGGATCCCAGGACGAGAAGTCTCGGCGGGTCTCCCCGAGGCCCCGGCTTCCGCCGGGGCGACGGCGTGCGCCGTGGGCACGCCGTCGTGATCGAGGCCTTCGCCTTCTACCTCTTCGCAACGCTGGTGATCGCCAGCGGGGTGATGACGATCCTGTCGCGCAATCCGGTCCATTCGGTGCTCTGGCTGATCCTCGCCTTCTTCAATGCGGCGGGGCTGTTCCTGATCCTGGGCGCCGAGTTCATCGCGATGCTCCTCGTCATCGTCTACGTCGGCGCCGTCGCAGTGCTCTTCCTGTTCGTGGTGATGATGCTCGACGTCGATTTCGCCACTCTTCGGGCGGGAGTGGCCCGTTACTGGCCGTTCGGGGCGATCCTGGCCCTCGTCCTCCTCGTCGAGATCTTCTTCGCCGCGATGGCCTGGAACGCCGGAGCGCTCGGCGCCGGGGTGCGCAGCGCTCCGACCGATCCGAACATCCCCAACATCGAGGCGCTCGGCCGGGTCCTCTACACCCGCTACCTCTACGTCTTCGAAGGCGCCGGGCTCGTCCTCCTGGTGGCGATGATCGGAGCGATCGTCCTCACCCACCGCACCCGGAGCGGGCTCAGGCCCCAGAACGTCTCCGACCAGAACCGCCGCAGGCCCGAGGATTCGGTCATCAACATGAATCCCGGAGTGGGGGAGGGGATGAAGCTGTGATGGCCCTTCCCGTCATCCCGGCGAAAGCCGGGACCTCAGCACAATCCGTCATCCCGGCGAAAGCCGGGACCTCAGGACGAGAAGTCCCGGCGGGTCTCCCCGAGGCCCCGGCCTTCGCCGGGGTGACGGCGTGCGGGAAAGGCACGCCGTCATGATCGGGCTCGGCCACTACCTCACCGTCTCCGCGATCCTGTTCGTGCTCGGGGTGTTCGGGATATTCCTGAACCGGAAGAACATCATCGTCATCCTGATGGCGATCGAGCTCATCCTGCTCGCGGTCAACATCAACCTCGTCGCCTTTTCCGCCTATCTCGGCGACATGGTCGGCCAGGTCTTCGCCATGTTCGTCCTCACCGTCGCCGCAGGCGAGGCGGCGATCGGGCTCGCCATCCTCGTCATCTATTTCCGCGGCCGCGGCACGATCGCGGTCGACGACATCAACCAGATGAAGGGGTGACCGCTTTGCCGCCGTCATTGCGAGGAGCGTCAGCGACGAAGCAACCCAGTGGCCGGATGCGCCGCACTGGATTGATTCGCTTCGCTCGCAATGACGGGGAGGGGGCATCGACGCTATGACCGTCCAGCTCATCGTCTTCCTGCCCTTGCTGGCGGCGATCGTCGCGGGGCTCGGCAACCGGCTGCTCGGCAACACGGTCGCCAAGCTGATCACCACGGCCGCGCTGTTCGTCGCCTGCGCCTTGTCCTGGCCGATCTTCCTCGGCTTCATCGCCGGGACCGAGCACAGCCAGCTTCACCCGGTCCTCTCCTGGATCCATTCGGAACCGATGCGAGTCGACTGGTCGCTCCGGGTCGACGCTCTCACCTCGGTGATGCTGGTGGTGGTGACCACCGTCTCGGCGCTCGTCCATCTCTACTCCTGGGGCTATATGGCGGAGGACGACAGCCAGCCCCGCTTCTTCGCCTACCTCTCGCTCTTCACCTTCGCGATGCTGATGCTGGTGACGGCGGACAATCTCGTCCAGATGTTCTTCGGCTGGGAAGGGGTGGGCCTCGCTTCCTACCTTCTGATCGGCTTCTGGTACCACAAGCCCTCGGCCAACGCGGCGGCGCTCAAGGCGTTCGTCGTCAACCGGGTCGGCGACTTCGGCTTCAGCCTGGGGATCTTCGCCACCTTCCTCGTCTTCGGGACGGTCTCGATCCCGGAGATCCTGGCCGCCTCGCCGGGCATGGAAGGCTCGACGATCGGCTTCCTTGGCCAGCGTTTCGACACGATGACCCTGATCTGCATCCTCCTGTTCATCGGGGCGATGGGCAAGTCGGCGCAGCTGGGCTTGCACACCTGGCTTCCCGACGCGATGGAGGGCCCGACTCCGGTCTCGGCACTCATCCACGCAGCGACGATGGTCACCGCGGGCGTGTTCATGGTCTGCCGCCTGTCGCCGATGTTCGAGACCAGCCAGACCGCGCTCACCCTCGTCACCGTGATCGGGGCCGCGACGGCGATCTTCGCCGCCACCGTGGGAACGGTCCAGAACGACATCAAGCGGGTGATCGCCTATTCGACCTGCTCGCAGCTCGGCTACATGTTCTTCGCGGCCGGGGTGGGGGCCTACGGCGCGGCGATGTTCCACCTCTTCACCCACGCCTTCTTCAAGGCGCTCCTGTTCCTCGGCGCCGGCTCGGTGATCCACGCCATGCACCACGAGCAGGACATGCGCTTCTATGGAGCGCTCCGTAAGCACATTCCGCTGACCTTCTGGGCGATGACCATCGGCACCCTTGCAATCACCGGCGTGGGGGTCATCCAGATCGCTGGCTGGTCGGGCTTCGGGTTCGCCGGCTTCTATTCCAAGGACGCGATCATCGAGAGCGCCTTCGCCAGCGGCTCCGGAGTGGGCGGCTTCGCCTTCGCCATCGGGATCACCGCCGCGCTCCTGACCAGCTTCTACAGCTGGCGGCTCGTCTTCCTGACCTTCTTCGGCAAGGCGCGCTGGGCCCAGTCGGAGCATATCCAGCACGCCCTTCACGGCGATCACCACGACCATCCGGACGAAGAGGATGCCGGCCACGACACGAGGCCGCACGAATCCGCGCCGCGCCAGGTCGCGCAGGGGACGGGCGGATACCACCCTCACGAAAGCCCGTGGACCATGCTGGTCCCGCTCGGCGTCCTGTCGCTGGGCGCCATATTCGCTGGAATGCTTTTCCACGGGCCGTTCATCGAAGCGGAGGAGGGCGCGCATTTCTGGGGCTCGAGCATCGCCTTCGACACCCATCTCGCCCACGCCATCCACGAAGTGCCTTTGTGGGTTAAGCTCGCCCCCGGCACGGTGATGATCATCGGCTTCCTGATCGCGCTTCAGGCCTATATCCGGAACACCGACATCCCCCGCCGCTTCGTCGGGCAATGGGGGATCCTGCACAATTTCTTCTACAACAAATGGTATTTCGACGAGATCTACGACGTCGTCTTCATCCGGCCCTCGCTGTGGCTCGGGCGCCTGTTCTGGAAGCGCGGCGACGAGAAGATCATCGACCGCTTCGGCCCCGACGGAGCCGCGACCGCGGTCCGGGTCGGCAACGTCCTCACCGCCCGGCTGCAGTCCGGCTACCTCTACACCTATGCGCTGGTGATGCTGCTCGGCCTCGCCGCCGCCGCGACCTGGGCGATGGCGCGATGAGGGAGACGATATTCGTCACCCCGGCGAAAGCCGGGGCCTCGGGTCAATCCGTCACCCCGGCGAAAGCCGGGGCCTCGGGGAGACCCGCCGCGACTTCTCGTCCTGAGGTCCCGGCTTCCGCCGGGATGACGGTGAGGCGATGAACGAGATCCGCTACACGATCGAATATGCCTTTCCGATCCTGACGGAGATGCTCGTCCTGCCGCTCGCCGCGGCGATCGTCTGCCTGTGCGTTTCGGCCCACACCGCGCGCTGGGTCGCCTTGTTCGCCACACTGGCGAACCTCGCCCTCGGGATCCTGCTGTGGATGGATTACCAGCTCGCCGGCGACCAGTGGCAGTTCCAGGAGCTTGCCCGCGGGCTCTTCGGCCGGTTCTCCTGGGCGCTCGGGGTGGACGGGATCGCCATCACCCTGATCATGCTCACCGTCTTCCTGATGCCGATCTGCATCCTCGCCAGCTGGAAATCGATCGAGCGGCGGGTTCCCGAATATATGGCGGCCTTCCTCCTCGTGGAGACGATGACTCTGGGCGTGTTCATGGCCCAGGACATCTTCCTCTTCTACATCTTCTTCGAGGCCGGACTGATCCCGATGTTCCTGATCATCGGAATCTGGGGCGGCGCCGAGCGGATTTACGCCAGCTACAAATTCTTCCTCTACACCCTGCTCGGCTCGGTTCTGATGCTGGTCGCGATGCTGTGGATGGTGAATTACGCCGGCACCACCGCGATCCCCAAGCTGATGGTCACCAACTTCCCGCCCGAGGCCCAGACCTGGCTGTGGCTGGCCTTCTTCGCCAGCTTCGCGGTCAAGATGCCGATGTGGCCGGTCCACACCTGGCTTCCCGACGCCCACGTCCAGGCGCCGACCGCCGGCTCCGTGATCCTCGCCGGAGTGCTTCTCAAGCTGGGCGGCTACGGCTTCCTTCGATTCTCGCTTCCCATGTTCCCCGAAGCCTCGGCCCAGCTCGTCTGGCTGATCTTCGCTCTGAGCATGATCGCGATCGTCTACACCTCGCTGGTCGCACTGGTTCAGCGCGATATGAAGAAGCTGATCGCTTATTCCTCGGTCGCCCACATGGCCTTCGTCACCATCGGCCTGTTCGCCTTCAACCGGCAGGGCATCGAGGGCGGGATCATCGTCATGCTCAGCCACGGCCTGGTGTCGGCCGCGCTCTTCCTGTGCGTCGGCGTGGTCTACGACAGGCTGCACACCCGCGAGATCGACCGCTACGGCGGATTGTCGAACAACATGCCGGCCTTTGCCGTGCTGTTCCTGCTCTTCACCATGGCCTCGGTGGGCTTGCCCGGGACGAGCGGTTTCGTCGGGGAGTTCCTGGCACTGGTCGGCGCCTACGAAGCGAGCAGCCTCGTCGCCGCGGTCGCGACGACCGGGATCATCCTCGGCGCCGCCTACATGCTCTGGCTCTACTGGCGGGTCGCCTACGGGACGAGCCGCAACGCCGACGCCGCGGCGATGCCCGACCTCGACAAGCGCGAGCTGGCCTCGCTGGGAGCGATCGCGGCGGCGGTGCTCTGGATGGGCGTCTATCCCGAGACCTTCATGTCCACGATCCGCCGGGACGTCGGCTTCCTTCTCGCACGGATCGAGCGGGCCAACCCGCCGGGGGACGCCCAGCCGACCACCAACAAGGGCGCGACCGTGCCCAAGGCGCATTCGCCGGCCGAACCCCACGCGCCGGAGCCTGTGCCCGTGCCGGAGGGGCCGCCGCCCGAAGGCCATAGCCATGCGCCCGGGGAGGAGCATTGATGAACTCTCCCGTCATCCCGGCGAAAGCCGGGACCTCAGGACAAGAAGTCTACACGGGTCTCACCGAGGCCCCGGCGTTCGCCGGGGTGACGGGTTGCGCAGGCGTCCGCGAGTCCGCGGCTTACGCCGGGGCGACGGATAAGCCATGACCGCTTCGCTCCTCTTCACCCTGCCCGAGATCGTGCTCACCCTGGCTGCGCTTGCGCTGATGATGGCGGCCGCCTGGATGGGCGACAAGCATGCGCGCCTGCTTACCTGGCTCGGGATCGCGGCGCTGGCCGGAGCGGCTTTCGCTCTGCCCGGGGTGACCGGCCGGGGCGGCACCGCGTTCGACGGCCTCTATATCGGCGACAGCTTCGCGGCGTTCGCAAAGGTCTTGATCTACGTCGCCGCCGCCGTGTCGCTGGTCGCGGCCTCGGGCTGGTTCAGCCGCGACCGCGACTACCGGGCGGAATATCCCTGCCTGATCCTGCTTTCCTGCGTCGGAATGGGGATGATGGCCTCGGCGGGCGACCTCCTCACCCTCTATGTCGGCCTCGAGCTGCTGAGCCTGTCGTCCTACGTCCTCGCCAGCTTCCAGAGGCGCGACAACCGCTCGGCGGAGGCGGGGCTCAAATATTTCGTCCTCGGAGCGCTCGCCTCGGGAATCCTGCTCTACGGAGTGTCTCTGCTCTACGGCTTCACCGGCTCCACCCTGTTCGGCGAGATCAACGCCGCTTTGGGCCGCGACGGAGTGTCGACGGGCGAGTTGTTCGGCATCGTCTTCGTCCTCGCCGGCATAGCCTTCAAGGTCTCGGCGGTGCCCTTCCACATGTGGACTCCGGACGTCTACGAGGGCGCCCCGACCCCGGTGACCGCCTATTTCGCCTCGGCGCCCAAGGTCGCCGCAATGGCCCTGCTCGTCCGGGTCGCCATCGAGGCGCTGGGGCCGGCGACGTTCGAGTGGCGCCAGATCGTCATCTTCATGGCCCTGGCCTCGACCATACTCGGCGGGGTCGCAGCCATCGGCCAGCCCAACATCAAGCGCCTTCTCGCTTATTCCTCGATCAACAATGTCGGCTTCGCACTGATCGGACTCGCCGCGGCGACCCGCTACGGGGTGGCCTCGGTGCTGTTCTACATGGCCGTCTACACGGCGATGACCCTGGGCACCTTCCTGATCGTCCTGAGGATGCGGGACGAGGACGGCCAGCCGGTCGAGAGCATCGCCAGCCTTTCGGGCCTGTCGACCACCCGGCCCTGGCTCGCCGCAGGGATGGCGATCTTCATGTTCAGCCTCGCCGGAGTGCCGCCCCTGTTTGGCTTCTGGCCCAAGTTCCTGGTCTTCGACGCCGCGGTCCGGGCGGACCTGACCTGGCTCGCCGCCGTCGGAATCGCGACGTCGGTGATCAGCGCCTATTATTATCTGAAGATCGTCAAGACGATGTACTTCGACGATCCGGCGCCCGCTTTCGCGGAGACCCGCGACGTGGCGCAGTCGGTGCTGATCGTCCTTGCCGCGGTGTTCGTCTCGCCGCTCGGCTATTTCACGATCCCCTATCTCGGCCGGTTCGCCGACAACGCGGCAAGCGCCCTGTTCTAGCGGCGCAAGGGCCGGGGCTCAGGCTTCGAATTCGGCGAGCGCTTCGCGCGACGGAAATCCGAGGACCGCGGCGTAGGAGCGGTTACCCGGAGCCGCGATCGGCGCCATCGGCGGGTTCATCCCGTGGCGAAGCGCGAAGGCGAGCTTGCCCGCCAGGCCGGCCGGCGCGGGGGGGATGGCGTCGACGAAGACGTAGCCCGGCATCGAGGCCGTGATCGTCTCCCAGGATTCGATCGGCTCCATCCCGCCATGATATTCGAAGGCGACGACCGGCCGGTGGATGGCGATCGTCTCGCGCAGCCCCAGGAATACCTGGGGTTCGAAGCCTTCGACGTCGACCTTGACGAAGTCGATGCCCTCGATTTTCTGCTCGCCTATGTACCGGCTCGCCGCGATCACCGGCAGCATGACCGGTTCGCCCGCTCCCTGGTGCACGAACGAGCCCAGGCCCATATTGCCTTCGACGTCGGCGTTGAACGGAAGCTCGCCGTCCACGTCGCCCAGTCCGACCGGATGGACGGTGATGTTGGTGGCTTCGTTGAGGGCGATGTTACGCCTCAGCCGTCGGACGATGACGGGGTTGGGGTCGAAACAATGGACATGCTCGAAGATGTCGCGGAGGTAGAGGGCGTGGTTGCCGATATTGGCGCCTATGTCGAGATAGGTCCGACGCCGCTTCAGCCGAGCCCTCAGCAGATCGAGGATCCGCCGCTCGTAGATTCCGAAGGCATAGATGTCGCGATCGATGAATTCGCCCGGATAAAGCTCGAACCGGTTGCCTTGCGCAGTGGTGTGGACGAAGGCCTCGCCGCGCTTGGCGAAGGCCCGGCGCCGACGGTTCGTCACGAACGTCCGCGCGACATGCCGCGCAGCGTCGGCCAGATTCCTGATCATGGGCGGCGGATAGTCATGACTTGACCGCCCTGCAAACGATAACTGGCGCTCCGCGGAGCGGGGGAGGGGCCAGCCGACGGCGGAGGGCGGGCGATGCCCTCACCGGCGCTGTTCGTGGTTGATCGCCGGGCCGCGCGGCCCCAAGGAAGCGGTAAATGGGCGAGCGACGCGCTTATATCATCGACGACGAACGGCTGCTGCGAAACCTCGTGCGGCAGGCGCTGGCGGATTCCTGCACCCGGATCGACGAGTATGAATCGGCCGAATCCTTCCTTGCCGGCCACTCGGATCGGCCGGCCGGCTGCATCATCGTCGACATCAACCTGCCCGGAATCAACGGCCTCGATCTGCTCGAGGTGATCGCCAGGGGAAGAGCGGCCTATCCGGTGATAGTCGTGTCCGGCAACGGCAACGTCCCCCACGCGATGCGCGCCGGCCGCCTTGGAGTCGTCGACTTCATCGAGAAACCCTTTCGCGTAGACCAACTGATCGCCGCCGTCGAAAAGGGGTTCGCGCTACTCGAAAGCCAGCCCTGGTCGCGAATCTCGGCGCTCGGCACGCTGACCCGGCGGGAAAAGGAAGTGCTCGTCGCCTTCGCGGACGGAGCACCGAACAAGGTCGTTGCCCACGAGCTCGGCCTCAGCGTCCGGACGGTCGAGCTCCACCGAGCCAATCTGATGAAGAAGCTTGGGGTGAGGAGCCTGTCCCAAGCCCTGCTGATCGCCAAGGACGGCGGCTATGTCTGAGACCGAAGGGTCGAACATCGAAATCCGAATCGTCGCCGAGACCGGCTCGACCAACGACGACCTCGCCTCCCTCGCACGGGACGGCGCTCCGGAGGGTTTGTGGCTTCGTGCAGGGCGTCAGTCCGGCGGTCGCGGCCGGCAGGGACGGGGATGGCATTCGCCGCCCGGCAATCTCTATGCCAGCACCATCGTCCGGCTCCGCCCCGGCGACCCGCCGGCCCCGACCCTGGCGCTGGTCGCCGCCGTCGCCTTGCACGATGTTGCGTCCAGATTCACGGTCGCCGGAATTGCGATCGAGATCAAATGGCCAAACGACCTGCTCGTCGCCGGCGCCAAGCTGTCGGGCATCCTCTTGGAGCGGATCGGCGACGCCATCGTCATCGGCTTCGGGGTCAACCTGGGCGACCATCCGGACGAAGTCGACCGGCCCGCCATCAACATGGGAATGCTCGGCGGAGCCCCCGATCCGTCCCGCTTCCTCGAAGCGCTCGCCTCGAGCTTCGAGCGCTGGCTCGGACGCTGGCGGGCCGAGGGCCTTGAGCCGATCCGGCTAAGCTGGCTCGCCTCCGCCCACCCGATCGGAACGGCTCTCTCCACCCACATGCCGAGCGGGGCGCGTATCGACGGTCTGTTCGACGGCCTCGACGACAGCGGCGCCCTGTGCCTGCGCCTCCCCGACGGGACCCGCCAGGTCATCCACGCGGGCGACGTGTTTTTGATCTGAAGCGTCGTCATTGCGAGGAGCCCTTCGACGCCGCCCGCGGCGGCGCTCAGGATCAACTCCGGCTTCGCGGCAGGGACGAAGCAATCCAGCGGCGGCGTTCGAACGGCTCGATTGCTTCGCTTCGCCAGAAATGACGCGCTAGGCTTCCACTCGCCAACTCCCCCGCCCCCCGCTAGAGGAGCCTCCATGCTGCTCGCCGTCGATGCCGGGAACACCAATGTCGTCTTCGCCTTGCTCGAGGACGGAGTCATCCGCGCGCGCTGGCGTATCGCGACCGATCCGCGGCGGACCGCCGACGAATATGCGGTATGGCTCCACCAGCTGATCCAGCTCGAGGGCCTTCCGCGCGACGTGGTGGACGCCGTGATCGTCGGGACCGTGGTGCCGAGGGCGACGCACAATCTTGAAGTTCTCGCGGCCAAATATTTCAAGGTCGAGGCTCTGATCGCCGGCCAGGCTGGGGCGGAATGGGGGGTCGAGCTCGACGTCGCCGAGCCGAGGAGCGTCGGGGCCGACCGCGTGCTCAACGCGATCGCCGCCCACGCCCTCCACGAAGGCGACCTCATCGTCATCGACTTCGGGACCGCGACCACCTTCGACGCGATCGACTATTCCGGCGCCTACAAGGGCGGGATCATCGCCCCGGGGATTAACCTGTCGCTCGACGCTCTGGTGACCGCCGCGGCCAAGCTTCCGCGAATCGCGATCGAGGCTCCGAGCGGCAACATGTCGGTCATCGGGCGCACCACCGAGGACCAGATGCATATCGGCATCTATTGGGGCTATGTGGGGATGATGGAAGGACTCGTGGCCCGCATGAAGGCGGAGATCGGCCGGCCGGTGAAGGTGGTCGCGACCGGCGGCCTCGCGACCCTGTTCGACCAGCATGTGACTCTTTTCGACGAGATCGAGCCGGATTTGACGATCCAGGGCCTGGGATTGTTGTACAAGCGGAGCCTAAGCTCCACCTAACCGTCAGGCGGGCAGTCCCGTCATCCCGGCGAAAGCCGGGACCCCAGGACAAGAAGTCGCGACTATCCACAATGAGGCCCCGGCTTTCGCCGGAGTGACGGAGATCGAATGAAACCCGGCAAAGAACTGCTTTTCCTCGCCCTCGGCGGCTCGGGCGAGATCGGAATGAACGTCAATCTCTACGGCTGCGACGGCAAGTGGATCATGGTCGACCTGGGGATGACCTTCGCCGATCCCGCCTATCCCGGGGTCGAGCTCATCCTCCCCGACCTGACCTTCATCGAAGAGCGGCGGGACGACCTCCTCGGAGTCGTGCTGACACACGGCCATGAGGACCATATCGGAGCAATCCCTTACCTGGCCGACGATCTCGGGGTTCCGCTTTGGGCGACTCCGTTCACCGCCGGCCTGATCGCCGAGAAGCTCCAGGAGGAAGGGCTCGAGCGGCAGGTCAAGGTCAACATCATCGATATCGGCGGGACGATGCAGATCGGCCCGTTCGGCTTCCGCTTCGTTCCGCTCGCGCATTCGATCCCGGAAGGCAACGCGCTCCTCATCGACACGCCCTACGGCAAGGTCTTCCATACCGGCGACTGGAAGCTGGACGAATTCCCCCAGCTTGGCGATCCCGCCGACGCCGCCGCTCTCACCCGGGTCGGCGACGAAGGCATTCTCGCCCTCGTCTGCGATTCGACCAACGTCTTCCAGGAGGAAGCGTCGGGATCGGAGGAGCAGGTCCGCGAGGGTCTCGACCGGGTGATCGGGGAGGCCGAGGGCAGGGTGCTGGTCACCACCTTCGCCTCGAACGCCGCCCGGCTGAGCACTTTGGGAAAGGTCGCCCAGGACACCGGCCGCCAGGTCTGCGTCGCCGGCCGCTCGCTCGACCGGATATTGAGGGTCGCTCGAAGCGTCGGCTATCTGACCGACTTCCCGGAGACCATCGACTTCGAGACCGCAATGTCGCTGCCCAAGCGCGACGTGATGATCATCGGGACGGGAGGCCAGGGCGAGAATCGCGCCGCGCTCGCTCGGATCGCCTTCGACCAGCATCGGATCAAGCTCAGCGAGGGCGACCTCGTCGTCTTCTCCTCGAAGCAGATCCCGGGCAACGAGATCGCCATCGGCCGGATCCAGAACGAGCTTGCCGCGCGCGGAATCCGGATGATCACCGACCGCCAGGCCAACGTCCACGTCTCGGGCCATCCCGGCCGGCCGGAGCTCGCCGCCATGTACGGCTGGATCCGGCCCGAGATCATCGTTCCAGTCCACGGCGAGATGCGCCACCTGGCCGAGCATGACCGCTTCGCCCGGTCGAAGGGCGTGCCCAAGGGCATCGTTCAGAAGAACGGAGACGTCGTCCGACTCTCACCGGACGGGCCGAAGAAGCTGGGCGAGGAGCGGGTCGGGCGCCTGATCCTCGACGGGGACGTCATCCTCGCGGCCGACGGGCCGACGATGAACGAGCGCCGCAAGATCGCCAGCTTCGGGACGATCACGGTCGCTCTGGCGCTCAACGACCGCGACCGGCTGGTCGGCGACGTCCAGGTCGCGCTCGAGGGCATTCCGGTCGAGGAGGATCGCGAAGCCTTCGTCGAGGAAGCCGCCGACGCGGCTTCGGAGGCGGCCCTCAAGGGCGCGGCCAGCGAGGACAAATTGCGCGAGGCGGTGCGTCTCGCCGTCCGACGCTGCGCCACCGAGTGGACGGGCAAGAAGCCGGTGGTGGACGTGCTTCTGATCCGGGTGTGATGAATCGCCGTCATCGCGAGCGCAGCGAAGCAAATCCAGATCACCCCGGTTCCGGAAGCTGGATTGATTCGCCGCTTTGCTCCTCGCAATGACGGCCGGAGGTAGCGCATGAAGTTCCAGTCGATCCTGGCGATCTACGTCCTGTTCTGGACGCTGAGCCTGTTCGTCGTCCTGCCCTTCGGGGTCCGGACTCCGGAGGAGGAGGGGGTCGAGACCCCTGCAGGCCATGCGCCGAGCGCCCCGCACCGGTTCAGCCTCGGCCGGGCGGCGCTTTGGGCGACCGTGGTGTCGGCGGGGGCCTTCGCGCTGTTCTACGCGAATTATCTGTTCGGCTGGGTCACGATCGAGATGCTGGACTGGACGAGGTGACCTTGGCTCCCCATCGGAGATGGGGAGGATTTAGCGGATTCGCTCGATCGCCTGCGCCAGCGCGACGTAGAGCTTGCCCATGTCGCTGGAAAGGATGGTCACACCGAGCGGCGAGCCGTCGCGGTCGGCGAGGATCCGGCGCAACATCGATTCGAAATCGTGGATGTAGCGGTTCACCTGCTCGCGGAATTCGGGCTCTTCCTCGTAATGGCGGGCGATCTCGCGGGCGTCGTTGCGGTCGAGGAGGCGCACGGCGCGCCGGGTGAAGACCCCGCGGTCGCCCTTCAGATAGGCCGTCCACGCACTGTCGGTGACCTCGTTGGAAAGGATCTTGGTGACGTCGATCGCCGTCGAGTTGAGCGATTCGATGAGGAGTGCGACCCGTCTCGAGAAATTGTCGCTTTCCTTTTCCTCCCGCTCGGCCCGCTCCTCGTCGATCCGGGCCTCGATCGCAGCCGCGGTCTCGCCCAGCGAGAGCATCTGGCGGGTAAGCCGCTCTGACGCTCGGCGAGCGGTCTCGATCGCGCGCTCGGAGACCGTCGCGAGCTCCGCCATCTGGCGTTCGACGGTCTCGCTGACGGCCCGCTCGAGCGCTTCCCGGCTCGCCTCACCGAGCGCCGCCGCGCTTGCGGGAATGGCCGCCGAGATTGCCTCCCTGGCGCGTTCGGACGCCTGTCCGGCGGCCTCGCGGACCCGAAGCAGGGCCTCGATCAGCTCGGGGCCGGTATCGGCCGCGATCCTCTGGGCGGCGGCCTGGGCCTCCTCGGCGGCGGCGCCGAGCGCGCGCAGCTGATCCTGGGCGCTCGCCGAGCCTTCGCCGATCCGGACGAGCAGAGCTTCTAGCGACTGCTGCTGCCGAGCCAGGACGGCCTCGCCGTCGCCGAGCCGGGCGGCCGCGGCCCCGGCCATGGATTCGATGTCTCCGACGAGCGGGACGATCGCCTCGGCGGCATCGCGAGTGCGTCCGGCCTGCTCCTCGACGGCCCGCAGCGCTGCCGGCAGGGCGTCACTGAGCTGACCGGTTATCCCGCCGAGCGCCGAGCCCAGCTGGCCGGCGCTTTCGATGAGATCGCCCGCCTGGCGCCGGCCCGCGCCCAAGTCATCGAGAAGCGCGGCCGCGGCGGTCCGAACGCTTTCCACCGAGGCTCCGGTATCGGCTGCGATCCGCTGCCCGGAAGCGTTCGCGTCCTCGGCCGCGGCGCCGAGAGCGCGAAGACGCTCTTCCGCTCCTGCCGCGCCTTCGGCGACCCGGGCGATCAGGGCTTCGACGGAGTCGCGCTGGCGGCCGACCGCCTGCTCGCTCTCGCCCAGCCGGGCCGCGGCGGAGTTTGCCGATCTTTCGACCTCGCCGACCAGCGGAACGATTGAAGCGGCGGCTTCGCGAGCCCGCCCCGCCTGAGCTTCGACGCTGGCAAGGGCCACGGGGAGTTCGTCCCGAAGCTCCGCGGAGACCGCGGCGAGCGCCGTGCCCAGGCTTCCGGCCCGCTCGGTCAGCCCGCTCGCCTGCTCCTGTCCGGTCCCCAGCTCCTGAAGCAGCGACCCGAGCGATTCGCGCACCACTCCCACCGAACGGCCGAGCTGCTCGCTTTGGGCGCCTCCGTCTCGGCCGAGCCGGTCGAACCAGCCGTCGAGCTCGGCAAGCTCCTTGCCGAGCCCGGCCGCCAAGGCGTGGCCGGCCGCGTCCTGAGCGGAGATATGGCCGGCCAGGGTCTCGATCTTTCCACTTATCGTCTCGATCCGCTGAGCAAGGCTGCGCGCGGCGTCCTCGCCGGCCCTGTCGAGCGCCGCCCGGCTCTGCTCGATCGCGGCCAGGGTGGTATGGCCCTGAAGCTCGAGCGCCGAGCGCGCAGCCTCCACCGCCTCGGCGGCCCGGCTCATCGCGGAGTCGACCGCGGCCGTCATCTTGGCGGAGGATTCGTCCATGCTCGAGGCCGCTGCCGCGCTGCCGCTCTCGATCCGGGCGACATGGGCGGACATGCGCTGGGCGGCCCCGCCGAGCACTTCGTCGGCGTCTCGGCCGCGGGCGGCGAGCGACGCGAGCTGCGCCTCGAGCGCGCTCGCCTGTCCGTGTGCGCTGAGGCCGGCTTCCTTCATCGCGTCGGCGACGGCGCGCGCCTGCTCCTCGGCCCGTGGAAGGTCGTGGAGTAGGACCCCGATGTCGACCTTCGCCGAATTGGCCGCGGCGTCGAGCGCGGCGGCCTTGTGGTCGAGGGTGGCGGTCTCCTTCGACAAATAATAGGTCACCCGGCCCAGCCGGTCCGACGCTTCGTCGCCCAGCGACATCAGCCGCTCCGCCTCGCCGCGGAGCCGCGCATGATTGTCCTCGATCCGGCTCGCGACGATTTCGAGCACGCTTTCCAGCGCCCGGCTCTCGGCGGTCATGGTCTCGACGGCCCGCGTGAACCGTTCCGCCTCGCGGCGCGAGGTCCTTCCGAACATCAGCCAGAGCAAGGCGAGCAGCGCCAGCGGGCCGGTGAAAGTGGCGGTCCAGGCGATCGCGTTGCCCAGCGAGAGCGGAGGGCGGGCCTGCCAGAACCAATAGGCCAATGCGCCGATCCAGGCGGCGGCGAGAAGGGCGAGCAGGCCGCCGAGCAGCCGTGACGGGGCCGGCCGTCCGGGCAGTGAAGCCTCCGGCGGCGACTCGGGCGCCTCCGCCTCGCTTTCGGCTGGCCCAAGCCAGTCCCCGCCGGTTGCCGCCGTGAAGCCCTGCTCGGGCTCCGTCTGTGCTCGTTCTGCCCCCGTCATAAGAGTTTGTTTACCATGATTCGGCCGTCGTGGAAGCCGGGAAGGATACGGGGCGTTAACGCGGGCCGCCTAGAGGAGGGGCATGGTCTACGATCCCGGAGCCTTGAACGCCTCGCTCGCCGCCGCCGTCGGAAGCGATCCCGAGCTGATGCGCGAGCTTCGAGCCGCGTTTATCGAAAGCGCAGCTCGGCAGGCGGACCTGATGGGCCGGGCCCGCTGCGACGCGAACTGGTCGATCGCCGCGTCGAGGCTGAAGAGCGTGGCCGCGAGCTTCGGGGTGACCGGACTCGCCGCCTTGGCCGACGAGGCGCTCGACGGGGCGCCCGGCGATCCAGTGGTCCTGAGGAAGCTCAACGCCGCCATCGCCGACTTCGCGGAGTAATTTTCCTTCCCCCCAGGACGGGGGAGCACGGGCCCGCGGAGTTTTCCACAACTCAGGTGCCTGTGCCTCTTTACCATTTCCCGCGCGTGCCTTAAGTTCGCCCTTCGTTCCAGGGGCGCAACATGGATTCCTCGCTCATCCTCTTCGTCATCCTCGCGCTTGGCGTCGGAGCCGCGGCCGGCTGGCTGCTCGGCGTCCGCAGGGCAGCGCTCTACCGCAAGGAGCGCGACGACCGGACCGAGGATTTCCGAAAGGCGATCACCGATCTCGCCGGGATGCAGGAGAAGCTCGACGACGCCCGCCAGGCTTGTTCCGACGCCCGCGCGGAATGCGCCGGCCTGTCGGCAGCCCGCGAGGCCCAGGAGCGCAGCTTCCAGGAGCGGCTCGCCGAGATCAAGGACGCCCGCGAGGCCTTGTCGGCCCAGTTCAGCGAGATAGGCGGCAAGCTCCTCGGCGAGGCCCAGAAGAATTTCCTCGAGCGCGCCGACGCCCGATTCAATCAGGCCGGCGAGAAGCACGAGGAGAAATTGAAGGCGCTGCTCCAGCCGGTCGAGACGACCCTCAAGCGCTATGAGGAGAATCTCGCCGTCGTCGAGAAGGAACGGCAGGGGACCTACGGCGAGCTCAAGGAAGCGGTGGCCCAGCTCGCACTGGGCAACGAGACAGTGCGGCGCGAGACCCAGCGGCTCGCCAACGTCATGCGCTCCAGCCCCAAGGCACGCGGCCGCTGGGGCGAGGAGCAGCTGCGCACGATCCTCGAGGCGGCCGGCCTCGCCGAGAATGTCGATTTCGCTCTCCAGGCCAGCGTCAGCGACGGCGAGCGCCAGCTTCGCCCGGACTGCGTCATCAAGCTTCCGGGCGACCGCTGCATCGTCGTCGACGTCAAATGCCCGCTGGTCGCCTTCGAACAGGCCTATGACGAGGAGGACGAGGTCCGCCGGCTCGAGTTTCTGCTGCAGCACGCCGCGGCGATGCGCAGCTATGCCGCCGACCTCGGCCGGAAGGGCTATTGGCGCCAGTTCGATCTCTCGCCCGATTTCGTCATCATGTTCATCCCCGGGGAGCATTTCCTGTCCGCCGCCGCCGAACGGGCCCCGGACCTGATCGAGGCTGCCTTCCGCAATGGGGTCATCATCGCCTCGACGATCAACATGCTCGCGCTCGCCAAGATCATGGCCGGCATGTGGCGCCAGGAGACGCTTGCCGCCCAGGCCAAGGAAGTCGCCGAAGCCGGCAAGGAGCTCTACAAGCGCCTCACCGTCATGGGCGGCCACGTCTCCAAGCTCGGCCGCAACCTCGGCCTCGCCACCGGAGCCTACAACGATTTCGTCGGGAGCCTCGAAAGCCAGGTACTCACCCAGGCCAAGCGCTTCGAGACCCTGAAGGTGGAGACGGGCGGACGGACGATCGAGCCGGTGCCGATGATCGATACGACCCCGAGGCAGCTCACCAAGCTCGACCGGACCGAGCTGCCCGAGGCCGCCGAGTAGCGCACCACCGTCACCCCGAACTTGTTTCAGGGTCCAGGCTTCCA
Organism: Allosphingosinicella sp.; assembly: GCA_036388065.1. Taxonomy (GTDB): domain Bacteria; phylum Pseudomonadota; class Alphaproteobacteria; order Sphingomonadales; family Sphingomonadaceae; genus Allosphingosinicella. The sequence continues at coordinate 29,198 of DASVSP010000022.1, forward strand.
CCCGTGGGGCGGCTCCGCCTTGGATGCTGAACCAAGTTAAGCATGACGAGGAGCCACGTCCTCGTAATATTCCGGAGTCGACTTGGCGCGTTACTGCGCCTTACTGCGACCAGTGGTGCAGAATCGGGAAACTGCAACCACTTTCCGTGGAGGACATCGTGAGGAAGCCATTCAATATACTTAGCTCGCTCGCCGCCGCCGCCGTGTTGCTGAGCGCAAGCCCGGCCTGGGCGGACCATGAGGGCGTTCCGGTCTATCACACGACCATATATAGCGACGCGACCAAGACGACGGTCGTCGGCTCCATCGAGTTTCAATCCTGCCTTTATTACGCGCAGTCCGACTCGGTGCAGTACGCGCTGAGCGGCACCTATACCCAATACCAGGAAGCCGAGCTGATCGGCTGGTGCTCGGAGCGGAATTTCGGTCCGATTCACTAGGTTCAGGGGCGGAGCTTACATGTCCCATTCGGGCTTGCGGGCTCCGCCGCAGCCCTTGAAGCTTGCGCCGTCGGCGAGCACCGACACCTGATGCTCGAAGCCGTGGCCGCTCATCGCGTCGTTGCAGCGCGAATAAGTGACGTCGACGGTCAGCCGGGGCGTCACGTAGCGGCGGCCGTTGAAGCTCGGCCTCGGGTCGGGGCGGGCGACGCTGATCTTCTTGTCCCCGTAATTGCCGGTATAATCGATCCGGCCATCACGGATCAGGACGTGCCAGCCAGGCTCCTGTCCGCGCGCCTCGTAGCGCTCGCGGGCCGGGTCGGTCCCTGGTGAGGATGGAGGCTCGGACGTCGTGCAGGCCGCTGAGAGCAGTACGGCCGGAAGCGCGAGCGCTCGGATCATGTCGGTCTCCTCCACTGGTTGATCACCTCATAGGCCATCACCGCCGCGGCGACGGCGGCATTGAGGCTGTCGGCCTTGCCGTGCATCGGCATCTTCACGAGCAAGTCGCACTCCGCCTCATAGGCTTCCGGAAGGCCCTGCGCCTCGTTTCCGACGAGAAGGAAGGCGGGCTTCAAGTAGCGGGGCGCCTGATAGTCCAGCTCCGCCCGAAGGCTGGTTCCGATCAGCTGGCCGTCCCCGCCGCGAAGCCAGGCGAGGAATTCGGGCCAGGCGGCCGCCGCGATCTTCTGGGTGAACAGGGCGCCCATCGAGGCCCGCACCGCCTCGACGGAGAAGGGATCGACGCAGTCGTCGACCAGGATCAGCCCGCCGGCCCCCACCGCGTCCCCCGTCCGGAGGATCGTACCGAGATTGCCCGGGTCGCGAAGCGCCTGGGCGACGATCCACAGGGGGGCGGCGCTCCGGTCGATCCGCTCGAGACCGGTGTCGAAGCTTCGGTAGATTCCGATGGCGGTCTGGGGATTCTCCTTGCCGGAGAGCTTGTGGAGGATTTCGGCATTGGTCTCGATCACGTCGCCATGCGCCGCCTCGACCTCGGCGATCAGGGTATCGAGCAAGGGGTGGGACGTACCCGCTGCGAAGAACAGGATCGCCGGCAGCCTTCCCGCCTCTCGCGCCTCGGTTAGGATCCGGAGCCCCTCGGCCAGGAACATGCCCTGGCGACGCCGCCCCTTCTTCTCGCGAAGGGCGCGGACGTCCTTGACGAGCGGGTTGGAAAAAGCGGTGATCTGCCTCACTTGCCGTCATCCCGGCGAAAGCCGGGACCTCGGGGAGACCCGCCGAGACTTCTCGTCCCGGGGTCCCGGCTTCCGCCGCGATGACGGGTGAGCACGCCGCCCATCATTCCTCGCCGAAGCGGTCCTCGACCAGCGCGACCAAGGCCTCCAGCGCCTCGTCCGCGCCTTCCCCTTGGGTGTGGATAGTGACGCAGTCTCCGAAGGCCGCTCCGAGCATCATCAGGCCCATGATCGACGTTCCGCACACTCGGCTTCCGTCCTTCTCGACCTCCACCGAAGCGGAAAGGCCCGCCGCCATCGTGACGAACTTCGCGCTCGCTCGGGCGTGAAGGCCGCGCCGGTTCTTCATCTCGACCGTCCGGCTGGCCATTCTCAGACGGTCTCCCCGAGTATCTCCGAGGCGACCGAGATATATTTGCGCCCGGCCTCGCGCGCGGCAGCGACCGCGGCCCTGACGTCGAGCAGCTTTCGAGCCCCTTCGAGCCGGATCAGCATCGGCAGGTTGACCCCCGCGATGACCTCCACCTTCTCCGACTTCATCAGCGAGATTGCGAGGTTGGACGGGGTCCCCCCGAACAGGTCGGTGAGGATGATCACTCCGCTCCCGTCGTCGACCTTGGCGATCGCCTCTGCGATGTCGTTGCGGCGCCCTTCCATGTCGTCCTCGGGGCCGATGCAGATGGCTTCGATCCGCTCCTGCGGCCCGACCACATGCTCCATCGCCCGAACGAACTCAGCCGCAAGCCGGCCGTGGGTCACCAAAACCAGACCAATCATCAGACTTCCCAATCCTGCGGCTTGCCCCCGCGACCGCCTTCGACCCCCTCGCGCGGCGGCGAGGCGAGGTCGCGATGCTCGACCGTGGGCGAAAATCCCGCCTCGCGCAACCGGGCAGCGACCCGCTCCGCGACGTGCACCGAGCGGTGTCTTCCGCCGGTACAGCCGAACGCCATCGTCACATAGGATTTTCCTTCCGCGCCGTAGCGCGGCAGGAGGGCGAGGATCAGGTCCTCGATCTTAGCGACCGCGTCGCCATAGGCTTCGTCGCCGGCGATATAGTCGCCCACGGGCGGGTCCAGCCCGGTGAGGTCGCGAAGCGAGTCCACCCAATAGGGATTCCTCAGAAACCTGAGGTCGAAGACGTTGTCGGCGTTGCGCGGGATTCCCCGGGCGAAGCCGAAGGACATGACCGAGAGGGTGGGCGCGACGCTCCCCGAGCTGAAGCGCTGGCGGATCTGCTGCTGGAGCGCGTTGGGCGCGGTGTCGGTGGTGTCGACGACATGGTCCGCCCAGCGCCTCAAGGGCTCCATCAGCTCGCGCTCGGCGGCGATCCCGTCGGTTGCAGGCCGGTCGGGAGCGAGCGGGTGCCTTCGCCGGGTCTCGGAATAGCGCCGAAGCAGCTCCGATCCGGCGCAGTCGAAATAGAGCGTTTCGACCGGCACGCGCTGCCCGCTGGCGAGCGCCTTGATCTGCTGGACGATCCGGTTGGCGTCGAAATCGCGGGTGCGGCTGTCGACTCCGAGCGCGAGCGGTCGCCTCCGCCTCGAATTGCCTTTGCCGAGCGGGGTCTCGAGCAGGTCCTCGAGCAACGACAAAGGCAGGTTGTCGACCACCTCCCAGCCGAGATCCTCGAGAGTCCTCAAGGCCGTCGACTTGCCGGCGCCGGACAGGCCGGTGACGAGCAGGATCCGCTGCGGAGCCGAGCCGGCGGTCAAAGGGGCAATCCGAACTTCACGAGCGCATATTCTAGCTTGAGCGGCGCCGAAGGCTCAAGCGCCGCGAGCGCGACGGCGGGGATTTCGATTCCCGCCAGCCGGACGGCGGCGGGCTCCGGCAGCCGCTCCGGAATCGAGTCGAGGTCGACGCACAGGCAGATCGGGACGCCCGCCGATTCCGCAAGCTCGACGAGTCCGACTCCGCGGACCTCGATCTTGCCCGCGATCGTTTCCGGCGCTTGAGCGAGCACGGTGTCCCCGACTCGGCGCAGCTCGGTATAATCGTCGCTGACCAGTTCCGCCCCGCGATCGATCAGCCGAAGGGCGAGGTCCGACTTGCCTGCTCCCGATCGGCCGCCAAGCAGCACGCCCCGGCCTGCGATCGACACGCAGGAGGCGTGGACGGTCTCGTCTGGCGGAAGACTCATTCGGAGGGTGCTTCCGGGAAATGAATCACGAAGCGCGCGCCGCTTTGCCCGTCGTGGCGGCTTTCGACCTCGATCCGGCCGTCATGGCCGTCGACCGTCGCCTTGGCGATGGCGAGTCCGAGGCCGGAATGGCGGCCGAACCCGTCGGCCTCGGGGCGGACGCTGTGGAATCGGCGGAAGATCGAGCTTCTCGCTTCTTCGGGCACTCCTGGCCCCTCGTCCTCCACGGCGATCACGACCTCGCCTCCGAACCGCGCCGCTCCGATCTCGACCAGGCCGCCCGGCGGCGAGAAGGAGATCGCGTTGTCGACGATATTGTCGATCGCCCGGGCGAGCCGCGCCTCATCGCCGAGCACGACCGCGCTTCCGACCCGCGGCCGCGCGAAAGCGAGACGGACCCGGCGCTCCGCCGCCCGCGGCCGCCACAGGCCGAGCAGGGATTCGAGCAGGTGGCCGAGATCGACCGGCTCGAACCGCGCCCGGCTCAACTCGGCGTCGAGCCGCGAGATCTCGGCGATGTCGACGATCAGCCGGTCGAGCCGGACGACGTCGCTTCTCACGATCTCGAGAAGCTGGCGCTGAAGCTCCGGGTCCTCGACCTTGTCGAGGCTGTCGACCGCCGAGCGAAGCGAGGCGAGGGGGTTCTTGAGCTCGTGGGTGACGTCGGCGGCGAAAGTCTCCGTGGCGTCGATCCGGTAGCGAAGCGACTGGGTCATGTCGCTCAGGGCGCGGGCGAGAAGCCCGATCTCGTCGCGGCGGGCCGGGAGGGTCGGGACCGAGACCTCGCGCGCCCGGCCGAGCCTGACCTGATGGGCCGCGCGGGCAAGCCGGCGGAGCGGCAGGGCGATGGTCCGGGCCAGGAACTGCGACAGCAGGACCGAGACGATCAGGGTGACGAAGATGACGATCAGCAACGTCCCCCGCTCGTCCCGCACGATGCTCCTGATGTCGCGCGCGTTTCGGGTGAGGAGAAGCACGTCGCCCGTCGCCGGGATCCGCGATGCGGCCGAGATGAACAAGGTCCCCTCCGGCGCCCGGCGAAGCATCGTCGTGGCGCGCGGCGCTCGAAGCGCCGCAGCCGCTTCGCTCCAGCCTTCGAGCCGGTCGGGTTCGGGCAGCGTCAGGGGGGACGCGGGAGGTTTTCCGGCCACTGCGTCGAACAGATTGTCGAGCAGCCTCGCCGCGCTCTTGCGCCAGGGCTCCGTCGCGGGATCGCGAAGCTCGTAGGTCGGCGCCGCGCCGCTCCAGCTGTCCATTCGAAGCGCCCCGTCGGGGCCGAAGACCCGGAGCCGGGTGCGCGAGCGAGCGCCGAGGCGGTGGAGAAGTGCCGTCTTCTCGACCGGCTCGGCGAGCGCCAGCGAATCCGCGATGATCCCGACCTGGGTCTCGGCGCCGGTCACGGCGCCGGTGGTCATCCGGCCGCGGAAGCTGTCCAGATAGAAGATGCTGCCCGCCAGCACCGCGAGCGCGAAGATGTTGACCGCCAGGATTCGGTGGAGGAGCATCCAGCGTCCCGACCATTTGAGGTCGAGATCCTTGTCGTCATTCCTCGGCAAAACGGTAGCCTACGCCGTACAGGGTCTCGATTCCCTTGAATTCGGAATCCGCCGCCCGGAACTTGCGCCTCAGCCGCTTGATGTGGCTGTCGATGGTCCGGTCGTCGACATAGATGTCGTCCTGGTAGGCGACGTCCATCAGCTGGTTGCGCGACTTGACCACGCCCGGCCGCTGCGCCAGCGCCTCCAGGATCATGAATTCGGTGACGGTCAGCGTGACGTCGCGGCCGCTCCACGTCACCCTGTGCCGGGCCGGGTCCATGGCCAGCCGCCCCCGGACGATCTGGCGAGATTCCGACTCCTGCTCCCCCTCCTGCACCGGCGCCGCCCGAGCCTCCGCGCGCCGCAATATTGCTCGGATTCGAGCAATCAACAGTCTCTGGCTGAACGGTTTTGTAACATAATCGTCGGCTCCCAGGGCCAGGCCCAGCGCCTCGTCGATCTCCTCGTCCTTGGACGTCAGGAAGATGATCGGGAGGTCGAGCTTCTCGCGAAGGCGCCTCAGTAGCTCCATCCCGTCCATCCTGGGCATCTTGACGTCGAGCACCGCGAGGTCGGGCGGATTGTCGACCAGGGCCTTCAGAGCCGCCTCGCCGTCCGAATAGACCCGCGTCGTGAAGCCTTCGGCCTGAAGGGCGATCGACACCGAGGTGAGGATGTTTCGGTCGTCGTCGACCAGGGCGATCGTAACCGGCATTCTTTCCCTTCGCCCCGTGGTTGAAAGGCCTCAATAGCGGCGGAAAGCCGTCATTGCGAGCGGAGCGAAGCAATCCAGCCCCGCGTGGCGACCGGCGCCGCCGCTGGAACGCTTCCTCGCTGCGCTTCTCTCGATGACGGCCTTCCGGCCGTCACCCTTTGACGAAACGGACCCGCTCCGATATGCGCGGCCCATCCGAAGGGCGGCGCCTGTGCCGCCCGTTTCGTCATATAAATCAAGGGAGAATGTCGTGGCCAATCGCGTGCCGGCAAAGGGGCTGGGTTTGACCACCGGAGCCGAGCTTCACTGGAACCTGATGACTGCGCAGCTGGTCGAAGAGGCGCTCCGTCGCGGCGAGGGAATGCTCGCCAAGGACGGCCCGCTCGTCGTGCGCACCGGCAAGCATACCGGCCGCTCCGCGCAGGACAAGTTCATCGTCCGCGACGCCGAGACCGAATCCACCATCTGGTGGGACAACAACAAGTCGATGACGACCGACCATTTCGCGGCGCTCAAGGCGGACTTCCTCGCCGCCGCCGCGCAGAAGGAAACGCTGTTCGTCGCCGATCTTTACGGCGGCTCCCAGCCCGAGCACCGCGTGCGGGTCCGGGTGATCAACGAGCTCGCCTGGCACAACCTCTTCATCCGGACCCTCCTGGTCCGCCCGCAGAGCGACGAGCTCGCCGGCTTCGAGCCCGAATTCACCATCATCGATCTTCCCAGCTTCCGAGCCGATCCGGCCCGCCACGGCACCCGCGGCGAGACGGTGATCGCGGTCAACCTCACCGAGCGGATGATCCTGATCGGCGGAACGGCCTATGCCGGCGAGATGAAGAAGTCCGTCTTCGGGATCCTCAACTATCTGCTTCCCGCCGAGGGCGTGATGCCGATGCACTGCTCGGCCAATATCGGTCCGAAGGGCGACACGGCCGTCTTCTTCGGCCTCAGCGGAACCGGCAAGACGACTCTCTCCGCCGACGCCAGCCGCACCCTCATCGGCGACGACGAGCATGGCTGGTCGGACGAGGCGGTCTTCAACTTCGAGGGCGGCTGCTACGCCAAGATGATCCGCTTGTCCGCGGAGGCCGAGCCCGAGATCCACGGAATGACCCGGCGCTTCGGAACGGTGCTCGAGAACGTCATGATCGATCCCGAGACCCGCGAGCTCGACCTCGACGATTCCACCTATGCCGAGAATACGCGCGGAGCCTACCCGATCGAGTTCGTCTCGAACTGCAGCAAGGCGAACATGGGCCCGGTGCCCCAGAACATCGTCTTCCTGACCGCCGACGCGTTCGGAGTGCTTCCCCCCGTCGCCCGGCTGACTCCGGACCAGGCCATGTACCATTTCCTCTCCGGCTACACCGCCAAGGTCGCCGGGACCGAGATCGGCGTGACCGAGCCGGAAGCCACGTTCTCGACCTGCTTCGGAGCGCCGTTCATGCCACGCCACCCGAGCGTCTACGGCAACCTGTTGAAGGCGCGCATCGCCAAGGGCGGAGTGTCGTGCTGGCTGGTCAACACCGGCTGGACGGGCGGGAAATACGGGGTCGGAAGCCGGATGCCGATCAAGGCGACCCGGGCGCTGCTCAACGCCGCGCTCGACGGAAGCCTGAACGACGTCGACTTCCGGACCGACGAGAATTTCGGCTTCGAGGTCCCGGTCTCGGTTCCGGGCGTCGACCCGGCCATCCTCAACCCGCGCGACACCTGGGCCGACAAGTCCGACTACGACTCCACGGCGGCGAAGCTGGTCAAGCTGTTCATCGACAATTTCGCCAAGTTCGAGGCCCATGTCGACGCGGGAGTCCGCGAAGCGGCGCCGCGCTCGCAAGCGCAAGCGCAAACGGAACCCACCCAGACAGCCGCCTGACACCCAACCCGCGCAAGACCCGAAGGGGCGCGTCGGCACAGGTCGGCGCGCCCTTTCTTTTCGCCGTCATTCCGGCGAAGGCCGGAATCCATGAACACCGCCGTGCTCATCCTCGCGAGAACCGTGTTCATGGATCCCGGATCAGGTCCGGGATGACGGGTTCGAAGGACCGACCATGACCGACAAGCACGAACCCCGCCTCTTCCGCGACGATTCGGCAATCCGCCACATTGGCGAAGGCCTGCTCGCCTGCGCGCTTCGGCGCGAGGAATGGACCCACGAGGCCCATCTCGCCGCCTGCTGCTGGCTGATCGCCGAGCGCCCCGACATAAACCCGGAGCGCGACCTCCCCGACCTCATCCGCCGCTTCAACGAAAGCGTGGGCGGCGTGAACAGCGATTCCGAAGGCTATCACGAGACCATCACCCAGTGCTTCATCCGGGCGGTTCGGGTGTATCTGGAGCGCGTCGATCCGGCGCTGCCGCTGGTCGAGAAGGTCAACGGCCTTTTGCGCTCGGAGGAGGGCAAGCGTGACTGGCCCATGTGCTTCTACGACCCGAAGACCCTGTTCTCGAGCCAGGCGCGACTGGGGTGGGTGGAGCCGGACCTGGCGCGGCTGCCTGAGCTTGCCGGCCGGCGCGGGTGACGGCGGACAAGCCGCATTTGGTACACACAAAGACACAAAGGCACAAAGGGTCTTGCGAGGCTCCGCGCGCAGCGCCTTTAATTCCCGACCGGAGGAAAGGTTGAAGCGGCTTCGCCGCGACGGCCCCTTTGTGCCTTTGTGCCTTTGTGTCTTCGTGTGAACAATTCCTCCGGCAAAGGCGGGCGCATGGTGCCTCTCCTCGCCGGCTGCAGGCCAATCATTTTTCAACGCAAAGACGCAAAGACGCAACGATCTCGTGCCGGTCTCAGAGGTTCTGCGATCTTCGAGCGTCCCAAAAGTGCGGCCGCCCCACGGCCGAAGGAGAGGTTCTTGAGAGCCGTTGACGACCGCTGCCTCGTAGCGTCGTTGCGTCTTTGCGTTGAAAATTGAAGGTCGCTGCGCTGACCGTTTCGCGGCTGCGGATGACCCTGTCCAATTTTCGTCATCCCAATTTGATCGCTGCCGGCGCTTGGCGCCCGACACAGGTGAAGCGGGGAAGACCGGATCGCGGGCGGGGACGTTGTAGAAGCTTCCCAGCGGGAAGCCGGCCGCCGCCGCCGATTCCTCACGCGAGGCGCCGGAGCGAAGGGATTCGAGGAAGCGGGTCTTTTCGGGCTCGCCGATCAGTCGCCGCACCGGCCGGGGTGAATCGCTGTCCATGGCCGGATTAAAACATAACGGGAACAAATAGGAAAGTTCCTGATTGATCCGTTTTGGACCTTTGGCGCTTCAGTCCCTTTGCGGGTAGCGTTCGGCGAACTCGCGGTCGGACATCACCAGGAACCGGATCATGTCGATGAACGCCCAGGGCATGGTCACGAGCAGGCCTATGACCGTGCAGCTGAGCAGGAGCATCGCGATCCCGGAGCCGGTCCGGCCGAGATAGAAACGGTGGATCCCGAGCCAGCCGATGAAGAAGGCGATGAGGGCGGCGATGAACCGGTTGCGGTCGAGATCGGGGGCCGGAGGCGCGGGCGCCGGCCCGGCCGCGACCGGCGGGGGCGAGGTTCCGGGCACCGGGAAGATGCTGAGCGCCCGGCTTTCGTGGGCCTCGAAATCGACCTCCATCCCGACCGCCGGCTCGCCCCGCGCCGCCCAGTCCAGAGGCTTGAAGCTGTAGCGGCGGCCGTCCTCGCCGGTGACGATCCCGTCGCCGGTGCGGGTGTCGACTCCCAATACCTGTCCGCGCATATGACTCTCGCCCTGTTCAGGCTCCCTCTCGCGCAGAGCGGCCGTTTTTTCAACCTGTCGCGGGGGCCGCGCGGTTCAGCGGGCCTCGGCCTGGTTGGCGGCGGGGTCGCCGGCGGGGGCGCGCTCCGAGCGGTTCCGGGTCACGTCGACGTCGACGTCGATGTCGCCGACCTCTTCCTTGACCGCGCGGCCGGCGCTGGCCGCGACGTTGCCGACGCCCGAGCCGACCTCCTTCGCGGTCCGGGCGGTCGCCCTCGCCGCATCCTGGATCCGCTGCTGGTTGTATTCGAGCGGACCTGGTCGTTGGCCGAATCGTTGTCGACGTCGCAGCCGGCGAGCGCAAGCAGCGGGAGCGCGAAAATCAGGCGCATATACTGTCTCCTTCGCCTGTCCAACGTGCCCGGGTCGTTTCGGGTCCGCTCGCGACGGCGATTGCATCCAATCCCCCCGAGGGCCGTTACAGCCCCGAACCTTCACCCCGCACAGGAGACGTCGCGACATGGCCGATCTCAGCCAGATCCAGCCCCATATGGAGATTTTCGGAGCCGACGGAGTGCGCCTCGGGACGGTCGACGCCGTCGAGGGCGGCCGGATCAAGCTGACCAAGCAGGACAGCGGCTCCCACAGGCACCATCATCACTACATCTCGGGCGGACTGGTCGCGGCGGTCGAAGGCGACCGAGTCCGCCTTTCCGCCAACGCCGACAACGCCGCGCTCCTCGAGGAGGAGGCCGACGGCCACGCGCTGGGCGAGCAGAGCCTGTTCAGCTGGCGCAACATCGGCCTCGGCGCCGCGGCCGCGGGAGTCGCGGTTGCCGCCGGAGCGATCTTCTACCGAAGCCGCTACGGCGACGAGGACTGAAGCTTATCGTCATCCCGGGCTCGATCCGGGAGCCATCGGCAAAGCCTCGCGATCAATAGCCCGATTCGATCGGCGCCCGGCGATATTCGGAGCGCATCTCGATCAGGGTCTGCCGCGCCTCGGCCCCGCACCGCGCCGAGGCCAGCTCGCGGTCGATGGCTTCGCACTGCGCCCGGATCAGCCGGTCGTACGGGCCGGGGCCGATCAGCCCCGCCTCCGCGGCGATCCGCCAGCCGGCCCGCATCGAGGCCGTGGTCGCTCCGAACTGGGAATTGGCCTCGATCTCGGCGAGGCCGGGAAGCGACGGGTCGAGGCCGGCCTTGAGCCGGCGAAGGATGGCCTCGTGCCAGGCCCCATCCCGTTCGCGAAGCTCGAGCGCGTCGCTTCGAGCCCGAAGCGCGCCGGGATCGACGATCCGGTCGCCCGCCAGGACGACGGCCGCCGCGGCGCCGGTGTCGCAGGAATGGCCGGGAGCGGCGACGAACGCCTCGAGATCGCTTCGAGCCGAAGCTTCGGGGCGCGAATAATGGAAGGGCAGGGTCCGGCAGGCGAGCGGACGGCGCCCGTAGAGGGTGCACCGCCCGCCTTCGAGGGCCGAGCAGGCGCCGCTGCCGGTGTCGAGGGTCAGCGCCGAGATGAGCAGATATCGCATATGGTCGACGGCCTTGCCGCCCCGCCGCCGCCTCACCGGAGTCGACCGGGCCGCGTAGGCGGCGAGCAGCCGCCTCGATTCGTGGAACGAGGCCGGGGAAGGGGCGACCGGATCCCCGGCGGGCGAACGGGGCACCTCGTACAGCCTGAACATGAGCCGGAAGACGAACCGGTCCGCCAGGCCCGCCGCCTCGGACAGCTGCACTTCGGGGGAGCGGTTGCAGCAGGCGCCGCAGGCGGTGCAGGCGAAGCGAAGCTCGGCGGGGGCTTGGGAAGCGCAGGACATGGGGCGAGTGCGGATTACACCGGCCGCGTGGCTGTCACCAGCGCTCGTGGCGCCCTGGCCGCCGGGGGCCCTCTGAACTGACCGTGAAATGTGACTGTCACCCGTTCCCTGGTTCCGCGGCCTTGCGCGCCCGCTGCGCCTTGAAGTGCGCCTCATGGCGAGCGATGAAATTGCTGTAACCGAGCTGGTCATGTTGGGCGGGGAGTGGGATCGAAAGGGCTTGGGCGATCGCCTTCGCGTAGCTCTCCGTCGCCGGCGTCGGCGGAAGTAGCGCGACCTCGAGCCGACTGAACGAGATAAGCTCGGTGATTTGACCCTCACCGTCCAGCCGGACGGCGATCGGAGGCACGTTGACGGCGCTGAACGCCCGGGCGTCGCTCGCTTGGTTCAGGTCGATCCCGCCGTCCTCGACCGGGAAGTCGAAAGCCCCGTCCCTCGATGGCAGGTCTGGGTCCACGGCCCGTTCGATCGGCCACCCCTCGAACACCTCGGCTGGAGGCTGGTCGTCGTCCCGAAGGCCCCGATCCTGACCGATGAATAAAGGGGCATAGGCATCATAGATTCCGTCGACCCTGTAGAGGCAGCCGACGTCCCCGGCATCATTGTCGAAGAAGAGGCACAACCAGGTCGGTATGTTCGACACGTTCTGGAATTCGCGCAGCGCGACGATTTCGTTCCAGATCAACTTGACGTAGCCGACCTCGTACGATTCCGATGGCGATTGCAGGGTGGCCGGAAGGTACTCGATCGGGCGGATTCGCAGCCGATAATTCTTCACGTCCACCGCAATCGTTCCGATCCCGTCCATGAAGACGAGGAAGTCGGGCCGGTGCAATTTCCTGCGCGGCCTTGCCCTCAGTGCGCCGTCGGCCGCCGACCCCGGAGCCTGGTTTATGTAGACCCACGGGCATCCCTGTCGGGTAAGCCATTCTCCGAACCGCTTCTCGCTTGGGTTCATGTCGCTTTTCAATCCGCTGGATCCGTCAATCTTTGTCTTTTCCTGCTCACGGGGCCGTATTCCCACGGATCAGGATAGCGAAAATCCGGGACAGGAAAGTCCGGGACATTATACATTTTCTCCGGCCGCCTGCCGGCGGCCGGCGCAACGAAAAATATATACTGTCCTCATTTTATTCATGCTCCGGCGTCTTTAGTATGAGTCCAAACCGGCCTTCAGCGTGTCCATTGCTTCTTCGTAAGTGCCGCCAAACTCCGGATCAAAGTGGCGGCGCTTGGGAGGGTTCTTCATCGCAGTGATTCGCATTTCTTTCTCAAACAAGCGCCTGATCTCCCCGAAGTCTTTCTTTAGCCTGGTTTCCCTGTAGAGCAGTTCTGCTCTCATGTCGGCCAATTCGGCCTTGGTAACGTCAAAATCGCTATCCACAAGTTCACCGCGCAGCATCACTACCTTATAGGCTGCGTCACCCAAAAAGCCCAGTTTAATTTCGAGAAGTCTTTAGAACAGGAAAGGCGAGATATCTACCGAATCATTGAATCTATCGCATACCTCACGGGTAATGATTTCGGTCCTGTTTTCGTCCAGGATATCTTGGATGTATTTTCTAACAGATCGGTAGACACTAAGTCTTCTATCGAAGACGGCATTCCGAAAAGTGAGCTCCTGTACAAAAGTTTGCCGCTTTACAATGTCCACTTGCTTGGACGCGATGACTTAGCCAACGCCTACGGCCGCCAATCCAGATGCCAGGGTTGCGAAAGCCTCCCAAGTGAAGGCCGTCCAATCGATCATTCGGATCTCCGCAAGGGTGAAAGCCCTCTGATGATAAGAGCGGACAAAACTTTGGCAGCATATAAGATTAAGAACGCGCGGAAATTTCTACGTATCTCGGTGCGAACTGTTGGGATCAGAAGCCGGTCCCTCGATCTCCCGAACCGGCTCCACCTTGAGGCACGACCCGTCCGCCCCCGTGATTCGCACCCGCGAGCCCTCCGCGCAGTCCGGCCCGCGGCAGGACCAGACGCTGTCGCCGACCGGACCCGGCCCTCGCCATTCCCGGTCGCCTGGGTGACGACCGCCATCCGGCCGGCCGACGAACCGAGGCTGACAAGGCTTAGGGCAGACGGGCTTTCTCCCTTATAAGGCGCGTGCCTTATAAGGCAGCCGATTTCCGGATATCGGGCTTCCGGCGCCCGCTACGTGCCCGGCACGGACTGTCCGCATCTGAAACGCATCTGAAACGCATCTGAAAATTGCGATCGTCTTTGACATCCCGCTACAGGCCGAGATCCCTCGGCACCTTAGCGGCCCTTGTGCGAATCCATCTCCGATTGCTGCAACAGGACGGATCGGGCCGGGTCAGGCGGAAGCAGGCCCCTCGATCTCCCGGACCGGCTCCACCTTGAGGCACGACCCGTCCGCACCCGTGATCCGGACCCGCGAGCCCTCCGAGCAGTCCGGGCCGCGGCAGGACCAGACGCTGTCGCCGACCCTGACGCGACCCTCGCCGTTGACGATCGCGGCGGTCACCACGACCGTCCGGCCGGTGAGCCGGGCGGCTCGGTCGTTGAGCATCGGGTCGGCGCTCGGCATCGGGTTGGCGAGGTACCAGCGGCGGCCGAAATAGACCGCGGCGATCGAGACCAGGGCGAAGGCGGCGAGCTGGAAGGGCAGGTCGATCCCGAAGGCGAGGGTGAGGAGCCCCGTTGCCGCGGCCGCTGCGGCGAGCCAGATCAGGAAGACTCCGGGGACGAGCAGCTCGGCGATTCCGAGGACGATCGCCGCCAGGAGCCACATCCAGTGCGGATCGAGATCGAGGCCGCTCACCGGCTCGCAACCTCGCCCCGGCCTTCGAACGGCCCCCGGCGCTGCGCCGCCGGGACGGGGCCCGCTCCGCCGCCCCCCGCTCCGCCGCCGCCGCCCGCTCCGCCGCCGGCGCCAAGGGCGTCCCTGGCGAGCTCGCCGATCCCGCCCAGGGTGCCGATGAGAGCGGTGGCCTCGACCGGGAAGAGGATGGTCTTGGCGTTGGGCGAGGTGGCGAACATCCCGATCGCGTCGACATAGCGCTGGGCGATGAAATAGTTGATCGCCTGGGTGTTTCCGCCGGCGATGGCGTCGGAGACGACCTGAGTGGCCTTGGCTTCGGCCTCGGCGGCCCGTTCGCGGGCCTCGGCGTCCCGGAAGGCGGCTTCGCGGCGGCCTTCCGCCTCGAGGATCTGGCCCTGCTTCTCGCCCTCGGCCCTGAGGATCGCGGAGGCCCGGCTGCCCTCGGCCTCGAGGATGACCGCGCGCTTCTCGCGCTCGGCCTTCATCTGGCGGCCCATGGCGTTGACGATGTCCGCGGGGGGGCGGATGTCCTTGATCTCGACCCGGGTGATCTTCACGCCCCAGCTCTCCGTCGCCTGGTCGACCACCGAGAGCAGGCGGGCGTTGATCTCGTCGCGCTTGGAGAGCGTCTCGTCGAGGTCCATCGAGCCCATCACGGTCCGAAGGTTGGTCGTGGTGAGCTGCATGATCGCGACGTAGAGGTCGGACACTTCATAGGCGGCCTTGGCGGCGTCGAGCACCTGGAAGAAGACGACTCCGTCGGTGGAGACCATGGCGTTGTCCTTGGTGATGATCTCCTGCCCCGGGATGTCGAGCACCTGCTCCATCATGTTGACCTTGCGGCCCACCCGATAGAAAAACGGCATGTAGAAATTGAACCCGGGATGGGCGACTGCCGTGAAGCGCCCGAAATATTCTATCGTGTAATGATAGCCTTGGCGGACGATCTTGATTCCGGAAAACAGGAAAAGGACGACCAGCACCAGAAGGAAGAAGAATATCGTTGTAATCATGACGGCCGCGCCTCCCCTTGCGAACCCGCTCATAATGTAGGCAAGCGAGGCCGCTTCCAAGCGAAATCGGGACCCATGGACACCGACCTGCGCCTCTGCCGCTCATTGCTTTTCCTGCCGGCCTCGAACCCGCGCGCCGTCGAGAAGGCGAGGGGGCTCGGCGCCGACATGGTCGTCCTCGACCTCGAGGACGCGGTGAAGCCCGGCGACAAGGATGAGGCGCGCGCCGCCGCGGTCGAGGCCGCTGCCGAGGGCTTTCCAGGCTTGTGCGCGATCCGGATCAATTCGAAGGATCCCTGGCACCTGGCCGATCTGGCCGCGGTCGCGGCCAGCCGCGCGGATTACGTCGTCGTTCCGATGACCCCGGGACCCGAGGCGCCGAGGACCGCGGCCGAGGTCACCGGCAAGCCCGTCCTCGCCATGATCGAGACCGCTCGGGGGGTGCTGAACGCCGCCGCCATCGCTCCGGAGACCGCCGGCCTGATCGCCGGGACCAACGATCTCGCCGCCGACCTCGGACTTCGCCCCGGCGGCGGCCGGGCGCCGCTGGCGACGGCGCTCCAGACCGTCCTGCTCGCCGCCCGCGCGGCCGGCGTCGCCGCGTTCGACGGAGTCTATAACCGCCTCGACGATCCGGAAGGCTTCGCCGCGCAGTGCGAGGAGGGCAAGTGCTTCGGCTTCGACGGCAAGTCGCTGATCCACCCGAGCCAAATCGAGCCCGCCAACCGCCTGTTCGGACCAAGCGGGGCGGAATTGGAAGCGGCTCGGCGGCTGCTTGCCGCGGCGACGGGGGGCGCCGAGCGCTTCGAAGGCGAGATGATCGAGGCGATGCACGTCGAGCAGGCGCGCTGGGTGCTGGCCCGGGCCCGGGCTTGAGCCGAGCAGTCCCTCGTTCGGACCGACGCGCGGCTCTTGCCATCCGCGCCCGCGCCTATCTAAGCCGCCGGATGGCCTTACGCCTTCTCGCTCCTCTCGCGCTTCTGCTGCTCGCACTGCCGGCCTCGGCGGAGCCGGTCTCGCCGGACGCGCTGCGCCGACATATCGACGTGCTGGCAAGCGACGGCTTCGGCGGCCGTGAGCCCGGCACGGAGGGGGAGAGGAAGTCCATCGCCTACATCGCCGCGCAGATGCGGTCGTTCGGACTGGAGCCGGCGGGCCCGGCGAACAGCTGGTACCAGCCGATGGAGGTGATCGTGCGGCGGCCCGGCGACCAGACCAGCCTCTGGCGGGTCAGCGGAAGCAAGGCGCGGCCCATTGAATTCGGCCGCGACGAGACGATCGTCTACGGCCGCTCGGCGCGCGAGGCCGTGGTGGCTGCCCCGGTCGTCTTCGCGGGCCACGGCGCGGTGATCGCGGGCAAGGGGATCGACCAGCTCGCCGGGGCCGACCTCAAGGGCGCGGTCGTCCTCATCCTTCACGACTCTCCGGAGACGGCGGGCTTTCCGGGCTATTCCGAGCGGGCGGCGGGAGTCGCGGCCGCGGGGGCCGCGGCGGTGATCGGCATCATCGGCAAGGAGCTTCCCTGGCCCGTCGTCCAGCGGGTCTACGACTCGGGCCAGAAGAAGCTGGCCATCCAGGCTGCGCCGACGCTCGACGGGGCGATGTCGCAGGCGGCGGCCGAAAGCCTGTTGCGCGCCGCCGGCGCCGACCCCGAGGCACTGCTCGCCGCGCCCGCGAGCTTCAGGGCCGTTCCGCTCAAGCTTCGCGCAAGCTTCGACGTCGCAACCTCCATCGAGACGATCCGGACCAGCAACGTGCTTGGAAGGATCCGCGGCTCCGGCGGCGGCGGCGAGAGCCTGCTCTACCTCGCCCATTGGGACCATCTCGGGCGCTGCGAAAAGGAGGGGCCGGACCGGATCTGCAACGGAGCGGTCGACAATGCGAGCGGAGTCGCCGCCTTGCTCGAGGTCGCCAGGGCGCTGGGGCGCGGCAAGCGGCCGAAGCGCGATATCCTGTTCCTCGCCACCACCGCCGAGGAGCTGGGCCTTCTCGGCGCCGAATATTTCGCTTTGCGTCCCGTCGTTGCGCTCCGATCGATCGTCGCCGCGGTCAACATGGACTCGATCGCGGTCGCGGCCAGGGGGGAGCCGGTCGCGGTGATGGGCCGAGGGCGGCCGGCGCTCGACCTCGTGATCGACCGAACGATCGCCGAGTCCGGCCGGAGCCTCGACCGGGACGACGAGGCCGCCGCCTTCGTGGATCGCCAGGACGGCTGGGCCCTGGCCCGCGCGGGAGTGCCCGCGATCATGATCGGCGGCTCTTTCTCGGACATGAAGAAGTTCGGCGCCTTCCTTGGCGGACCCTATCATTCCGCAGCCGACAATCCGGGCCCGGATCTCGTGCTCGACGGCGCCGCGCAGGACACGGACCTGATGATCGCGCTTGGAAGGAAGCTGGCCGACCCGGCGATCTATCCCTGGCCGAGCCGCTGACCCAGGCCGTATCCACATTCGGCAGTAAGAGCGGTGTCATCCCTCTCCCCGGGGGGGAGAGGGTAGGGAGAGGGGGTACGGCGTCTGCGAGCGGCCTCGACCGCCGAACCCCCTCACCCCGGCCCTCTCCCCCCTGGGGAGAGGGGGGCAGAGCGGGGAATGCGGTTCTGAACGGGCCCGGATTCCCGATTCCGCGGGAATGACGTAGAGGCGGGCCGAATGGCCTGGGCCCGAAAATATCTGCAAGGCGCTTGGTGGGCGCTGCTCCCGGCCCTTATCGCAGGGGTCATGGCCGTTAAGATCGATGCGCTCGGCACCTTCAACGCGCTGATGCCGAAGGATCGCGCGTCGGCGCGAATGGCGAAGGACGTCGCCTATGGCCGCGGGGAGCGGCGGAGGCTCGACGTCTATGCCCCCCGCGCATCCGCTTCCCGGCCTCGGCCGGTGATCCTGTTCCTGTACGGCGGCTCTTGGAACAGCGGCCGACGCCAGGGCTACGCCTTCGCGGCGCGCGCCCTGGCCGCCAAGGGCTTCGTCGTCGTCGTTCCCGACTACCGGCTGGTCCCCGAGGTGCGTTATCCCGAATTCCTGAGCGATTGCGCGGCCGCCTTCCGATGGGCGAGGCGCAACGTGGGCGGCTATGGCGGCGACGGCGAGCGGATCGTCCTGATCGGCCACAGCGCCGGGGCCTACAATGCCGCGATGCTGGCGCTCGACCCGAGCCTTCTGGGCGCGGACAGGGCGGCGATTCGCGGCTTCGCGGGGCTGGCGGGCCCCTATGACTTCCTTCCCCTGGACGACGAGTCGACGGTCGCCGCCTTCGGCGCCTGGCCGAGGCTCGCGGAGACCCAGCCCGTGAACCACGTCGCGCCGGGCCTTCCTCCGGTCCTCCTCCTTCACGGCGACGGCGACTCGAGGGTGATGCCGCGGCACAGCCGCAAGCTGGCCGGCCTGCTCCGGGCGGCGGGCGCCGACGTCGAGCTGAAGCTCTATCCCGGCCTCGGCCATGTCGGGATCCTCGCGGCCCTCGCAAGGCCGTTCCGCGGCCGGGCGCCGGTGCTCGCGGACCTCGCCCGCTTCGCGCACCGGGCCGGCGGGGAAGCCTCGCCAGGCCGAGTTGCGCCCGAGGCGAAACTCTCTAAGGGCGCCCGATGGATCTCGACGACCAGCTCCGCCGCTATTTCGGAACCGCCGACTTCTCCGCAATCCCGCCCGCCGCGATCGAGGCCGGGATCGAGCGGATGAAGGTCGACCTCGGCCTCGAGAAAGACCGGGGCAACCGCTTCGCACTCTGGGCTTTGCTCCACATGCTCGGTTCCGCGCCGGACCTCGACATCGCCTTCCCCGACGAACGCGACCGCGAGGCGGCCCGGAATTTCATGGACCTGGCGGGACGGGCGGATGGAACCTGACCCACCGTTTCGCGGTTTTCCGCACGGCCGAGCGAAGGTTTGACCTCCGTAACGGCCTTTTGTGTTTTTTAGCCTCCTGCGCTCGCTTTCGAACGCGGAAGCGAGGGAATGAGTGAAGACCACCGACACCAAGGCAGCGACCGGCGTCGCCGGACTTGACGACATCCTGGCGGGCGGGCTTAGGCGCGGCCGGGTCTATCTGCTCGAGGGAAGCCCGGGCACGGGCAAGACGACGATCGCCTCCCAATTCCTTCTGGAAGGCGCCGCCCGGGGAGAGCGCGGCCTCTACATCACCTTGTCCGAGACGGAGAACGAGCTTCGCGAAAGCGCCTCGTCCCACGGCTGGGACTTCGCCGAGCCGAACGAGATCTTCGAGCTGGTGCCGCCCGAAAACCTGCTCGACGACGAGCAGCAGCAGAGCCTGCTCTATTCGTCCGATCTCGAGCTCGGAGAGACGACCAAGCGAATCTTCGAAGTGGTCGAGCGGGTGCAGCCCAAGAGGGTGGTGCTCGACAGCCTTTCGGAGATCCGGCTGCTCGCCCAGAGCTCGCTTCGCTACCGGCGGCAGATCCTCGCGCTGAAGCATTATTTCTCGCACCACGACGCCACCGTGGTGATGCTCGACGACCTCACCACCGAGGTCAACGACAAGACGGTCCACAGCGTCGCCCACGGGGTCATCAGGCTCGAGGAGCTCGCTCCCGAATATGGCGCCGAGCGCCGGCGAATGCGGGTGATCAAATATCGCGGCCAGCGCTATCGCGGCGGCTATCACGATTTCATCATCGACACCGGCGGGGTGCGGATATTCCCCAGGCTGGTCTCGTCCGAGCATCGGTCGGATTTCGAGCGCGAGACGATGAAGAGCGCCTCTCCCGAGCTCGACGCCCTTCTCGGCGGCGGGCTCGAGCGCGGCTCGAGCACGCTCGTCATCGGCCCGGCCGGGACCGGCAAGTCGCTCATCACCCTGACCTTCGCGGTCGCCGCGGTGGAGCGCGGCGAGAAGGCCGCCATGTTCATCTTCGACGAGGAGCTCGTCCTTCTCTTCGAGCGCGCAAAGGGCCTCGGCCTCGACCTGCAGGCGATGGTCGACCGCGGAAGGCTGATCGTCGAGCAGGTCGACGCGGCCGAGCTCGCCCCCGGCGAGTTCGCCCACCGTGTCCGTTCCGCGGTCGAGACCGAAGGGGTGCGGACCATCGTCATCGACAGCCTCAACGGCTACCAGGCGTCGATGCCGCAGGAGCAGCAGCTCATCCTACACATGCACGAGCTCCTGCAATTCCTGAACCGGCGCGGGGCGAGCACCTTTCTGACCGTCGCCCAGCACGGGCTGGTGGGCGACATGAAGTCCCCCGTGGACGTCACCTACCTCGCCGACACCGTCATCCTGCTTCGTTATTTCGAGGCGGCCGGCCGGGTGCGGCGCGCAATCTCGGTGATCAAGAAGCGCACCAGCGCTCACGAGGACACGATCCGCGAATATCGGATCGGCCGGGAGGGGATCACGCTCGGCGATCCGCTGGTCAATTTCCAGGGCGTCCTTCGCGGCACTCCGGAGCTGATCGCCAATCCCCCGCCGGCGGCCGGCGACACCGCTTGAGGGACGAGCTTTCCGAACGCGCGCTGATCCTCGCGCCGATCGGACGCGACTCGTCCGTCGCGCGCTTCATGCTCGGCGAGGCCGGGATCGGGGCCGCCGTCTGCCCGGACCTGGCCTGCCTGGTCGCTCAGCTCAATCTCGGCGCCGGCTTCGTCCTTGTCACCGAGGAGGCGCTGGTCCGCTCGGACCTTCGCGCGGTCCGGTCCTGGATCGACGCCCAGCCGGAATGGTCGGACCTGCCGTTCGTCCTCCTCACCAGCCGCGGCGGCGGGCTCGAGCGCAACCCCGCGGCGGAGCGCTTCCTGGAGGTTCTCGGCAACGTTACCTTCCTCGAGCGGCCCTTCCACCCGACCACCCTCGTCAGCGTCGCCCGCTCGGCCCTGCGCGGCCGGCGCCGGCAGTACGACGCCCGGGCCCGGCTCGAGTCGCTCGCCGACAGCCAGAGCGACCTCACCCGCGCCAACGAGACCCTCGAGGCCCGGGTCGACCAGCGCACCCGCGAGCACGAACTCGCGCTCGCCCAGCTCCACGAAGCCCAGAAGCTGGAGACCCTGGGCCAGCTCACCGGCGGGGTCGCCCACGATTTCAACAACCTGCTCACTCCGATCATCGGAAGCCTCGATCTGCTTCGCCGAAGGGTGCCTCCGCAGGACAAGTCGCACCGGCATATCGACATGGCGCTGCAGGCGGCGAGCCGAGCCGCGACCCTCGTCCAGCGACTGCTCGCCTTCGCTCGCCGCCAGGACCTTCAGCCGCGCTCGGTCGACATCGTCACCCTGCTTCGCGGAATGCAGGACCTGATCCGAAAGTCCGTCGGCCCGATGGTCGAGGTCGCCGTGGACTGCCCGGAGGAGCTCCCGCCGGCCCGGATCGATCCCAACCAGCTCGAGCTCGCGATCCTCAACCTCGCACTCAACGCCCGAGACGCCATGGCCGGCGGAGGAAGGTTGAGCATCTCGGCCCGGGCCGAGCGGGTCGCTCCGGGCCAGCTGCTCGCGCCCGGCGAGTATCTCCGGGTCGCGATCGCCGACACCGGGGTCGGAATGGACTCCGTGACCCTCGGACACGCCGTCGAGCCCTTCTTCTCGACCAAGGGCGTCGGCCGGGGCACCGGTCTCGGACTCTCGATGGTCCACGGCCTTTGCGCCCAGCTCGGCGGGACCCTCCATCTGAGAAGCAAGCCGGGCCAGGGCACGACGGCCGAGATGTGGCTTCCCGCGGCCGCCGAGCCGGCCGGCCGCGAGGAGGCCGAGCCCGCGCCGCTGGTCGTCGCCCGGCGGGCCGCGACCATCCTGCTCGTCGACGACGAGGACATCGTCCGCCGAGCCACCGCGGACATGCTTTCCGACATCGGCTATACGATCGTCGAGGCCGCCTCGGGCGCCGAGGCGCTCCGGCTGGTCCGCGACGGCGCCGCCTGCGACATCGTCGTCAGCGACTATCTGATGCCGGGAATGAACGGAGTGGACCTGATCCGCCACCTGCGCGACCTCGTCCCCGGCCTCCCGGCGATGCTGATCAGCGGCTATTCGACGATCGCCGAAGGCTCGGGCTCGGACCTTCCCCGCCTGGCCAAGCCCTTCCGCCAGGCCGATCTCGCCCGAAACGTCGCCCAGCTCCTCGCCGAGCCGCCGGCCGGAACCCTCAAATTCCCGATGGAGCGGACTCGGCGCTAAGCCGTCATCCCGGCGAAAGCCGGGACCTCGGGACAAGAAGTCTCGGCGGGCCTCCCCGAGATCCGGCTTGCGCCGGGATGGCGGCCTGCGCCAACCGAGCCCATCCGCGAGCTCGGTGCCGGTCGATTTTTTCAACGCAAAGACGCAAAGACGCAACGAGCGCGGAGCGCTCCACCACGGCTATTGCCGGCGGGAGACGCGACGTTAGCGGGATGAACCGGAATCTTTTCCGCTTCGCGACATCGTAGCGTCTTTGCGTCTTTGCGTTGAAAAAACGAGTTCGC
>DASVSP010000023.1:0-21445 GCA_036388065.1 Allosphingosinicella sp.
CTCGTCGACCTCGAGCACGGAGACGTCCACTTCCTGCGAGGTGGAGACGATCTTGCCCGGATGGACGTTCTTCTTGGTCCAGCTCATCTCGGAGACGTGGACGAGGCCCTCGATGCCCGGCTCCAATTCGACGAAGGCGCCGTACTCGGTGATGTTGGTGACCCGGCCCTTGAACACTCCGTCGACCGGATATTTCGCGCCCGCGCCCTCCCACGGATCGGCCTCGAGCTGCTTCATTCCGAGCGAGATCCGCTGGGTCTCGCGGTTGATCCGGATGATCTGCACCTTCACCGTGTCGCCGATGTTGATCACCTCGGAGGGGTGGTTGACCCTTTTGTAGGAGATGTCGGTGACGTGAAGGAGACCGTCGATCCCTCCGAGATCGACGAAGGCGCCGTAATCGGTGATGTTCTTGACGACTCCGTCGACGACCTGGTTCTCGGTCAGCGACAGGATCAGGCCCGAGCGCTGCTCGGCGCGGGTCTCTTCGAGGATGGCCCGACGCGACACGACGATATTGCCCCGGCGGCGGTCCATCTTGAGGATCTGGAAGGCCTGCGGGATGTCCATCAGCGGAGTGACGTCGCGGACCGGGCGGATGTCGACTTGGCTGCCCGGAAGGAAGGCGACGGCGCCGCCGAGATCGACGGTGAAGCCGCCCTTGACCCGGCCGAAGATGATTCCTTCCACTCGGTTGCCTGCAGTGAACTCGGTCTCGAGCTTGTCCCAGGCGGCCTCGCGGCGGGCGCGGTCGCGCGACAGCATCGCCTCGCCCTGATGGTTCTCGACCCGGTCGACGAAGACGTCGACGACGTCGCCGACGGCGATCTCGGCCTTCTGGCCCGGAGCCGCGAACTCGCGGAGCGAAACGCGGCCTTCCGACTTCAGCCCGACGTCGATCACGGCCATGTCGTTCTCGATCGCGGTGACCGTCCCCTTGACGACCTTGCCCTCGAAACCCTCATTCTCGCCGCCGAGGGTATCGTTGAGAAGTTTCGCGAAATCGTCGCGAGTCGGCATCGCCGCAGTAGCCATTGGATTTGAATCCTTCGTTTGCTTTTATTCCGGCCAGGGGTTGTCTCCCCCGGTCTTCAGAACGTGAAAACCGCGCCCGCCTCATGCGAAACGCGGCGTCCATCGGGCGGCGAGCGAAGCAAAGCCTGAAAAAGCAAAAAGGCGCCACGAGGGTGGGCGTTTCGCCTCTACCTCCCGCGCGCTGAGCCTTAGCCGAGCCTCCACAGGCGCTTAGCGCCCGCTGGACGGAGGGGGATATAGGGGAAGGGCGTGAGAGGGGCAAGCGGGTTTGGGCGGGGTGTGTCGCCCGCCGTCATTCCGGCCCTTCGACGCCGCCGGCGGCGGCGCTCAGGATAAACTTCGGCGAAGCCGAAAGCTGGAATCCATGAACACCGCCGCGCGAGCTTACCCTCTTTCCGAGTTCATGGACCCCGGATCAAGTCCGGGGTGACGACCTCGAAGCGACCGGATTGGCTGCGTTCGTCTTTCGATGCCTCGTGTGCGGACGCGCTGTTTTTTTGGTTCACACAAAGGCGCGAAGGCACAAAGGCGCCGAGGGTATGAAGCAGGCCGGCGCGAGCCTGCGATCCGAACCTTGGGTGCCGACCGCCGTCTGGCACAGACTGCTGGATGAGACACCTGCGCTTGAACTGTTAGCCAAGTGCTCGGCGGCCGGCGTGGGGTGACCGCGGAGATGGCGCTTCGGCTCGGCCATGTGCTGGACACCTCGCCCGAGCTTTGGCTGAAGCTGCAGGCGCAGGTCGATATGTTCGAGGCGCGGGGGGCCGTCGGGGCGGAGATCGCGAAGCTTCCGAGGCTTCGGAAGGCGGATGCGGAGCGCTCGGCCGCGGCGGATTGAGATGAGGCTGGCCAGGGGGCGGGTGTCTTCGCCTCTACCTCCGCGCGCTGGGCCCTCGCTGGGCCGACACAGGCGCTTAGCCGCCTGCTGGACGGAAGGGGATTTCTCAGAGGGCAAGCCGCTTAGTCTGAGATCTGTTCGAGCGTCCCGCCCTCGACGCGCTTCTCGCCGACGCGGAGCGCTCCGCATCGGCCTCGCCGGCCCGGCGATAGGACGGCCGGCCGCGAAGCGTCGAGAAGCGGCTCCCGGCGAACTCGGCTCGGGCGGATCCGGCCGCCCGACGTGAACGGCGACTGTCAGGGTCGTTCAGACGTTCATCATCCCTTGTCGGGCAAAGGCTTCCTCGCCCTCCACGGCCGGCGCGGAGTCGACGATGTATGTCGCGCACCGGCCCGGACGGGTCCCTCCAGTCGCGTAACGGGGGCGGGGCCGGCATTCGCAAGCACGGATGCCGGCCCCGACTATTTCGAGGCCTAGGGCCTGCCGTCGCGGCTTGGGTCGACCCGCACGTGCTGGGGGTCGTCCCGCTTCCTGAGGCCGAGAAGACCGGCGAGGCCGAGAAGGCCGAGAAGGCCCCATTTGCCGGCGTCGCCGTCGCCGTCGTCGCGGCCGTCGCCAACCCCGGTGGCGTTGGCGGCGTCCGAGGCCGCTCCGTCTGCTCCGTCGCGGCCGTCGCGGTCGGCACGGTCGTCGCGGGCGTCCCGCTCCGCCGCGGCATCTGCCGCCTCGTTGGCGAGCGCCCCGGCCTGCGCCTGGACGTCGTTGGCCTGCTCGGCGATGTCCTTGGCCTTCTCGGCAAGGTCTTCCTGGGCCCAGGCGGGGGCCGAAAGGCTGAGGATGGCGGCGGACGCAAGTGCGGTCCGGATCGACGATTTGCGCATGAACTTCCTCCTGTTTCGCCCGGCGTTACGCACCGGGCGGGTTTCCAACGGCGAAGCGGGGAGACTGTTCCGGAGGAGCAACGAGCGACGGACGTTCGCCAGGACGCCGCGGCGCTGCTAAAGCGGCCGGGTGGGAGCGATCGCGTATATCGGTGCGGCATTGGCCGAGATCGCGGGATGCTTCGCCTTTTGGGCCTGGCTTCGGCTCGACCGCTCGCCCTGGTGGCTGGTCCCCGGAATGGCCTCGCTAGCGCTGTTCGCCTGGCTCCTGACCCTCGTCGAGACTGAGCATGCGGGCCGCGCCTATGCGGCCTACGGCGGAGTGTACATCGTCGCCTCGATCCTCTGGCTTTGGGCCGTGGAAGGGGCGAGGCCGGACCGGTGGGACGTGCTCGGAGCGGCGCTTTGCGTCGGTGGAGCGGCGCTGATCCTGTTCGGGCCGCGGCCCGGCTAGGGACCTTCGCGCGCCCCTACGGGTTTACCGGGCTTGCCGTCCCCGCCGAAGCCCGCGACCGCTTCCGCACCGCCCGAAAAGAGCGCCGACATGACCCTCACCGCAATCGCCGTCAATTGCACGCTGAAGCGCAGCAGCGGCGAAAGCTCGTCGACCGACAAGATGATCGGCCTGCTTGTCTCGGAGCTCAAGAAGCGCGGCGTCGAGTTCCGGGGGACGATCCGGATCGCCGATCATGAGGTGAAGCCGGGAGTGACGTCCGACGAAGGGGAGGGGGACGAGTGGCCCGGGCTGAGGCGCCGGATCCTCGAGGCCGACATCCTCATCTTTGGGACCCCGATCTGGATGGGGCAGATGTCGAGCCTCGCCAAGAGGGTCCTCGAGCGGATGGACGCCTTCATCTCGGAGACGGACGAGCGCGGCCGGATGCCGAGCTTCGGCAAGATCGCGCTGGTCGCGGTGGTCGGAAACGAGGACGGCGCCCATTGCGTCTCGGCCCAGCTCTACCAGGCTTTGTCGGACACGGGCTGGACGGTTCCGGCTTTGGCGACGGCTTATTGGGTCGGCGAGGCGATGGGCAGCGTCGACTTCCAGGATTTGCCGAATATCCCGGACAAGGTGATGGACACGGCCGCGATGGCGGCGGGGAATGCGGCGCACCTCGCGGGGATGCTGAAGGAGAGGCCCTATCCGGGGGTGGAAGGAAATTGACGGCGCAGGGCAGTGGAGAGGCTGCTTTCGGTAGGCACAAAGGCACAAAGGCACGAGGGGGCCGCCGCGTGCGGGAGCGCGGGGAGCGGTCCTTCTCGACACAGGGCCTCCATTGCACTCCGCCCGGGGTCATCCGCGGCGCTGAGCCGGAAAGCACACTTTGTGCCTTTGTGCCTTTGTGCGAACCCGCGGCTTGCGCGGCGAGCCGGCAGCGTCTCGGCGAAAGCGGAAGAGCCGAGCAATGACTGAGTGGAACCCGATGCTGACCGAGCGGATGTTCAAGCCGGGTGTCGATCCGCAGCCTCTTTCCCATGGCATCGCAACCGTTCTGCCCCCGGACGAAAGACCGGCCGGTTACGACAAGATCGCGGGGCTCTACGACCTGGTCGTTGGGAATGCGCTCTACAACCGGCTGGTGTGGGGCAGCTGGCCGTCGCGATATGCCGACGCCGCGCGGAGCGCCCTGGAAACGGCAGCGGAGGGCGAGGTTCTGGACTGCGCCTGCGGCTCGTTATGCTTCACGGCCGGCGTCTACCGGACCCGGCGGTCCGACCGCTTGCTGTTGTTCGACCGATCGCTCGGCATGTTGCGGCGCGCCCGGCGACGGCTGCCGAACGGGCGCTTCCTCCAGGGCGACGCGCTCGCAATGCCGTTCGGCGATCAGGTGTTCGAGACGACCATGGCATGGGGATTGTTGCATCTCTTCGAGGCAGGATCGCCCCTGCTCCCTGAGCTTCGGCGGGTCACCGCGCCTGGCGGGCGAGTCTTCGCGACCGGGCTGGCCCTGGCCGGCCGCTCCCTGGGTGACAGGATGCTGGCTCAGCTGCATGACCGGGGCGAGGCCGCCGAACCGAGGCGCTGGGAAGCGATGCGCGACGAGTTCGATCGGGTCTTCCCGGAAAGCCGGGCCGATCTGCAGGGCAATATGCTGCTGCTGGAAGGCAGGGTCCCGGAGCGAGCCTGAAGTGTCACGATGCCGAAAACGGTGAATGTATACGGGGTTCGCCGGCCGGCTGGCGATGGATGACGAGGGGATCGGCTCCGGCGTCGCGCCATGCGTCCGCCGCCCATTGACGGCGCTCCTGACTTGTCCGACAAATCGCCCGCTCGAAGGGGAAAGCATTGGCCAGTCTGGAGCTTAGCAACGTCAGCAAGGCCTATGGCGAGACTCTCGTTCTGGACGACGTCTCGCTGACCATGGAGCCGAAGGAGTTCGTCGCCTTTCTTGGGCCGTCCGGCTCCGGCAAGTCGACCCTGCTTCGGATCATCGCGGGGCTGGAGACGGCCGACGCGGGCGAGGTCCGGCTCGAGGGGGAGCGGATCGATCAGCGGCGGCCGGGCGATCGCGGCGTGGCGATGGTGTTCCAGCATTATGCGCTCTACCCGCACATGACGGTGCGCGAGAACATGGCGTTCGGGCTGAGGAACGCGAAGGTGCCGAAAGACGAGATCGAGGCGCGCGTGGCCGAAGCGGCCCGGGTGCTCGAGATCGAGAGCCAGCTCGACAAGAAGCCGGGGCAGATGTCGGGCGGGCAGCGCCAGCGGGTCGCCATCGGGCGCGCGATCGTCAAGAATCCCAAGCTGTTCCTTCTCGACGAGCCGCTGTCCAACCTCGACGCGGCGCTGAGGATGCGGACTCGGGTGGAGCTCGCCCAGCTTCGCCAGCGGGTGGACGCGGCGTTCATCATGGTGACCCACGACCAGGCCGAGGCAATGACCCTGGCCGACCGGATCGTGGTGATGAACGATCGGAAGATCCAGCAGGTGGGAGCGCCGATGGAGATCTACGCCCGGCCCGCCAACACCTTCGTCGCGCGCTTCGTCGGATCGCCGGCGATGGCGCTCGCTCCGGCGACTCTGGTGGAGGGCGGCGGCGAGTTCGCCCGGGTTAGCCTCGGCGACGGATCGGAAGTCGAGACCCGGGTGCCTCGGGCGGGGCTTCCGGCGGAGGGGCCGCTTCAGATCGGACTGAGGCCGGAAAGCGTCCGGGTCGCCGGCGGCGGGGCGAGCGGGACCGCGGCCAAGGTCGAGCTGGTCGAGCGGCTGGGCGAACGGACCTTGATCTACGCCCGTCTCGCCGACGGGCAGGCGATCACCGCCGAGGACGAGGGAGTGAGCCGGGTCAGGATCGGAGACACGATCGGGCTCAGGATCGAGGGCGGCTCGGCGCATATCTTCGGCCCCGACGGGCTCGGCCATCATTCAGAGGCTCAGGGCGAATGATTTCGGCCTTGAGCGACACAGACCCTCTCCCGTCCTTACGGGAGAGGAGGGGCCCAAGCGAAGCGTGGGAGGTGAGAGTCTTTTCCGCAGAGTCAGAAAGACCCTCACTTCCCACCGCTTCGCGGCGGGCCCCTCCTCTCCCGCGAAAAGCGGGAGAGGGATGATGTCGGCGCAACACAGAAGCCGAGACTGGAGCGGGATGCTGTTCGTCCTGCCCTTCCTCGCCGCCTATGTCGTCATCCTGATCTATCCGCTGCTGAGGGGGATGGCGCTCAGCACGCAACGGGTCGACCTGTTCGGCGGAGGCACCTTCGTCGGGCTCGACAATTATGCCCGGCTGTTCGCCGACGAGACCTTCGTTCGCTCGATCCTCAACACCTTCGTGCTCGCTTTGATGATCGTTCCGCTGCTGACGGTGCTTGCCCTGGCGCTGGCGCTCGCCCTCAACCGCGCGACCCGCGGGGCGGCCGTCTTCAGGGGCGTGTTCTTCTCCTCCTCGGTGCTTTCGGTCACCATCGTCACATTGATCTGGCGCTTCGTGCTTGCTCCGGACGCCGGGCTCCTGGGCGAGACGGCGCAGGCGCTCGGCGCCGAACCGATCCCGTTCCTCAGCCACCCGACCTGGTCGCTCTGGGCGCTCGCCATCGCCACCATCTGGTGGTCGATCGGCCTGCCGATGATGCTGTTCCTGGCCGGACTGCAGCAGATACCCGGCGACGTCTACGAAGCCGCGGCGCTCGACCGGGCGAGCCGCTGGACGACGCTCCGGCGGGTGACCTTGCCAGCGCTGAAGCGCACCGTCGTCCTCGTCGTCATGCTCCAGACCGCGGCCCAGCTTCAGATCTTCGGCCAAGCGCAATTGCTTACCGGCGGCGGTCCGGGCGGGGCGACCCGGACGATGGTCTTGTTCATGTTCGAAGCCGCCTTTGGCCGGTGGGAGCTGGGTTACGCCACGGCCGCGGCGGAGGTGCTGTTCCTGCTCATCGTGATGATCACCCTCACCCAATATATGACGACGATGCGCGGATCGGAGGACGAGCGTGGCCGGTAGGGTGCGGCGACCCCCCTTAAATCCTCCACCGGTTTTCCGGGGGAGGGGGACCAGGCGAAGCCTGGTGGAGGGGTTCTTCGGAGTCTGGAAGATCCCCTCCACCACCCTGCGGGTGGTCCCCCTCCCCTGCAAATGCAGGGCAGGATTTGAAGAAAGCAAGGCGAGGCTCGATGTCGACGCAGCCTAGCCGCACCGGGTGGCAGCCGCTGACGCTGCTCGCGATCCTGCTCGCGGCGTTCGTGATGCTCGCGCCGCTGATCTGGACCTTGCTGCTCTCGCTCAAGGCGAACGAGGCTCTGATCGGCAACAGCGGAGCGGCGCTTTCGCCGCCCTACACGCTCGAGAATTACCGTTCGATCCTTCAGGGGAACCAGGTGTTCCGATGGCTGATCAACAGCCTCATCGTGTCGGGCGGGACGACGCTGGGAGTACTCGTCCTGTGCAGCCTTGCCGGCTACGGCTTCGCCCGCCTCGAATTCCCGTTCCGTCGGACGCTCTTCATCTTCGTGCTGCTCGGGCTCGCCATTCCCGAGCAGGCGGTCATCCTTCCGCAGCATCAGCTGTTCGCGGAGCTGAGGCTCCACAACAGCTATCCGGGGCTGATCCTGCCCGGGCTTGCAGGGCCGTTCGGGGTCTTCTTCATGACCCAGTATATGCGGGCGATCCCGAGGGACCTGGACGAAGCGGCGATGCTCGACGGGGCGTCGCGGCTGAAGCTGTTCTGGAAGGTGGTTCTTCCGCTCACTTTGCCGGCGCAGGCGACGCTGGGCGTGTTCACCTTCCTCGGCACCTGGAACGCTTATTGGTGGCCGCTCATCTCCGCGACGAGGAGCGACATGTACACGCTCACCGTCGGACTGGCCGCGGCCCAGATGAACTATGCGCAGACGTCCGGGCTCGGCTTCCTGATGGCTCAGGCGGTGTTCGCCTCGATCCCGATCTTCATCGTCTACATCCTGTTCCAGAAGCAGATCGTCCGGGCGATGGCGGGGACGGCGGTGAGGTGAGGGGGCTCCTGCAGCTCAATCCCCTCTCCCGCTTTCCGCGGGAGAGGAGGGGCCCATCGCCGACGGCGATGGGAGGTGAGGGTCTTGCCGACTCCGCGGTACAGACCCTCACCTCCCACCGCTTCGCGGCGGGCCCATCCTCCCCCTCTCCCGCGAAGGGCGGGAGAGGGGGAGGATGGGGCGTAATCCTCCTCGCCGCGCTCGCGCTCGCAAGCTGCGGCGACGGCGGCGGCAAGGACCGGCGCGCCGAGATTTATCTGCAGCGCTTCTTCGGCGAGTGCGGCGCCCAATATGGCGCCGTCACCGACGTCTCGAAGGTCGAGGGCGAGTGCGGGATCGTCACCGCGATGATCAACAAGTTCAACGCCGACAATCCCGACGTCCACGTCAGCAGCAACGTCGTCGCCTGGCCCGGCTATCCCCAGCTGTCGGCGCAGATGGCGGCGAGGGACCCGCCCGACCTCGTCACCATGCATACCGGAATGATCTCCGACTATGCCGCGGAGGGCCTGCTGGAGCCGGTCGAGCCCTATCTGGCGGAGGCCGGGATCGCGCCTTCGGCCCTTACCGATGCGAGCCGGGGGGCGGTGACGATCGGAGCGCGGCTCTACGGCCTTCCGTTCGACACGCATGGCGGGCTGTTTCACATCAACACGAAGCTGTTCGCCGAGGCGGGCCTGATGAAGGACGGCAAGCCGGTGCTGCCCACCTCGCCGGAGGAGATGATGGCGCACGCGCGCCAGTTCACGGCGAAGACCGGCAAGCCCTACCTGATCCAGAGCCTGGTGGGCGACAATGCCTATGCCGCCCGCAACCTCTACACTTATCTGCTGGCGCAGGACGCGGTGCTTTTCCCGACGCCCAAGACGATCCGCCTGCAGACTCCGGAGGCAGAGCGGATCGTCGATTTCTTCCGGGCGATCACCGCCTCCGGCACGAGCACGCGCAACCAGGACACGCCCGCGGCGATCGCAAGCTTCATGTCCGGCGAAGGCGGGATCTACCCGACCGGGACCTGGATGATCGGCCAGTTCGAGGCGGAATCGAACACGCCCGGGCGGCCGCTCCACAAAAGCTACACCGTCTACCCCTATCCCCGGCTGTGGGGCGCGGAGGTGAGCTATGCGAGCGGCCATGCCTGGGTGGTGCCGAAGCGTGAACGGAGTCCCGAGCAGCGCCGGGCGATCGGCCGGTTCTTCCGGTTCATAGCGGAGCATAATTTCGACTGGGCCCGGACCGGCCATCTTCCCGCCTTCAAGGCCGTGGTGGACAGCCCGGCCTTCAAGGCGCTTCCGCACCGGACGAACATCGCTCCGGTCGCAAGCACTGGACGGCCGCTACCCGGTGGAGTTCAGCGCCAGAACGCGATCGAAGGGCTGGTCGGCGAGGAGGTCGCAGCCGCGTTCAACGGGCAGAAGTCGACGAAGCGCGCCCTCGCCGACGCGGAGCGGCGGGTGAACGAGCTGCTGGCGGGGCTGGATTGAGCCGAGGGCCGTTCCTTGGCGGACACTTCATGAAGGACAGGCAATGGCAAAGAAGGCGACCGGCACGAACAAGCCCTCGACAGAGATACTCGACGACAACGGCACATTGATCGCGAACTCGGATGCGCCGGGCGCGAAGGACCGCGGCGGCGCGAAGGCGAGGTCTCGGTGAAATAGGACGAGCGCGACATTCCCGACCCTTCGTGACTGCTCCTGAGGGCGGTGAACGAGCTACTAGGGGCTGGATCGACCGGAGGCTCGATCGGAGGTTAGGTTTCACCCAAAGCACCAAAGGACCAAAGGCGCCGACGCGGTTAGCCGGCCTGAGGGCGATCGACCCCGCCGAGCCTTTTCAGGAGCGACTGCGTCGCTCCAATCATGATCAACCCTCTGCTCCCGACCCGATGTCGCCCTCTGGCCCCTTTGGTCCTTTGGTGCTTTGGGTGAAATCAAGCCAGGGGTGCGACATGGGCACTTCGATTGTTGATTATCAGCCTTAGGCCGTCGCGAAACAGGTCTGCCTCGGCCAAATCGGACAAGTGCGACATTCCCCGCCCTTCGTGACGGCTCCTGCGGGGCGGGTGAACGAGCTGCTAGTGGGGCTGGATTGAGGGGAGGCTCGATCCGAGATCGTGTTTCACCCAAAGCACCAAAGGACCAAAGGCGACGACGCGGTTAGAGCGCCTAAGGCTATCGACGCCGCCGAGCTTTTCAGGAGCGACTGCGTCGCTCCAATCATGATCAATCCTCTGCTCCCGACCCCATGTCGCCCCTGGCCTCTTTGGTCCTTTGGTGCTTTGGGTGAAATCAAGCCAGGGGTGCGACGTAGGCACTTCGATTGTTGATTATCCGCCTTAGGCCGTCGCGGAAGAGGTCCGCACCGAAATTCATGAGGAGGCCCAAAGGCTGGTTCATCAGCCGGAGGTAGGTGAGCAATTGCTTGGAGTGCACCGGTGCCAGCCGTTCCACAGATTTGATCTCTATGACGAGTCCTCCCTCGATTAGGAGGTCGGCACGAAACGCGTCGCGGACCAGCACGCCGCGATAGGAGACAGGCACAGGCTTTTGCACCTCGACGCGGAGTCCCCGCTCTAACAGAAGTGCCGCCAGAAAGGCCTGATAGGCCGATTCCAGCAATCCCGGTCCTATGTCGTCGTGAACCCGGAAGCCGCAATCTATCGCGGTTTTCGCTAGCCATTCGATGTCATGGTTCATCCCCTCGTCCTAACCGCAAAGGGAAATTCAGGCGAGGGGATTAGTTGGAAATCGCCCTGTTACCGGAGAATCGAGCGCGTCGGGCGGCGGCCTCGAGTGCTCAGTATGATCCGGATCGGGCGCCAACACGCCGTTCCACAGCATCGATCGCGGCCCGTATGGCCTCCTCGACGCCCATCCCGCTCGTATCCAGAAGCACCGCATCCTCCGCCTTTACGAGCGGCGCCGCGGTTCGGCCCATGTCGCGTTGGTCGCGGGCGCGGATGTCGAGGAGGACGTCCTCGTAATGGACCGAGAGGCCCATTCGGGTGAGCTCGTCGAAGCGGCGGCGGGCGCGCACTTCGGGGGCGGCGGTGACGAAGAGCTTGGCCTCGGCGTGAGGCGCGATGACGGTGCCGATGTCGCGGCCGTCGAGGACGGCGCCGCCTTCACGGTCGGCGAAATCGCGCTGCCGCTCGGCGAGCGCGGCCCGGACCAGCGGATAGGCCGAGATCCGCGAGGCGACTCCGCCTGCCGCCTCGCTCTTCAGCTCCGGATCGTCGAAGTCGGTCTGCGAGAAGTCGCAGGCCCGGGCGGCGGCGAACTCGCTCTCGGGATCCCCGCCGAAGCGCAGCAGGTTGAGGGCGACGGCCCGGTAGAGAAGGCCCGTATCCATGTGCGGCAGCCCGTAATGGCGGGCGAGCGCCTTGGCGATCGTGCCCTTTCCGCTGGCGGCCGGGCCATCGACGGCGACGATCATCGCGCACACTCCTCGAGCAGGGCGGCGAAGCCGGGGAAGCTGGTGTCCGCGCAGGTCATGTCGGCGACCGTTACCGGCTGACTCGAATTGAGGCCAGCCACCGCGAAGCTCATCGCGACCCGGTGGTCGAGGCAGGGGTCGATCGGCGCTCCGCCCGCGAGCGGATCGCCGCCGCTGCCCGAGACGGCGAGGCCGTCCGCGCTTTCCTCGACCCGCGCTCCGATCGCCCGAAGGCCGGCGGCCATGGCCGCTATCCGGTCCGATTCCTTGAGCCGGAGCTCGGCGAGCCCCTGGGCGCGAGTCGTTCCCTGGGCAAAGGCGGCGGCGACGAACAGGATCGGGAATTCGTCGATCATCCTGGGCGCCAGCGCGGGCGGCACCTCCACCGCGCGCAGCGGCGAATGGCGGACGGCCAGGTCCGCGACCGGCTCCCCGCCGAAATCGCGCCGGTTCGAGACCGCGATGTCCCCGCCCATCTCGGCGAGGAGCTCGAACAATCCGGTGCGCGACGGGTTCATTCCAACGCCTTCGATGCGCAGCTCCGAGCCCGGGACGACCAGCGCTGCGACGGCGAGGAAGGCGGCGGCGGAAGGGTCGCCCGGAACGGTCAGCGCCCGGGGGGCGAGATCGGCTTCGCCGCGCAGGACGATCCCGTCGCCGTCGACCGAGATGTCGGCGCCGAACGCGGCCAGCATGCGCTCGCTATGGTCTCGGGTTGGGACCGGCTCGACGATCCGGGTGGGGCCCGGAATGTTGAGCGCGGCGAGGAGAAGGGCCGATTTCACCTGGGCGGAAGGCACTTCCATGAGGTGCGTTCGCGGAACGGCGGGACAGAGGCCGCGAACCGTCAGAGGCAGCCGGCCGCCGGGGGCCGCCGTCACCTCGGCCCCGATCCGACGCAGCGGCGCAGCCACCCGCTCCATCGGCCGTCTCGAAAGCGAGGAATCGCCGGTGAAGACGGCGGAGATCGGGTGCGAGGCGACGAGTCCCATCAGGAGGCGCGCCGAGGTGCCGCTATTGCCCATGTTGAGTGCGATCTCGGGCTGGAGGAGGCCGCCGGCGCCGACCCCGTCGACGGCCCAGGCCGAGCCCTCGCGGGCGATCCGGACTCCCATCGCCCGAAGCGCCGCGGCCGTTGAGCGTACGTCTCCCCCTTCCGACAATCCTTCGATCCGGCTCCGGCCGATGGCCATGGCGGCGCAGATCAGGGCGCGGTGGGAGATCGACTTGTCGCCGGGGACCCGGATCGTTCCGCGAAGCGGGCCGGAGGCTCCAAACACGGTCGGCCGGGGCCCGCTTCTCTCCATCGGCCTTGGCTTTGACAGCGGGCATCCCATGTGGCAAGCGCGCCGCATCCGGTCGGAAGCGGCCGTCATTTCCAATTTTGCAGTGGAGACCTTTCACCGATGGTGAAGCCTGAATGGGGCACGAAGCGCACTTGTCCCAAGTGCGGCGTCCGCTTTTACGATCTCGGCAAGGACGATCCGATCACCTGCCTCGCCTGCGGAGTCGCCTGGGATCCCGAGCCCGTGCTCAAGTCCAAGCAGCCCTTGCCGTACGACGCCCCGAAGAAGGAGGTCGTCGTCGACGAGAAGGAGGATGCCGATCTCGCCGCCGAGGACCTCGTCATCGACGAGGATGCCGAGGAGAATCCGGACGACGAGGTCGATCTGGGCGGCGACGACGATATCGGAGTGCCCGGAGCGGGGGACGACGACGAGGAGGTATAAGGTAAGCGGGTGAAATTGGTACTTTCACCCGAGCCCTTCAGTGCGAGGAGCCCTTCGACGCCGCACGCGGCGCCGCTCTGGGTAAACTGCCGCTTTGCGGCAGCGACGCGGCAATCCACTCCGGCGCCGGCGACGGCCGCATTCTGGATTGCTTCGCTCGGCTCGCAATGACGGGTTGCAGTACGAAGCGGCGTCCCCTAAATCCGGCGCCGCAGCCGCCCTCCCAGGGGCGGCGAAAAGGTTCGGGGCCGTAGCTCAGCTGGGAGAGCGCTGCAATGGCATTGCAGAGGTCAGGGGTTCGATCCCCCTCGGCTCCACCATTCAAGCGAAAAACTTGAGGGAATTGCGGGGACTTGGCGCCCTGGCCCTCGCCTCGTTTGAGGCGCCTTAGCCGGCGCATGGCTGTCGTCAGGCGAATTTCCGCAACTGGCGGAAGCTGACGGATCGCATCGCTGAGGGGCCGCTCGTTCATGGGCTCTGGATCCCTCGCGGGAGGGCGTTGCCTTGTCAGGTTGCTTCCACTACCCGACGCCGCATGCAGGATCCAAACCTTTGGTGGCAGGGTAGGACCCGGGGCGAACAGGCGCTGGGCAGCATCGTCTGTCTCGTGTTCATCCTTCTGGCCGGGATCGAAATCGGTCGAGCTCTTTACCAGGCGACGCACTGATCATCGCTCTCTCCGGCAATGTCCGCGATGGCGCGGAAAGCGGACATTCGCGTTTCGGACCGGAATCGCTGTTTGCGGGCGGAAGGAGAACGGTGATCTGTTGCCCCGGTTCTCATGCGTCATTTTAGCTATTCAAGGAACAGGCTCATCGTGAGACTTGCAACAGGTGTGGCGGTACTTAGCGCTTTGGCTTTGTCCGCATGTGCGCCGGTCACACCGGCGGCGGCGCCCGGGGCGGTTGGGGCGAGCGCGGCAACGCCGGAGATCATCACGGCTCGCGCCACGGAAACACGGCAGGTCCAGATACAGGTGTTCGCCCCAGCGCGGCCCAGGGGCGTTCTGGTGTTCGGCCATGGCGCCAGCGGATCACCTGATCGCTACTTGCCCCTGTTCGCCCGGCTGAACGCCGCCGGCTATGCCGTCATGGCGCCGGTGCACGTCGATTCGCCGCAGAATGCGGAGCATGCCCGTTACAACCTGCAGACCGCATTCGGCGAGCGGATTGCCGACGTCGGTGCGGCGGCGCGGGCAGCGGCGGAGCGCTTTCCAGACCTGCCTCTGGCGGCCGTGGGGCATAGTTATGGGGCGCTTTTCGCCCAGATGCAGGGCGGTGCGCTACGCTATATCACCGATGCGCGGGCCCACGGGGTGCGGGCGGTGGTGAGCTTCTCGTCGCCGGGCATCATTCCAGGGCTGGTACAGCCGAAAGTCGCCTTCAGCACGGTGGCGGTGCCCTCATTGACCGTCACCGGGACGGCCGATCTCATACCGGGCTTCGTCAGCAACTGGGAGGACCATCTAGCCGCCTATCGAGGGGCGCCGCCGGGCGGCCGCTACGCATTGGTGTTGCCGGGTGCCGAGCATGATTTGATTGTTGGCGGCAAACAGGAGAACTTCGTCCACGCGGCGGACGTAACCATCCTGTTCCTCAATGCCTATTTGCTCGGCGACACGAGGGCGCGGAGGCGGCTCGATACATCGACCTCGGGTGTCCAGCTGCGCTGAGCCGTGAAATGGGATCCTAGCGCCTTCCTCGTCCATGTCGCTCGCCGCTTCGACCGCAGACTTGAGGCTATCATGGTGGGTGGATTCTTCGTTTCCGGCAAAGACCATGTAAGGAGGCGTTCCTTGATTCATGTTTCTACCCTCCGAAGGATGCTGCCGGCCTTAGGTAGGGCGCGCGCAAAGCCTTTTCGAGGGAGCAGCCGATATCCTCTGCGTGACGGCGATCCTTGAAATCGACTCTGGGTACTAGCCAAACGCTTCAAATTAAGGCATTATATTCATTATGAAATGGGCTGCGGGGGCGGGGATTGCCGCTGTAATCGTTGCGATCGCGGCCGCCCGGGCTCAGGGCGACGGACCCGCTTTGCCCGCCGCTCCGGCCAAGCAGGAGCGCGCGAGCTGGGGCGAGTGGACCCGGCCGCTTCAGCCCCATGTCGAGCGACCCGCCGCCGAACCCGAAGCGCCGCCGGCGCCGACCGCAGAGGTCGTTCCGGTTGAGGAGATCGACGTCGTCGACGCTCACTGGATGGCTCTCACCATGTGGGGCGAGGCCCGAAACGGCGGCGAGGAAGCGATGCGGGCGGTCGGCCATGTCATCGACAATCGCCGCCGGGCGGGCACTCACGGCAAATATGCCACCGAGACGGTGAGCGCGGCCTGGCAGTTCAGCGCCTGGAACAGGAACGATCCCAATTATCCGGCGATGATGAACATCGACACGCTGCGCGAGGGCAGCGAGGATCATCGCATGTGGCTGCAGGCCAGGCGCCTCGCCGCGGACATTCTGTCCGGAGCGTCGTCCGACCCGACCGCCGGCGCGCTCTTCTACCACACGGCGGCGGTATCGCCGCGCTGGTCGTCGGGGCTCGCGCCGGTGCGGGTGATCGGCGGGCATCTGTTCTTCAGGACGGCCCGGTAAGCCTTCTGCTTCCCCATGGCGTGGCCATGGCGAGGCAGAGAACAGGAACCATCGCCCGCGCCCCTGTGCCGCGGCGGGACACGGCCGGGGAGGGCGGCTCCGGCCTCTTGCCGGTCTGGTAAAGAGCGCGTTAACCCCTGGTCATGGACCGATTGATTCCCGCCTCCGAAGACGTCAGACTCTTCCTCCTGACCTTCGCCGGGGGCCTGGTCTTCTTCTCCACGTTCCTGGCTTGATCGCCTGGGGGCGCGTCCCGTCCGCATACGGTACGCGCCCCGCTTTTTCTCCCGTCAGTCCTGACTGACCACACCGGCGTGCCGAACCTTTTCAGGATCCGGGCTCGAGCCGGGCTTCGCTTGGGGTCGTGGGCGGAAAAATTGCGTTCAGGGTAAAGGCGGCGCGCGACGGTGGGGCTCGTCGCAGGCTTTGTGCAGCTTCCAGGCCAGCCACGCCGCGCCGAGGCTCGAGACCGCGACCAGAAGCAGCGTCTCCTCGATCGACACGCCCAGCTGGACGAGTCCGGTGAGGATGATCGCGGCGAGCACCATTCCGCCCGAATTGACGATGTTGTTGGCGGCCACGGTGCGTGCCGTCTCCGACTTGGGGACGGTCGTGGTGAGGAAGGCGTAGAGCGGAACGACGAACATTCCGCCGGAGACGGCGACCCCGAATAGGTCGAACATCACCCATTCGGCCTGGGGGATTCGGATGAAGGTACGCAGGTCGATCAGCTCCGGGCCCTGCATCGGCCAGGCGAGCGAATTGTAGTAGAGGTGGGTGATGAAGAGGCCCATGGCGATGGCCGACGCGGGCGAATAAACGGCCAGGACCCGGCCCTTGAGCAGCCGGTTGATCAGCACCGAGCCGAGGCCCACCCCGACCGAGAAGATGGCGAGGAAGAGCGTCGCCACCTGCTCGTTGGCGTGGAACACGTTCTTGACCAGCGGCGGGAACTGGGCGGCGAGGATCGCGCCCATCATCCAGAAGAAGCTGATGCACACGATGGCGAGGAACAGTCGCGGGATATGGAGCGTCGCGTTCACCAGCGTGATCGAGGCGCGGATGATGTGCCAGTCCATCTTGGCCGGCGGAGCGTCCGCTTCAGGGGGCGCCGGCGGCACCTGGCGGCCCGCGAACCAGCCGGCGGCCGCGACCAGCAGCACCCCTCCGGCGGCGATGTGGGCATGGTCCGCGCCGAGCAGCCCGCCAACGATGGTCCCGAGCAGGATGGCGATGTAGGTGCCCGCCTCGACCAGGCCGGTTCCGGCGAGCACTTCGTCGCTCCGCAGATGCTGCGGCAGGATCGCATATTTGATCGGGCCGAAGAAGCTGGAATGGACTCCCATCGCGAACAGCCCGGCGAGCAGCAGCGGGATGCTGTGGAGGAGCAGGCCGATCGCCCCTCCGACCATGATGAAGATCTCGGCCGTCTTCACGATCCGGATGATCCGCGCCTTGTCGCCTCCGTCGGCCAGTTGCCCGGCAAGCGCCGAGAAGAGGAAGAAGGGCAGGATGAAGAGCGCCCCGGCGACGGCGTTGAACGTCGCCTCCTTGGTGGGGTCCGAATAGATGGCGTAGGTGACGAGGATCACCATGGCGGACTTGAACAGATTGTCGTTGAACGCCCCCAGGAACTGGGTGACGAACAGCGGCAGGAAGCGCCGCTTGGACAGGAGATGGATCGAATCCTGCACTTGCGCTCAGGCGCGGGCGGCGGGTGGGCGTCGGAACATGTGGAGGCGGTCATAGCCGCTGCG
The DNA here is from genome assembly GCA_036388065.1 of Allosphingosinicella sp. GTDB lineage: Bacteria > Pseudomonadota > Alphaproteobacteria > Sphingomonadales > Sphingomonadaceae > Allosphingosinicella. Next base: position 17,717 of record DASVSP010000023.1, read on the forward strand.
GCGCTCGGGTCAAACTCTCTCCCGTCATCCGGCGAAAGGCCGGATAGCCTTACCCCGTCATCCCGGCGAAAGCCGGGACCTCGGGGCGAGAAGTCTCGGCGGGCCTCCCCGAGGTCCCGGCTTCCGCCGGGATGACGGGTACCGTTCACAGCCGCTCCTCGACCCGCTAAGGCTCTCGCGGACCGATGCTGACCTTGCCCAACATCCTCACCTTGTCGCGGATCTTCGCGGTTCCGCTGCTCGTGTTCCTGCTCTGGAAGCCGAGCTGGTTCGACTATGCGATCACGTTCGTCCTCTACTGCCTGGTCGGGATCACCGACTATTTCGACGGCTACCTGGCCCGGGCGCAGGGCACGGTGTCCAGGCTCGGCATGTTCCTCGATCCGATCGCCGACAAGATCATGGTCGCCGCGGTCATCGTCATGCTGGTCTCGGCCCGGGCGCATAGCGGCGAGCCGGTCATCCACGGCTTCCATATCGTGCCGGCGCTGATCATCCTTCTCCGCGAGATCGCCGTCTCGGGCCTTCGCGAGTTCCTCGCCGCGATCCAGGTCTCGCTCCCCGTCAGCCGGCTCGCCAAGTGGAAGACGACCTTCCAGATCGTCTCCCTGGGGGCACTGATCCTCGGCGGAGCGGTGCCGCAATGGATCTGGGTGCACTGGGTCGGCCTCGCCAGCCTGTGGGCCGCCGCGACCCTGACCCTGGTGACGGGCTGGGACTATCTGCGGGCGGGCCTCAAGCACATGGACTGACCGCAACAGCCTCCCGGCCGGGTCAGGCCGCTGGCCGCCCGAGCTCGTCATGGCCAAACGCGCGTGTCCGTCTCGCTCACGGGGTTAGCGGAGTTCGGCATGATGATCCGGTTCCGCCCTGATTGCGGTCAGACGATGTAGCGGCTACCTGACAGTTCAAGCACGAGAGACTCGAATTGATCTGAATCATCTCCGAGCAAGATACATCCTCCACTGAATGCAATCTTGACCAGCTTCTTGTCGATTATGGAAACATCCTCAACGACTTTGCCCAAACCATAAGGAACTAACAATTTTCCGCCTGACTGCTCTAAGTGATTATCCAAAACAAACTTCTCGAAAGACTGAACTAAGATGTTGGTATTTTCACTAAACCGCAAAATTACCTCATTAGCTCCAATGCATATTTGAATCAGGGTCAAGCCAACTAGTTTTTTTAGCGGTATGTCATGACTAAATCCATGCATTATCTTGTCCCCTTCAAATGCCTGTTCTTACTACGCTCGCGATCCGCAGAAAAGAGTACATATGATCGCGCCCACGGGGCCCGCCGTGGGCGCCAGCCGGTTGAGCCCTTGGCGGTGCTCGAGCTGGTTCCCGAGCCGTGGCCGGTCCAGGCGTAGAGGTCGTTCGAGCGCAGCGTCGAGACGATCTGCGAGGCCGGGTTGTAGTCGAAGCTCAGGGTAAGGTCGTGTGTCGCCGCCGCGAAATCGTGGGTCATCGAGCCGAGCCTCGACACGGGGTCGTATTGATAGCTCGTCACCGCCCCGTTGCCCCGGACCAGGCTGGTGCGCCGCCCGAGATCGTCATAGCCGAACGCCGCGAGCACCCCGGCGCCCGAGGTGGCGCCGTTCTCGCGGATCGCCTCACCTCGCCGGTGACGACCTCGACCACCGGTTCGTGGGTGCCGGGGCCTGGGATGTAGCGGCCGACGATGTTGCCGTTGTAATAGTGCCGCTAATTGAAATCGTTAGGTCGTCGACGAACCCCAGAAATTCATCGATCATTTTCTGAAGCGTTGTTCATCAAGAAGATTGCGATTTATCACGAGTTTATTTTCAGCTTTGCTTGAACGTTCCCTAGCTGGTGTATGGCATACGTCGCGTCCTTAATCCTTACATCATAGTCTTCAAGGTATTGATATAAGACAGGATCCACGCATTCTATGAGATCGTGCGAAACTATATATTGTACTAATGTGTCAGAAAGAGATATGATTTTCTCCCAGCTTTCCCCTGATGTTTCCATATTAAATATGTTTTCTATTTTTAGAAGAATACTGTTCATGTGGTCTACCAACCTATGGGTATGTGAAAATTAAACTTCGTGGAGCCGAAGCGTCCCTGAATATTAATATGCGTGTTAGGCTTGTTGGCATCCAACCGAATTATAAGTTTGTCTTTTCCAAATCTGACCTGGCCGACACGGCCCACCTTATACAGGGCTCTGCCCACAGATGCGCCCTCGATAGCAATTACAGGCGTAGGTAAAGGTGACGTCGTGCGTTGTCCCGGCCAGATCGTGGCTCAGGTGGGCGAGTCGGGGCACGGGGTCGTAGCCGTAGGTCGTGACCGCCCCGTTCGCGAAATCGAGTCGGGAGCGGCGGCCCTGGTCGTCGTAGGTGAAGCCGACCTGCGGCGGACTGGTCCGTGTTCGAGGATCGCTTCTTTTAATATGAATTCAGAATACTTCATTGATATCCGCGATGATCAACGATGTTGCCCATTTTTTTATCGACTGTGACTAATAACGGGCCCCCGGCCCAATTCTCGCTAGGCGCTTCGTAGATGAAGGTCCAGTTATTAGGCGTCTCTATTTTAGTTACCTTCAATATAGAAATATCGTTAATAGAATATTTCTCTGAGATGAATTGGTCTGAAGTACGTCTTGCACCTCGTTCTGACGTCATATTGCCTTGAGAACAGCTTGTCGTTGCTATTATTATCATCGCTGTGACGCGGAAATCCATGACTACCTCCGGTAATCTGCCCAGTCGTATCCGATCCTCGACAACGACATAAATAGAATTTCATTTCTGTTCGCTCTTAATAAATCATTGCCACTGAGGCCTTGAGGAAGATGCTTGAAGGGATGTGTGTGGAAAGCAATATTAGACCCCCCGGGCCGAAACTCGAATATGCTTATAAATGGACCCACCCCAGGCCTCGCCTCATATGCAAAATAGTCGTTTCCGCGTTGCCCAATCCAGAAGCCCCACTCTCTCCCCTCGGCCACCGATTTGTCAAATGTCCGCACCATGGCAGCTTCTACGTCTCGGTCGCTAAACAGAGCCTTTAAAGTTCCTAGGGTGCCATCCCTAGAAAGCCTAAACGTATCGCGGTAGCCCCGACCGTCCGATTGGGTTGCCACTTCCGCTGAGAGAAGTTTGACATAGACCTGACCCAAGGTTGCGTTCCCAGTGAGATAGTTCTCTGCCACCTGCACCGCGCCCGAGCCGTAGCCGCCCGCCAACTGTCGGGCCGCCTGATACGCCTCACCGAAAGTTGGGCCGCCTGCTCCGCCGGCCCCAGCGGACGAAAACCCGCTCAAATGGCTCGCGATGCCCCCGTAGACACCGGCGGGGCCGTGTCCGTCGCAGATGCGAGTGCCAGTCGGAGCATCGAACCAGTCGTTGTTTTCGTCCCTGCACAGGCCGCTCGGATCAGTTCCGTTCACCGGGTCCCCACCGACATAGGCGTACATGTTCATCCCGTCGCCGTAGCCGATCGGATCCGTCTGCAGGAACCTCCCCAGCCTCGCGTTATAATTGCGGGCTTTGTAGTCGTAGATGTCGTTGATGAGGTGGACCTGGCCGGTGAAGCCGAACCGGTAGGAGCCGCCGCTGCCGCGCTTGCCATATTCGTCGAAGAGGACGATGCGCGAGTTGGCGCCGGTCGCGTTGCTTCCCGCGATCACCGAGCCGCGCTCGTCGGAGTGGAACCAGGTGCGGGTGCCGAACTTGTCGACCTGGACGAGG